>DASTOB010000127.1:0-66534 GCA_035720425.1 Candidatus Limnocylindrales bacterium
ACGACCACGACCACGCCCCCGTGGCGATCGAGCGCGATCGCGCCGTCCACCGATCGGTCGTCGTCGACGATCGACCCACGTCGGGTGAGATGGTCCGCCGCGTGGTCCTGCTCGCATTCGGGATCCTTCAGGCGCTGCTGATCGTGCGCATCGTCCTGCTCCTCCTCGTCGCCAACCCTGGCAACGAGGTCGTCGCCTTCGTGCTCGGCGTGACGGATCCGTTCGTCGAGCCGTTCCGGGGCATGTTCCAGCTCGATCGGATCGGCTCCGACGCCGGCTCGGTGCTCGATGTGGCCGGCGGTGTCGCGCTGCTCGGCTGGACGCTCATCGAGATGCTCGTGCTCGCGGCGCTCAGCATCGGCGCCCGGCGCGGCGAGGACGCGACGGTCTGATCGCACGGCGCCCGCCGAGGGCGACCGACCACGACACGTCGACCGGCCGCGACACGTCGACCGGCCGCGACCAAGGGCGACCGAGCGGCGACGAGGCCGGTCGCCCCGCGTGCTACGCTCCTGCCGCCCGCGCTGCGGGCGGCAGCTGGAGGGCACATGCGCCTGAGCGAATGGCGGGCGGGGGCGCCCGCTCGTGAGGCGATGACGGCCAAGGTCCTGGGTGTCGTCGAGCCCGTTCTGGCGGCCTTCGGGGCGAGTCGCGACACGGATTGCTGGGTCGCCTGGGGCGACGAACCGGCCGTCCGCTACCCGATCCTCGCTCCGGTCGCCGCGGGCCTCGTCGTCTGCCACGTCCGGGTGAACCTGCCCCAGGAGGGCCCGCGGGCGTCGGCCAAGCTCGTTCGCTGGAACCGGGTTCAACTCGGCGAACTCGGCATCGAGACGCAGGGGACCCACCGGCTGCTCAGCTTCCAGGTCGAGGGACACGTCCTGCGCGGGGTCGACGCGGAAGCGGACGCGATCGCCGCGTTTGCCCTCATCCTCATGGCCGCGACCGACGGTCGACCACCGCTCGATGCCCGCCCGGCGCCGGCGAGGCGGCGTCGCGCCGCGCCCGCGTCGCCCGGCCGGGCCCGGAGCGGCGCGACACGCACCGCCTGATCAGTCCTATGGACGGGACCGCCCCCGTCGACGCGGTGATCTTCGACCTCGACGGCGTGCTCGTCGACTCGGAGGCGTGGTGGGACGAGGTTCGGGCGGAGTTCGCCCGGGCGCACGACCGGCCGTGGTCCGCCGATGACCGCGACGCGGTGATGGGCGCGAACTCCCGCCAGTGGGCAGCCACGATCCGCGAGCGCCTGGCGTTGAACCTGCCGGCCGACGAGATCCAGCGTGCGGTCGTCGACGGCGTGCTGGCACGGTACGCCCGCGAGCCGGCGCCGACGATCGACGGGGTGGCCGAGGCGGTTCGGCGCATCGCCGCCCATCGCCCGGTCGCGATCGCCTCATCCTCCCATCCCGAGGTCATCGAGGCGGCGCTCCGCTCGACCGGGCTGGCGGAGGTCTTCGCGGTCGTCGTGTCGTCCGACGAGGTCGAGCACGGCAAGCCGGCACCCGACGTCTACCTCGAGGCGGCCCGGCGACTGTCCGTCTCGCCCGAACGGGTCGTCGTCTTCGAGGACTCGATCAACGGCGTTCGGGCGGCCCGGTCGGCCGGGATGCGCGTTGTCCTCGTCCCGAGTTCGAGCATCCCGCCGGCGCCGGGCGCCGGCGTCCTGGCCGACGCCGTCGTGGGGCGGATCTCGGACCTCGACCCGGCGACGCTCGGCGCCGTCGCGACCCGCTCGGCCGCATCCGATCGGGCAACCCCGGACCGCACCGGCGGGCCGGCCCCCGAGCTGCCGGGGCCGCCGATTCACCCGTGGCGACGGACGGTCCGCTACTGGCTGTCCCGCACCGTCGTCTGGTTGCTCGCGCGCGCGTATATACGCCTGCGCGTGGAGGGTCGGGAACGCCTGCCGGCAGGACCCGCCGTGTACTGCTTCAACCACCTCAACTGGGCGGACCCGTTCGTGCTCATGGCGACCCTGCCGTTTCGGCCGCGACTGTACTTCTTCGGGCCGAAGGAGGAGAACATGTCCGCTGGCGGGCGCAACCGGCTCATGCTGTGGACCGGCACGGCCGTCCCGTACCGGCCGGGCAAGAACGACCTCCTCGAGGCCACGCGACGGGTCAGGGCGGTGTTCGCGGCCGGGGGCGTGCTGGCGATCGCGGGCGAGGGCCGGATTCATGCCGGCGAGGCGGAGCTCCTGCCGCTCAACGAAGGTGCGGCCTACTTCGCCCTTCGGTCCGGGGTCCCGATCGTGCCGCTCGCCATCAACGGCACGAGCTGGCTGCGGCTGGGCCGTCGCGTGCGGGTTCGGATCGGCCAGCCGATCGCCACCTCCGGCCGGCCGACGCGCGAGGCCGTCGCCGCCCTGACCGAGGAGACGTGGGGCCGACTCCACGATCTCGTCGCGGATCACCCGGACTATCGGCCTCCGGGGCCGGTCGGGCGCTGGCTGACCGAGCTCTTCAACGACTGGCCGGAGGGGGAGCGACCCCCGACCTCTGGCATACTTCACGGTCGAACCGTGAAGCCCGATCCGTGAGCAGGGAGGCAGCGTGGGAGCGACCGGTCTGTCGGCCGATCCGAAGGAGTATCGGAAGCGGCTCGAGCAGCAGAGCGACGAGCAGATCGACGCGTGGGCGGCGGAGCTCATGCGCGACGTGGCGATCCGGCGGGGCGTGATCCGCGTCGTCGAGGACTTTCGTCGCGCGACAGGGGTCGATGAGCGCGGTTTCGAACGGGTGTTCGCTTCCGGAGGCGGTGCTCCGGCGGTGATCGGGCGGGACGCCGGCGGTCGACTCATGGTCCCGGCGATCACGCTCTACAACCTCGTGCCGGGCGTCCGCGCGGAGCTGGCCGACGGTCGAAAGCGCCTCGTCGAGTACCTCGTGGCGAACTTCCACGAGCTCGTCTACGTCTGACGGCGCCGGGCCGGGGTCCGGGCCTGCCGGGACCTTACCCGGGGGGACATCGCGCGGGCGTCCGGCATTCACTCTCGTTCGCCTTGTCCATCCGTTCCCGTCGCTCCTCAACGGGACGGCGACGATCCTCGTCGCGTTGTTCGCCGGTGCCGAGCCCGCCACGGCCGTCCGCCTCGGTGTCGCGATGACCGCGCTCCAGTTCTCGATCGGCACCGCCAACGACGCGGCCGACGCGGAGCGCGATGCCGGGCGGCCGGACAAGCCGATCCCGGCCGGGCTCGTGGCGCGCCGGACGGCGACCTGGGCGGCCGTCGCCTTCGCCGTCATCGGGCTCGCCCTGACCGTCCCATCCGGGCCGGCGACCGTCGCGGTCGGCGGCCTGGGTCTCGGCGTCGGGCTCGTCTACGACCTTCGCTTCCGCGGCACGGCCGCGTCGTGGCTCCCGTTCGCGATCGGGATCCCGCTCCTGCCGGTCTACGCCTGGCTCGGGGCGACCGGCGGCCTGCCCCCGGCCTTCGCCGTGCTCGTCCCGACCGCCGTCGTGGCCGGGGCGGGCCTGGCGATCGCGAATGCCCTCGCCGATGTCGACGTGGACCGCCGTTCGGGCGCTGGATCGGTGGCCCTGGCCCTCGGTCCGCGTCGCGCGTGGATGGTCCACGCGGTCCTGCTCGGGCTGGCATCGGCGGTCGCAGTGGGGTCGATCCCGATCCTGGCCGGGGTGGGGGAGCGAGCGGCCGACATCGCCCGAATCGGTGCCGGGATCGGCGTCGCCCTCGTCGGGGTGGCGCTCATCGCGATCGGCGTGGCGCTGGCGCGTCCTTCCCGGCCCGGGGCGCGGGGCTGGGAGGTCGAAGCGGTCGGGCTGACCGCCGTCGCGGTCGGCTGGATCGTCGGCGTCGACGTCGGGGGATAGGCGGCGGTCCGGCGCGCCGGGGCACCATCCCCGGACCAAGGTACCCCTAACGTGGCGCCCGGCGCGGTCGTTATCCTCGGTACACCGTTCAGGGAGGCATCATCGTGAGTCATCAGCTCGCCAGACTTCGTGGCCTGGCCGTCGCGCTCGTCGTCCTCGCCCTCACCGCCGGCGCCGTCTTCGCCGGCGATCCACCGCCCGCCGCCGATCCCGGCCTCGAGAACGCCGCCGAGCGGTCCGGCCACGAGGTCCTTCCGGCCAGCCTCGAGACCGACGAGGACGCGGACGAGGAGACGGACGAGGAGACCGACGACGACGCACCGGAGGCCGACGAGCTGTCCGAGCACGAGGACGGCGACACCCACGGGGCGCTCGTCTCCGAGGCGGCCCAGATGGAGACGCCGGTCGGCTTCGACAATCACGGGGCGTTCGTGTCGTGCGTCGCGCGGATGAACCGTGGCCAGCTCGGCCCGGACGCGGACCTCTCCGGTCTCGTGCTCGCCGACCTCACGCCGGGGGATTGCGATGGCGCCGACGAGGAGACGACCGAGACGACCGAGGCGACCGAGGCGTCAGCGGACGACTCGCCCGGCAAGAGCGGCGCCGCCAAGGCACGGCAGGCCAGTCGCGGAGCACGCGGGAACTCGCCCAACCACTGAGCCCCCAGAACGACGAAGCCGGCGCCTCTCGGCGCCGGCTTCGGTGTGTCCGGGGTTCCGCGCGATCAGCGCGCGTCGCCGCCGCGCACGACCGCGATGGCGTTCTCGAGCTTGAGCTTGGCGATCGTCAGGTACTTGGCGAGGTTTGCGCGGTCCACCTCGCCGATCGATCGGACCACGTCCGGCGTTCGGAGCACGCCGACGAGCTCCTCGACCGCCTCGTTGAGTTGCTGCTTGGCGGCCACGAGCGAGTCCTCGGTCAGGTCCGCGCGCTGCCCTTGCGGGGCCCACCCGGCCTCGTCCGCCGAGTCGTCCGACGACGTCCCGCCGTCGGCCCAGCCGAGCTGGCCGTCGCCGGACTCGCCGTCATCCTCGAGGTGGGGCTCGCCGGTCGCTCGTCGCGGACGGCCCTCGATCCGCTCGCGCAGCTTGACCAGGGACAGCTCGCCACGGGCGACCTGGTCGGCGAGGCGGCGACGCTTCTTCGGGTCGTCGACCTTCATGAGCTCGTAGGCATGTGACAGGGTGTCTCTGCGCAAAGACACGAGCTCGCGGACCTCCGGCGGAGCATCGGCGAGCCGGAGCCGGTTCTCGAGGTACCCCTTGTCCTTGCCGAGCTTCTGGGCGAGCTTGCGGACGCTGTACCCGTGCTCGTGGATCATCCGCTCGTACATCGTCGCCTCGTCGAGCGGCGAGAGGTCCTCGCGCTGGAGGTTCTCGATGATCGCGATCTCGAGCGCCGTGTCGTCGTCGATATCCTCGACGAGGGCCGGAATGGTGGCGATGCCCGCGGCCCTCGACGCTCGCCAGCGCCGCTCTCCGGCGATGAGCTGGTACTCGTTGTTGCCGAGCGGGCGGACGAGGATCGGCTGGAGCACGCCATGCTCCTGGATCGACGACGCGAGCTCGCGGAGCGATTCCTCGTCGATCGTCATCCGTGGCTGGTCCGGGTTCGGCGTGATGCGATCGAGCGGGACCATCCGGACCCCGGTCGAGCGGCCGACCCGGTCGGATGACAGCAGGCTGACGATGGCGGGGGAGAGCTCCCGCTCCTCGGACAGGCGACGGGCGGCGGTGGCGCGGAAGTCAGGCCTGGCCAAGTTCGATCACCTCCCTGGCGAGCGCGCGGTACGTGCGCGCGGCCTCGCTCGATCCGGCGTAGGCCGTGATCGGACGGCCCACGAGCGGCGCCTCGCCGAGCTTCACGGTGGTCCGGATGATGCTCGCGAACACGTGGTGGTCGCCGACGACCCGGAGTTCATCGAGCATGTCGCGGGCGAGGTTCGTGCGCCCGTCGAAGAACGTCGGCAGGAGTCCGAGGATGCGGAGGTCCCGGTTCAACTTCATCCGGATCATGTTGATGACCTTGACGAGGTTGTTGAGGCCCTTCATCGCGTAGTACTGCGTCTGGACCGGGATGATGACGTTGTTCGCGGCGACGAGCCCGTTGACCGTCAGCAGTCCGAGGTTGGGCGGGCAGTCGATGAGCGCGAAGTCGTAGCTGTCGAGCATCCCGTCGAGCGAGTCGCGCAGGATCTGTTCCCGGCCGAGCGCCGTGAACAGCTCGCCCTCCGTCGATGCGAGATCGATGTGGGCCGGCGCGACGTCGATCCCGGCGATCTCCGTCGGGCGGATGATCTCCTCGAGCGTCGACCGGCCGTCGGCGAGGACGTCGGCCATCGAGCGCTCGACCGTGTTGAGATTGATGCCAAGTCCCGCGGTCAGGTTGGCCTGCGGGTCCATGTCGATGCACAGGACGCGGAATCCCTCTTCGGCGAGCGCGCCGGCGAGGTTGATCGCCGTCGTGGTCTTGCCGACGCCTCCCTTCTGGTTGGCGATCGCAATCACGTTGGTCACCGGGGCATCACCTCGAATCGCTGCACGGGCTCGTCGCACGGGGGAGGCGGGAGTGCCGTCATGCTACCCCGCGGAGGGCGTCGAGGGCACCGTGGTTATCCACAGCATTCGGGAGTTGTTCACCGATTCTGTGGATAGTCCGGCCGACAGTGTCGATGACTCGGGGCGACCGACTATCATCTGATCACCCGCGGTCCGTGTGTCTTTGCGCACAGACGGCCGCGCCCGAAACCCAGCTGGGCCCGCCCGTGCCGCAGGTGAGCATCGGATGTCGACCAACGAGGAGCGACTCGCACGATTGGAAGCGCTGCGCGCCGAGGCGTTGCTCGGCGGCGGCCAGGTGCGCATCGAGCGCCAGCATGCGTGGGGCAAGCTGACCGCGCGCGAACGGATCGACCTGCTGCTCGACTCTGGTTCGTTCATCGAACTCGACGCATTCGTCACCCATCGCGCGACGGAATTCGGACTGGCCGACCAGCATGTCCTCGGCGACGGCGTCGTGACCGGACACGGAACGATCGACGGCCGACTCGTGTTCCTGTTCAGCCAGGACTTCACGGTGTTCGGCGGATCGTTGTCCGAGGCATACGCCGAGAAGATCTGCAAGGTGATGGACCTCGCGATGAAGGTGGGGGCCCCGATCATCGGTCTCAACGATTCCGGTGGCGCGCGAATCCAGGAGGGTGTCGTCTCGCTCGGCGGCTATGCCGACATCTTCCTGCGCAATGTCCTCGCGTCGGGTGTCGTTCCCCAGATCTCGGTGGTCATGGGCCCGTGCGCCGGCGGCGCCGTCTACTCGCCGGCGATGACCGACTTCACGATCATGGTCGAGGGTACGAGCTACATGTTCGTGACCGGTCCGAACGTCGTGAAGACGGTGACCCATGAAGAGGTCGACTCGGAGTTCCTCGGCGGGGCGACGACGCACACGACGCGGAGCGGCGTTGCCCATCTCGCCGCGCCGGACGAAGCGTCGGCGCTCGACGCGGTTCGGGGGATCCTGCGTCACCTCCCGCAGAACAACCTCGAGTCCGCCCCGCCGGCGACGTCTGCCGACCCGGTCGATCGGATGGACCCCGAGCTCGACCGCGTCGTACCGGACGACGCGCAGCGACCGTACGACATGCACGACGTCATCGGTCGGGTCGTCGACGACGGCGCGTTCCTCGAGATTCAGCCGGGCTGGGCACAGAACATCATCATCGGGTTCGCTCGCCTCGGCGGACGGAGCGTCGGCGTCGTCGCCCAGCAGCCTGCCGTGCTCGCCGGCGCACTCGACATCGATGCGTCCGTCAAGGCCGCCCGGTTCGTCCGGACCTGCGACTGCTTCAACGTCCCGCTCGTGACGTTCGTCGACGTCCCGGGATTCCTGCCCGGTGTCGGGCAGGAGCACGGCGGGATCATCAAGCACGGCGCGAAGCTCCTCTTCGCGTATTGCGAGGCGACGGTTCCGAAGCTCACCGTCATCACCCGCAAGGCGTACGGCGGCGCGTACGACGTCATGAGTTCGAAGCACGTCCGCGGTGACATGAACTTCGCCTGGCCGAGTGCCGAGATCGCGGTGATGGGGCCGGAGGGGGCGGTCAACATCATCTTCCGCGACACGATCGCCCAGGCCGCCGACCCCGTCGCCGAGCGGGCCCGGCTCGTCGCGGAGTACGAGGCGGAGTTCGCCAACCCGTACGTCGCCGCGGCTCGCGGGTACGTCGACGACGTGATCCGTCCGTCGGAAACGCGGCCACGCCTGATCCGGGCGCTCGAGATGCTGGCCGACAAACGAGACACGAACCCGCGCAAGAAGCATGGCAACATCCCCCTCTGAGATCCCGTCTTTGCGCAAAGACGGAGTGGGGGAGCGGCCGTTCCACCGGCTTCTCGTCGCCAATCGCGGCGAGATCGCGGTCCGCATCATCCGGGCCTGCCGCGACCTCGGGATCGAGGCGGTCGCGGTCTACAGCGACGCCGACGTTGACGCGCTCCATGTCCGCCTCGCCGACGACGCGGTCCGGCTCGGCCCGCCGCCACCGAGCGAGAGCTACCTCCGGATCGACGCGATTGTCGAGGCCGCGCGGTCGACCGGCGCCGAGGCGATCCACCCGGGCTACGGCTTCCTCGCCGAGCGAGCCGCCTTCGCGCGCGCCGTCGAGCGTGCCGGGATCGTCTTCGTCGGCCCGCCGTCGGCGACGATCGACGCGCTCGGCGACAAGCTGCACGCGCGCCGACTGGCCCGGGACGCCGGCGTCGACATCGTGCCCGGCACGCTCGAGCCCGTCGCGGTCGAGCGACCCGATCAGGTATCAACGATCGTCGCCGAGGCCGAGGCGATCGGCTACCCGGTGCTCGTCAAGGCGGCCGCCGGTGGCGGCGGCCGGGGCATGCGTCGGGTCGCGAGGGCAGCCGACCTCCCGGCGGCGCTCGTCGCCGGGTCGCGCGAGGCGGACGCCGCGTTCGGCGACGGGCGGGTCTACCTCGAGCGCGAGATCGCGCCCGCCAGGCACGTCGAGGTGCAGCTGCTCGGCGACGCCGACGGGCGCGTCGTCGCCGTCGGCGAGCGCGACTGCTCGCTCCAGCGGCGCCACCAGAAGCTCGTCGAGGAGGCGCCGGCTCCCGGCCTGGACCGCGACGCGCGGCGCCGTCTCCACGACATGGCCGTCCGGATCGGGCGCGCCGCCGGCCTGCGCAACGCTGCCACGGCCGAGTTCCTCCTCGACCCGGACGGGGCGTTCCACTTCCTCGAGGTGAATACGCGGCTCCAGGTGGAGCACGGCGTGACGGAGCTCGTCGCCGGGATCGACATCGTCACCGAGCAGATCCGGATCGCCGCCGGGCAGCCGCTGTCGGTTGAGCTGCTGCGGGCCGCCGAACAGGCCGTCGAACCGATGGGGCACGCGATCGAGGTCCGGCTGACGGCCGAGGATCCGGCGCGTGGGTTCACCCCGACGCCCGGCCGTGTCACGCGCTGGCGCCTGCCGAGCGGGCCCGGGGTCCGCGTCGATACCGGGCTCGAGGAGGGTGACCGGATCGCGCCGGAGTACGACAACCTCATCGCCAAGCTCATCGTCCACGGGCCGACCCGCGACGCGGCGCTCGCTCGACTGCGTCGAGCGCTTGACGAGATCGAGGTCGGCGGCGTCCAGACGACGGTCCCGTTCCACCGGTTCGTCGCGGCCGATCCGTCGTTCCGGGCAGGCCGGCTGTCGACGGCGTGGGTCGACGAGCGCTGGGACGGAGCAGCGGACTACCAACGCGCGGCCCGGCTGGCCCAGCTCGCGGCGGGGGTCGTCGCGCGGCGCGACGGGTCGACGACCGGCGCGGCCGTCACCCGGGCCGTCACCCGGGCCGGCCCCGGTCCGTCGACCGCCGCCGCGGGCGACGGCGGGTGGCTCCGCGCCGGCCGCGAGGCAGCCGTCGACCGGTGGCCGCGATGAGCGCCGCCCCCGGCGATCCCCTCGATCCCGGCGATCCGGGTCTCGCCGCAACCGACCCCGCCGCCATCCGCGTCACCGTAACGGCCGCGGCCGGCCGCCCGGAGGTGCCGGCGCTCGTCATCGACGGCCGGGCGACGGACGTGACCGTGACCGGCCCGGACGAGCGTGGCCGAGCCGTCGTCACGGCCGGGGGAGGGAGTGGCGGCGAGGGTGCCGGCGAGCCGGGTGGCGAGCGGCGGGCCGTCCTGTTCCTCGATCCATCGCCCCGGCCTGGCGGGTCGGCCGACGGCATCATCCGGCGCGAGGTGGTCGTCGGCGGCTGGCGGGTCGAGGTCGAGATCGAGGGGAACCGCCGCGCTGCCCTGCGCGAGCGCGCGACGCGCGCGCGGGAGGCCGTGGCGCACGGCGGGCCCACGGAGGTTCGTGCCATCATCCCCGGGCGCGTGCTGTCGGTATCGGTCGTCGCG
This sequence comes from Candidatus Limnocylindrales bacterium, assembly GCA_035720425.1. GTDB lineage: Bacteria > Chloroflexota > Limnocylindria > Limnocylindrales > CSP1-4 > DASTOB01. The sequence goes on from DASTOB010000127.1 coordinate 10,246, forward strand.
GGCGACGACGTCGTCGCCGGCCAGCAGATCCTCGCCATCGAGGCGATGAAGATGCAGAACGAGCTCCGGGCGCCGCGCGACGGTCGGATCACGCGCGTGGCGGTCGCGGCGGACCAGACGATCGAGGTGGGCGACCTCCTCGTCGTCATCGAGTAGGGTTCGGCGAGCGGGAACAGGAGGATCGGTGGGCGAGGAGCGGCGGGATCCGGGTCGGGAACACTGGAGGGCTTCGACCCGGGCGCGCGCGATCGGGTCCGCGCCGGAGCGGCGCGATCGCTTCGCCACGAGCTCCGATATCGAGATCGCCGACCTGTACACGCCGGCCGACATCGCCGATCTCGACGAGGAGCGCGATCTCGGTCGCCCCGGCGAGTACCCGTTCACCCGCGGCGTCCAGGCGACGATGTACCGGAGCCGCTTCTGGACCATGCGCCAGTACGCCGGCTTCTCGACCGCCGAGGAGACGAACCGCCGCTTCCGGTACCTCCTCGAGCAGGGCCAGACCGGCCTGTCGGTCGCGTTCGACCTACCGACCCAGATGGGCTACGACTCTGACGCCCCGGAGGCGGAGGGCGAGGTGGGCCGGGTCGGGGTGCCGATCGCCTCGCTGGCCGACATGGAGACGCTCGTGGCCGGGATCCCGCTCGGCGACGTCAGCACGTCGATGACGATCAACTCGACGGCGGCGATCCTCCTCGCCCTGTACGTCGCGGCGGCCGAGAAGCAGGGCGTCGCGCGCGAGCGGATCGCCGGCACGACCCAGAACGACATCCTCAAGGAGTACATCGCGCGCGGGACGTACATCTACCCGCCGCGCGCCTCCATGCGGCTGGTCACCGACATCTTCGAGTTCTGCGCCCGCGAGCTCCCACGCTGGAACACGATCTCGATCTCCGGCTACCACATGCGCGAGGCGGGAGCCACGGCCGCCCAGGAGCTCGCCTTCACCCTGGCCGACGGGATCGCCTACGTCGAGGCGGCCGTCGCCCGCGGCCTCGACGTCGACGAGTTCGCCGGTCGCCTGTCGTTCTTCTTCGCCGCCTGGAGCGAGCTGTTCGAGGAGGTCGCCAAGTTCCGGGCGGCCCGCCGGATGTGGGCCCGGATCGTCAAGGATCGATTCGGCGCGTCGAACGCCCGTTCGATGGTCTGTCGGTTCCACGTGCAGACCGCCGGGTCGAGCCTGACCGCCCAGTCGGTCGACAACAACGTCGTGCGGACCACCGTCCAGGCGCTCGCGGCGGTGCTCGGCGGGGCCCAGAGCCTGCACACGAACTCGCGCGACGAGGCGCTCGCCCTGCCGACCGAAGAGGCGGCCCGGCTCGCGCTGCGGACGCAGCAGATCCTGGCCCACGAATCCGGCGTCACCGAGACGCCGGATCCACTCGCCGGCTCGTATTACGTGGAGAGCCTGACGAGCGAGCTGGAGCGCGCGGCCACCGCGTACCTCGACGAGATCGACGCCCTCGGCGGCACGCTCGCCGCGATCGAGGCGGGATTCCAGCAGCGCCGGATTCAGGAAGCCGCCTACCGGGTCCAGCAGGAGATCGAGCGGGGCGATCGGATCGTCGTCGGGGTCAACCGGTTCCTCGACGAGTCCGTCGCCACGCCGCCGATCCAGCGGATCGACCCCGATGCCGAGCGCCGCCAGGTCGACGGGCTGCGCCGGGTGCGGGCGGAGCGCGATCCCCGTGGGTGGGAAGCCGCGCTGCGTCGCCTCGACGACGCCGCGCGCGGCGACGACAACCTGCTGCCGCCGATCATCGAGGCGGTCCGAGCCTACGCGACGGTCGGCGAGATCAGCGATCGCCTGCGCGTCGCGTGGGGCGAGCACCGCGAGCTCATCACGGTCTGAGAGGGAAGCCCATGGCACGCGCCAAGCAGCCCACGCCGGCCTCGTCGGTCCCGCGCCGGATCCGCCATCTCGGGCGAATCCATCACGTCGCCGTCGTCGTCCGGTCGCTCGACGAGGGTCTGCGGTTCTACCGCGACCTCCTGGGGCTCGAGCTCGAGACGATCATGGACATCCCGTCGGACCGGGTCCGGATCGCGTTCCTCCCGGTCGGCGAGGTCAAGGTCGAGCTCGTCGAACCGACCGACGACACGACCGGCGTCGCCCGCTTCCTGGCCAGCAAGGGCGAGGGCTTCCATCACGTCTGCTTCGAGGTCGAGAACCTCGCCGAGGCACTCCTTCGACTCGAGATCGACGGCGTCGAACTGATCGACACGTCACCGCGCCGCGGGGCGGAGGGCCCGGTCGCGTTCATCCACCCGCGCTCGTGCCACGGCGTGCTCGTCGAGCTCATCGAAGCGCCCGGTGGCCCGGCGTGGCACAGTCTCGGTCTCAACCCGTAACCATCGTCGATCCACTCGGAGGTTCCCGGATCATGGCCGTCATCATCACCACCACGCCCACCGTCGAGGGACGATCGATCGCGGAATACCGCGGGATCGTGACCGGTGAGGCGATCCTCGGCGCCAACATCTTCAAGGACCTGTTCGCCGGCATCCGCGATATCGTCGGCGGTCGCTCCGGCGCGTACGAGGAGGAGCTCCGCAAGGCCCGCTCGATCGCCCTCGAGGAACTCGCCGTCGCCGCGCAGCAGCTTGGGGCGGACGCGGTCGTCGGCGTCGACCTCGACTACGAGACGGTGGGGCAGGGCGGGTCGATGCTCATGGTGACCGCGTCGGGAACCGCGGTGCGGCTCGGCTAGATCGACCAGGCGAACAGGACGTCGGCCGATCGGTCCGCTCGCCGGCAGAAGCGGACGATCGAGCCGGCCAGCTCGCGGATCCACGGCTTCTCCTCGCGGGGGAAGTCGCCCAGCTCCTCCTCGAGCAGGTCGATCCAGCGGCCGGCGATCGCGTCGACGTCGCGATCCGGGACGCGCGCGATCGCGCCGACCCAGCCCGGATCGACCCGCTCGATCGTTCGTTCCCCGACGTCATCGGGGCCATCGAGCTCGCGTCGGGCGTCGATGAAGTCGCTCGGCTCGTCGGCGCGCGTGACGGCACGCACGGCCTCGGAGAACCGGTCGAGCCAGTCCGGGTCGAGGCCTGCGCCGAGCGGGAGGTGCGCGTCGAAGCGGTCCGGGTCGGACAGCGCGTCGAGGTCGTCGACGGAAATCGCGAGCAGGATCTCGCGCGCATCGCCGGCCACGAGGTCCATCAGGGTACCCATGGAGGATCGGACGGCCGTCAGCCCGTGTAGCCCGCTTCGCGGAGCAGCGCGGGCAGCTCCGTCGGCGACGCGGCCACCCGGATGCCCGCCGCCTCGAGCGCAGCGACCTTCGACTCGGCCGTGCCGGACCCGCCCGAGATGATCGCGCCGGCGTGGCCCATCCGCTTGCCCTCCGGGGCGGTCCGCCCGGCGATGAACGCCGCCATCGGGCGATCGCGCAGGTGCTCCGCCGCCCACGCCGCGGCCCGCTCCTCCGCCGCCCCGCCGATCTCGCCGATGAGCACGATCGCGTCCGTCTCGGGGTCGTCGGCGAACAGCTGGAGCACGTCGAGGAACGTCGTGCCGATGATCGGGTCGCCGCCGATGCCGACGCACGTCGACTGGCCGATGCCGGCATCGGTCATCGCCTGGACGGCCTCGTAGGTCAGGGTTCCGGAGCGCGACACGACGCCGACCCGTCCCTCGCGGTGGACCGAGCCCGGAATGATCCCGACCTTGGCCCGGCCCGGCGAGGTCGCACCCGGGCAGTTCGGCCCGATGAGGCGGGCCCCGGCGGCGCGCACGGTCTCGACGACCGGGATCATGTCGAGGGCGGGAATTCCCTCGGTGATGCAGAAGATCGTGCCGATCCCGGCATCGGCCGCCTCCATGATCGCATCGGGGGCACCGGCGGCCGGCACGAAGATGCACGACGTGTTGGCGCCCGTCTCGCGGACGGCCTGGCCGACCGTGTCGAACACGGGCACGCGCCCGTCGAGCGCCCGCTGCCCACCCTTGCCCGGGGTCGACCCGGCGACGACCGTCGTTCCGTACTCGAGCATCGACGTGCCGTGGAAGGTGCCCTCGCGGCCGGTGATGCCCTGGATGACGAGCCGCGTGTCGCGCCCGATGAGGATGCTCATGCCGCACCCCGCCGCGAGGCGGCGACGGCCTTCTCGGCCGCCTCGTCGAGGGTCGCCGCCGTCTCGAAGTTCGCCTCCTCGAGGAGGCGTCCCGCCTCGGCCGCGTTCGTGCCGACGATCCGGACGACCATCGGCACGTCGCGCGCCTGGACCCGCCGGGCCTCGATGAGGCCGCGGGCGACCTCGTCGCCGCGGGTGATGCCGCCGAAGATGTTGACGAGGATGGCCGACACCTTCGGGTCCGACAGGATGAGCCGCATCGCGGTCGCGACCTTGTCCGCCCGCGCGCCGCCGCCGATGTCGAGGAAGTTCGCCGGTTCGCCGCCGGCCCGCTTGACGAGGTCCATCGTCGTCATCGCGAGGCCGGCGCCGTTGACCATGCAGCCGATCGTCCCGTCGAGCTTGATGAAGCTGATGTCCGCCCCGCGGGCCTGACGGTCGGTCGGGTCGTCCTCGTCGAGATCGCGCAGCGCCTCGTGGCCGGGATGGCGGGCGAGGGCGGAATCGTCGAGGGTGATCTTCGCGTCGAGACAGACGAGCCGATCGACGGTCGCCCCGCCGGCGCCCTTCTCGCGCACGATCCCGAGCGGGTTGATCTCGACGAGGTCCGCGTCGTTCGCGCGCATCGTGGCGACGAGGCCCCTGGCGATCGCGGCAGCCTCGCGCCAGTGCTCGCCGAGGCCCATCCGGAACGCGAACGAGCGAGCCTGGTGGTCGAGCAGCCCGAGGTACGGGTGGGCGTGGAGGGTGACGATCGCGTCGGGATTCGTGGCGGCGACGTGCTCGATCTCGACGCCGCCCTCGGACGAGCCCATGAGCAGGATCCGCCGGGCGTCGCGGTCGAGGACCGCGGCGAGGTAGTACTCCTTGAGGATGTCGGCCGCGGCCGCCACGAGCACCTTGCGCACGGTGATGCCCTTGATGTCCATACCGAGGATGAGCGCTGCCGTGCGCTCGGCGTGATCGGCGTCGGCGGCGAGCTTCACGCCGCCGGCCTTGCCACGGCCGCCGACGAGGACGAGCGCCTTGATCACGACGCTGTCGGCGCCGGTCGCGAAGATCCGCTCCGCGGCGGCGCGCGCCTCGGCCGGCGTACGGGCGACTTCCCATCCGGGCACGGGCAGGCCCTGGGCGACGAGCAGCGACTTGGCGTCGGCTTCCTGGATCTTCACGGGGGCATCGATGGTACAGGACCGCGGGAGCCTCCCGAGCGGGCTAGAATGGTCCGCATGACCCACCGCGTCACGCTCATCCCCGGCGACGGCATCGGGCCGGAGCTGGCGGAGGCGACCCGTCGCGTGCTCGACGCCTCGGGGATCGATTTCGAGTGGGAGGTCGTCGAGGCGGGCGAGGCGGTCATCGCGGAGCACGGCACCCCGCTCCCGGACCACGTGCTCGACTCGATCCGTCGCAACCGGGTCGCCCTGAAGGGCCCGATCACGACCCCCGTCGGGGAGGGGTTCCGGAGCGTCAACGTCACGCTCCGCCAGGCGCTCGACCTCTACGCCAACGTGCGGCCGGCGCGGTCGATCCCGGGCCTCGAGTCGCGCTACGAGGACGTCGACCTCGTCATCGTCCGCGAGAACACCGAGGACCTGTACGCCGGCATCGAGCACCGGGTCGGGCGCGACGCCGCGGAGAGCATCAAGATCATCACCCGCGAGGCCTCCGAGCGAATCGCGCGCTACGCGTTCGACTACGCCGTCGCGAACGGCCGGCGCAAGGTGACCGCCGTCCACAAGGCGAACATCATGAAGCTGTCGGACGGCCTGTTCCTCGAGTCGTGCCGGACGGTTGCCGCCGAGTACGAGGGTCGGATCGAGTTCGAGGACCGGATCGTCGACAACATGTGCATGCAGCTCGTCCAGAAGCCGGACCTGTACGACGTGCTCGTCCTGCCAAACCTGTACGGCGACATCGTGAGCGACCTCGCCGCCGGCCTCGTCGGCGGCCTCGGGGTGGCGCCCGGGGCGAACATCGGGACGTACGCCGCGGTGTTCGAGCCGGTCCACGGGTCGGCCCCCAAGTACGCCGGCCAGAACAAGGCGAATCCGGCCGCGATGATCCTGTCCGGGGCGCTCATGCTCCGCCATCTCGGGCACCCGGACGAGGCGGGTCGGGTCGAGGCCGCCCTGCGTGACGTCGTCGCCGAGGGTCGCACGATCACGTACGACCTGGGCGGTACGGCCGGGACGAGTGAGTTCGCCGGGGCGATCGTGGCGCGCCTGACGGCCGCGCCCGTGCCGGCGTCCTGACGGCCGGCGACCGGGCACGGCGACAGAGGCGCGACGGGTCGATGCTGCTTCGGTATCGCGGCGGCGAGGGCATGCTCGCCTGGGCGTTCCATCGCATCTCCGGCGTTGCGATCTGGGCCTTCCTCGTCCTCCACGTCATCGACATCTACCTGGTCGGCGCGGCGCCGGACTCGTACGATACCCTGCTCGCCATCTACGCCCACCCGATCGGAATCGTCCTCGAGTGGCTGCTCGGGGCGGCCGTGCTCTATCACGCGCTGAACGGCCTGCGGATCATCGTCATGGACTTCTGGCCGACCCTGACCCGATTCCACCGCCAGCTGTGGTACCTGAACTGGCTCCTCTTCCTCGCCATCGGGCTGCCGGTGACGTGGGTCATCTTCGGTCAGTTCGCGCGCGCCATGGGCTGGTGGCCGCGATGAGCGGCCGCTACGGCCGGGCCGGCCGAACCCGACCGCAATCGGGCGGTTGGGAGCTCGCGGTGTGGTACCTCATGCGCCTCACCGGGCTCGGCCTGTTCGTGCTCGTGCTCAGCCACTACCTCATCCTCCACGTCATCTACGACCCGGCGGAGCAGACCGCATCGTGGATCGCGGAGGTCCGCTGGAGCAGCCTGTTCTGGCGGGCGTTCGACTGGCTCCTGCTCATGCTCGTCCTGTTCCACGCGTTCATGGGCGTACGCATCGTCGTGGCCGACTACACCCGCGGCGGCGTCCGGACGGTCACGCTCATGGCCCTGTACCTGCTCGGGGTCGTGCTGTTCGTGATCGGCACGCTCGTCGTGATGACGCTGCCGAACGTCGTCCCCGACGCCTGAACATGCGGATCGACCACGACGCGATCATCGTCGGCGCCGGCGGGGCCGGCCTGTGGGCCGCCCTCGAGCTCGCCCGCGCCGGGATCGACGCGGCCGTCATCACGAAGCTCTACCCGACTCGCTCCCATACCGGCGCCGCCCAGGGCGGGGTGTGCGCCGCCCTGGGCAACCAGGAGGAGGACCACTGGGAGTGGCACATGTTCGACACGATCAAGGGCGGCGACTACCTCGTCGACCAGGACGCCGCCGAGGTCCTGGCCCGCGAGGCGATCGAGACGGTCATCGAGCTCGAGCACATGGGCCTGCCGTTCAACCGAACGCCGGACGGGCGGATCGACCAGCGCCGCTTCGGCGGCCATACCCGCAACTTCGGCGAGGCGGCCGTCCGGCGAGCGTGCTACGCGGCCGACCGGACCGGCCACATGATCCTCCAGACCCTCTACCAGCAGTGCATCAAGCACGGCGTCCGGTTCTACGACGAGTACCACGTCGTCGACCTCCTGTTCGAGGGCGGCGAGGCCGGCGACGGCGGCCGCGCGGCGGGCGCCGTCGCCTACCGCATCGCCGACGGCGAGATCCATACCTTCCGGGCCAAGTCCGTCCTGCTCGCCACGGGCGGGTTCGGGCGGATGTTCCGGATCACGTCGAATGCCTGGTCGCTGACCGGTGACGGGGTCGCGCTGGCCTACCGCCACGGCGTGCCGATGGAGGACATGGAGTTCTACCAGTTCCACCCGACCGGCATCGTCGGGATCGGCATCCTCCTGTCCGAGGCCGCGCGCGGCGAGGGCGGCTACCTGCTCAACGACGCCGGCGAGCGATTCATGGAGCGCTATGCGCCGCGGCTCATGGAGCTCGCGCCGCGCGACATGGTCAGCCGCGCGATCTACGAGGAGGTCCGGGCGGGGCGGGGGATCGGCGGCAAGGACTACGTCTACCTCGACGTCCGCCACCTCGGCCGGCAGGTCATCGAGGAGAAGCTGCCGGACATCACGGACTTCGCCCGGGTCTACCAGGGCGTCGAGCCGTTGACCGAGCCGGTCCCGATCCAGCCCACGGCCCACTACGCCATGGGCGGCATCCCGACCGACGTCCGGACCCGGGTCGTGCGCGACGAGGCCAACACGATCGTGCCGGGGTTGTACGCCGCGGGCGAGTGCGCCTGCGTGAGCGTCCACGGCGCGAACCGGCTGGGCACGAACTCGCTCGTCGACCTGCTCGTCTTCGGGCGTCGCGCCGGGCGGCAGATGATCGAGGACCTGCGCGGCGTCGGCTCGCCGGAGCTGGCCATCGACGTCGAGGAACCGGTCCGCGCTGAGCTGGCGGCCATCCGGGGCCGGCGGGGCGGGGAGTCCGCGGCGCGCCTCCGCGCGGAGCTGGCCGACGTGATGATGGACGACGTCGGGGTCTACCGCGACGAGGCGACCCTGACGCGGGCGGTCGGAGCGGTGCGCGGCCTGCGCGAGCGGTACGAGCGCGTCGGGGTGCAGGACACCGGCACCGTGTTCAACACGGACCTCGTCGAGGCCCGCGAGCTCGGCTACCTGCTCGACTGTGCCGAGACGACCGCCGTGGCCGCCCTCGCGCGTCGCGAGAGTCGCGGCGCCCACGCCCGCGAGGACTACCCCGAGCGCGACGACACGACGTTCCTCCGCCACAGCCTCGCCGTTGCCGCGGAAGGCGGCCCGAAGATCCGTTACAAGGACGTCGTGATCACCCAGTTCCAGCCCAAGCCCCGGACGTACTGAGGACGACCGCGTGCAGATCGACGTCCGGATCCTGCGCTACGACCCCGAGCGGGACCGCAAGCCGCACTGGGAGACGTACGCGGTCGAATCCGACCCGGCCATGGACCGCGTGCTCGACCTGCTCCATCGGATCAAGTACGAGCAGGACGGCACACTCACGTTCCGCCGCTCGTGCGCCCATGGCGTCTGCGGGTCCGACGCGATGCTCGTGAACGGCCGCAACCGGCTGGCCTGCAAACTGCGGGTCGAGACCCTCGGGCGGCGGATCAGCATCGCGCCGCTGCCGGGGCTGCCGGTGATCAAGGATCTCGTCGTCGACATGGACGACTTCTTCGGCAAGTACCGGAGCGTCATGCCGTTCCTCGTGGCGGAGGGTCCGGCACCCCAGCGCGAGCGGCGCCAGTCACCGGAGGACCGCGCCCGCTACGACGACACGACCAAGTGCATCCTGTGCGCCGCGTGCACCTCGTCGTGCCCGTCGTTCTGGGCGCAACCGGGGTACGTCGGGCCGGCGGCGATCGTCAACGCCCATCGGTTCATCTTCGACTCGCGCGACGACGCGGCCGATGAGCGGCTCGAGATCCTGGCCGACAAGGACGGCGTGTGGCGCTGCCGGACGATCTTCAACTGCACCGACGCCTGCCCGCGCGGGATCCACATCACCCAGGCGATCCTCGAGGTCAGCTCTTCGATCGTCGACAAGCAGGCCTGAGGTGGTTGGCCTCATGGCTCCGCGAGCGCGATGCCTCCGGCTCGATGAGCGAGTGATGGTTCCACGTCGAGGGTGCTGGCTCTGAGCGCCCCAAGGTTCGTCATCCGGACCGACGGCGCGGCGCGCGGGAATCCCGGGCCGGCATCGCTCGGCGCCGTCCTCATCGACGCGTCCCGGCCGGATGCGCTCTCGCCGAGCGCCGCGCCCGACGCGACGATCTCCGAGTTCCTGGGCCACGCCACGAACAACGTGGCGGAGTGGACGGGCGTCGTCCGCGCGCTCGAGCTGGCTCGCGAACTCGGCGCGGCGCGGGTCGACCTGTTCCTCGACTCGATGCTCATCGTCGAGCAGCTCCACGGTCGGTGGCGGGTCAAGGACGCCAAGCTGCGCCCGCTGTGGGAGGCCGCCCGGGCGCAGCTCGAGACGCTTCGGCCGTGGTCGGCCACCCACGTGCCCCGGGCCCAGAACGCGCTCGCCGACGCGCTGGCCAACGAGGCGATCGACCGGGCCGCGGCGGGGGGTCCGCGGTCGGTCGTCCGAAGGCCCGCCGGCGCCTGATCCGGAACCGCGGGCGTCGGCCCGGCGTCCGTGAGACATGGGTCGTACGGGCTTGCTCCTCGTGGTCGTGTCGATCGCCGTCCTCGCCGGCTGTGCGGCCGCGCCGTCGACCGAACCGCCGGCCGCCGCGACGCCGATCCCGCTCGACGGGACGAGCTGGGTGGCGGTCTCGATCAACGACACGAACACGGTCCTGGGGGCCATGCCGACACTCGCGTTCGACGGCGATCGTGTCAGCGGCTCGACCGGCTGCAACACGTTCGGCGGGACGGTGGTGAGCGAGGCCGACGGCCGGGTGCGTTTCGTCGACGTCGTCATGACCGAGATCGCCTGCGCCGATCCGATCGGAGCCCAGGAGGCCGCCTTCCTCGCGATCCTCGGCGCACCGGCCGAGCTCGCCGTCGATGAGGGGATGTTGTTCCTCACCACCGCGAGCGGTCGCGTCACGTTCGAGGGTCGGGCGGGCGGCTGAACGGGCCGAACGGCGTCCGGGAGTAGAATCGGTCGGTCAGCGAGGTGGCCGGATGGTCGCGCGCCGGCTGGGCAACCAGGCGGCGTGAGGAAAGTCCGAGCTCCCCAGCGCAGGGTGGCGGGTAACGCCCGTCCGCCGTGAGGCGAGGACCAGTGCCACAGTGACGATGCCGGCCGGGGGCGCGAGCCACTGGCCGGAGTGAAACGCGGCAAACTCCACCCGGAGCAAGGCCAAGTAGGAGGGCGCAACCCGGTTCGCCGGGGGAGAGGCGCGCTGCCCAGCCCTCGGGTCGGCCGCATGAGCCGCTGGGCAACCGGCGGCCCCAGATGGATGGCCATCCCCACCGACGCCTCGGCGCCGGCGGGACAGAACTCGGCTTACAGGCCGCCTCGCTGACGCAGTTCCTCGCCGCCGCGCGGCGCCCGCGCGCTCGGGCGCGGAGGTGGCCTCCTAGTCCTCGTCCGGGCGGAAGATGTGCGCAGCCGTGCAGGTGTTGCAGATCGGTGTGGCCGACTCGAGATCACCGAGCGGCATCGGCACCTTGCGATCGGGGAACAGGCACTCGACGTCGAACACGCGATCGGCCGTCCCATCGACCTGGATGAGCCGGCGGAACGTGCAGCGGCGGATCCGGTGAGGGGCGAGCCGGTACGCGTCTGGCTCGGGCGGAACGACCGGGAGCGGCAGGGCCATCGGGTGCGGTTCGGGCCTCACATGCGGATCTCGATCGGGCTGGCCGATCGTGGCGGCGCAGCCTAGCACCCCTCCGTGAGCGACGACAACATCCCAAACGTACTAGACTCCGCGCCGATCCACCAGTCGGAGCGCGCGGAGGAGACGTGGAGGAGGACGGCGCCAAGCCGCAACGCCCCGCCCGGAGCCGACGTCGTACGTCGCGCAGCACGGAGCCGCCGCCAGAGGCGATGTCGCCGGCGGTCGATGCTGCAGCGGAACCGGTGCCGTCGGCCGACGCGGACATGGAAGCCCAGGCCACCGCGCCCGGGAACCCCGATCAGCCGACGGACGCCGACGGCCCGGTGGGCGTCGACCGGCCGGCGGATCCCGACGACCTTGCCTCGCTCGTCGCTCCGCCCGACCTTGCGTCGATTGCCGAGGCAGAGGCGCGTGCCGAGGCGGACGCGTTCGCCGACACGGCCCCCGGCCGCGGGATCGAGTTCCCGGTGACCGACGTCGAGGAGGGAAGCGGGTCCCTCTCGATCCTCGACGATGCGCGGTCCCCGAACCCCGCGACGTGCCCGTTCTTCCGGAGCGAATCCGCCGACGGCCGACTTGGCCTGCCGATCGAATACCCGCACGAGGCTAACCGCTGTGCGGCGTTCGGCGAGCCGAAGCCGCAGTCGCTCCGCCAGCAGGAGCTCGTCTGCCTGACCGCGGGCCACGTGAGCTGCCCGCGCTACCTGCGCGGCTCGCTCGTGGGGCGCGAGACCGTCGCGGTCGTTCCGCCTCGCGCGGGCATCTCGCGCGCGATCGTGGCGGCCGCGGTCGTGCTCGTGGCCTCGGCGACGCTGTCGTTCGCGTTCGTCTTCGCCCGCGGCGGGCTGACGCTGCCGGGGGCGGGGGCCGAACCAACCGACGTGGCGGCCGCGTCCCAGGAGCCGACCGAACCGCCGCCGACGCCGGTCCCGACGGCCGAGCCGACCGCCGAGCCGACCGTCGCCCCGACCGCGACCCCGCGCCCGACGCCGTCGCCGACCCCGGCCCCGACCGCGACCCCGCGCCCCACGCCGTCGCCGACCCCGCGGCCGACCGTCACGCCGCAGCCCACGAGCGATCGGTACGAGCTGCTCGAACCGTGCCCGGACAAGCCGGATTGCTGGATCTACACGATCCGGAGCGGGGACAACATCTTCAGCATCGCGCGCTACTTCGGCGTGCCGGAGGCGACGGTCCGGGAGCTCAACCCGTGGCTCGAGACCACCCCGCTACGGGCCGGCCAGCAACTCATCCTGCCGCCGCCGACGCGCTGACATGGCCGATCCGGCCCTCCCGGTCGTCGGGCGGGACCCAGTCCGGATTCCACGTCATGCCAACACCGACTGCGTCGTCAGCCCGTTCGCCGGGACGTCCTGCCTGATCTGAGGCCGCGTCGGGGCCGGTCGGGGGCCGCTTCGTGCCCGGCGCGGCGGTCCGAGCGGCCGGATCGACGGCCCCCGCGGCACGGGCGTCGAGATGACGTGGAACGTCGTCCGGGTTGCACGCGGCCTCGCACGTCGACTCGTTGCCGGTATCCCCCAAATCACGCATTGACGCGGCCCCGTTGCGCGCTAGAATGCAGCGAAGTGGCACAAAGTGGTTCAAAGTGGGGAACCACGGACCAGCGGCCCCCAGCGCCCGACACCCCGGTGGGGGATTCGGGTCCAACCGAGAAGGACAGCCCGACAGGTGTTCACCGGCGAGTACCGGCACACGGTGGACGACAAGGGACGGATCGCCGTCCCGTCGAAGTTCCGTGCGCAGCTCGACGACGGCGCGGTCATCTCGCGCTGGCTCGACGCCTGCCTGGCGATTCACACGAAGGCCGGCTGGGACGTCCTCGCCACGAAGGTCGCCGGGCTCCCGATCGCCGACTCCGCGTCGCGCCTGTTCCAGCGCTACGTGTTCGCCGGGGCGATCGAGGCGGAGCTCGACCGCCAGGGTCGGGTCGTCGTGCCGGCCTACCTGCGTGACTGGGCCGGCCTGACCGGGGACGCGGTCGTCGTCGGGTCACGCGATCACGCCGAGATCTGGGCGCCGTCGCGCTGGGACGAGTACCGCCGGGCCCTCGAGGACCCGGACGAGCTCGCCCGGGCGCTCGACGGCCTCGGGATCTAGGCACACCACATGCGCTTCCAGGGTCCGCTCGGGATCCGATCGTCGACGGTGGAGGAGAGATGAAGGATGGGCACCTGCCGGTCCTGGCGGTGGAGGTCGTGACGATGCTCGCGCCTGCGCCCGGCAGCCTTCAGCTCGACGCCACCGTCGGCGGCGGTGGGCACACCGAGCGGATCCTGGAGGCGACCGATCCTGATGGCCGCCTCCTCGGCCTCGACGCCGATGGGGCGGCCATCGCCAGGGTCGATCGTCGCCTCCGTCCGCGCTTCGGTGACCGCCTCGTCCTGCGCCAGGCGAACTTCCGCGAGCTCGCGGCCGTCGCTCCCGCGGCGGGCTTCGGCGCGGTCGACGGAGCCCTGTTCGACCTCGGTTTGTCGAGCTTCCAGCTGGCCGACACGGAGCGCGGCTTCGGGATCCGCGCCGGCGGTCCGCTCGACATGCGCTTCGACCCGGCCCGCGGCGTGCCGGCCGCGGAGCTCCTCGCCACGCTCGACGCGGCCGAGCTGACCGCGCTCTTCCGGCGCTTCGGCGAGGAGCCGAGTGCCGCGCGCATCGCGCGGGCCATCGTCGACGCGCGGCGAACCGCGCCAGTCAGAACGGCCGAGGAGCTCGCTGCGCTCGTCGAGCGGGTCGCTCCCCACCCGCCGCGTGGGCGACGACGGATCCACCCGGCGACGCGCGTCTTCCAGGCGCTTCGGATCGCCGTCAACGCCGAGCTCGATGCGCTCGAGGCCGGACTCGCCGCCGCGGTCGACCTGCTCCGGCCCGGCGGCCGGCTCGTCGTCCTCAGCTACCACTCGCTCGAGGACCGGATCGTCAAGCGCTTCATCGCCGCGGAACGCCGTGGCTGCACGTGCCCGCCGGAGGTGCCGGTCTGCGTCTGCGGCCGGAACCCGCGCCTCCGCCTCGTGACTCGTCCGTCGCTCACCCCGGGCGCCGACGAGATCGCCTCGAACCCGCGTGCCCGGAGCGCCCGGCTCCGGGCCGCCGAACGACTCGCCGCATAGCCCAACGATCGGCGGCCGTTCGGCCGTCGCGACCGCACCGGAGGAAGGAGGATCCCCCGTGAGCAAGCGTCACCAGTCCAGCCGACGGAAGGCCTACGGGCGCCGACAGCACGAAGTGCGTGAGCGGCACGACCGGCGTCACCTGCCGGAGCACGTCGAGTTCGGCTTCGATGACTTCGACGGGGCGCCGGCGGCCGATCCGCTCGCGTTCCTCGATCCTCGGTCGCCCCGCCTGCGCTTCGCCCTCGACTGATGGCCGTCTACCAGGGCGCCCGAACGCGTCCCATCCTTGCGCCGCCGCGCCCGCGCCTCGCCGAGGCGCCGGCCCTGCCGCGTCGCCGGATGCGCGGCGCAGTGCGGGCGAGGAATCGAGCCAATCCGATCGGCTTTGTGCTCGGCGGCATCGTCCTCGCGTTCATGCTGTCGTTCTTTTCGCTCGCCCAGACCGTCCGGGTCGCCGCGACGAGCTACGACATCGATGGCCTGTCGATCCATCGTGAGCAGCTCGAGTCGGAGCGACGCGAGCTCGCCAGCGATCTCAACCGCCTGGGCCGGGAGCCGGCGATTCGCAAGCTCGCCATCGACGCCGGCCTCGTCCCGCTGACCGACCCGCTCGTCCTGCCGGCGCGCTAGGGTCGCCGGGCGATCGATGCTGGGACGGACCGATTCGCGCCGCCGCCTTCTGTTCCTGCTCGTGATCCTCGCGATCGCCGCCACGGCGATCGTCGGCCGGCTCGCGTACTGGCAGGTGGTCATGGCGGACGACCTCGCCGCCCGCGCCCGGGCCCAGACCACGGTCCGAACCGAGATCCCGAGCCGGCGCGGCGAGGTCTATGACCGGAGCGGTGTCGTCGTCCTGGCCACGACCGTCGATCGCGACCGGCTCGTGGCGGCGCCGGATCAACTCTCCCAGCGCAAGCGCGCGGCGGTCGCCTCGGAACTCGTCGCGCTCCTTCGGCTGGACGGCCCGGCGGCCGCGTCGCTGACCGAGAAGATGACCTCGGAGCGGCAGTACGTGATCCTCGCCCGGGACCTCGAACCGGAAGTGTCGGAGCGCATCCGCCTGGCCCTCGCCGAGGGGCGGGTCGAGCAGGTCACGCTCGAACCGGAGCCCGCCCGCGTCTATCCGCAGGCCGGCGGCGGCCCGGATTCGAGCCTGGCGGCCCATCTCCTCGGCTTCGTCAACCGGGAGGGGGAGGGCCAGTACGGCGTCGAGCAGCGCTACCAGGAGCTGCTCGCCGGGCAGCCCAAGGTGGTCGTCGCGCGACGCGACATCAACGCCCGAGCGATCCCGGAATCCGCGGTCACGACCGAGTACGGCGTGCCCGGCGTCGACCTGCGCCTGACGATCGACGCGGGCCTCCAGCTGGCGGTCGAGCAGGAGCTCCTCGCCGCCTGGGTGGCCGACCACGCGGTAAGCGTATCGGCCGTGGTCATGGATCCGTACACCGGGGAGATCTACGCCCACGCCACGTACCCGTCGTACGACGCGAACCAGTATCGAACGATTGCCTCGACCGATCCCGCCCGGTTCATCGACCCCCTCGTGAGCGAGGTCTACGAGCCGGGCTCGGTGTTCAAGATGCTGACCGCCGTCGCGGCGCTCGAGGCCGGCGTGACGCCGGACACGACGTACGTCGACGTCGGCACGCTGAAGCTAGACGGCGGCAAGACGAAGATCGACAACGCCGATCGAAAGGGTCGCGGGACGATGACGTTCGAGGACGCCATCGCCTGGTCGCGCAACGTCGTGGCGGCCAAGATCGCCCTGGGCCTCGGTCCGACGACGCGCGACGCGGCCGACGTGCTGTACGAGGCGTGGACGCGCCTCGGCTTCGGGGCGCCGACCGGGATCGACCTCGCCGGCGAGGTCGGCGGGCTGGTCCGCGACCCGGCGATCAAGACGTGGCGGGAGATCGACCTCGCCAATGCCTCGTTCGGGCAGGGCGTGGCCGTGACGCCGATCCAGCTCGCCACCGCGTACTCGGCGATGGTCAACGGCGGCCGCCTCGTCCAGCCCCACGTCGTCAAGGCGATCGGCGACGAGGAGGTCTCCACCGCCGCCCGCGCCGAGGTGATGGACTCGCGCCTGACGCCGACCCTCGTCGATCTCATGAACCACGTCGTGAGCGCGGTTCCGTTCTACCGCGACCGAACCCTCATCCCCGGCTACTACGTGGGCGGCAAGACCGGCACCGCCCAGATCTGGGACCCCTCGCTCCGCGACGGGCGCGGCGACTGGAAGCGCGACCTCTTCAATTACTCGTTCGTCGGCTTCGTGGGCCGCCACGAGGGCGTCCCGGAACTCGTCGTGTCGGTCCGGATCAACGAGGCGACCCCCACGGTCATCAAGGTCGGTCAGCTCGAGATGCCGGTGATGTCGTTCGAGCTGTTCCGCCGGATCGCCACCGACGCGATCACCACCCCGGCGCTGCTGCCGGATCGTCCGCGGTCGCTCGATCCCGTCCCCGCCGACCGGTGAGTGGGTCGTATGCCACACTGGCGAGCGTGACCGACGTCCGGCCGCCGTCCACCGGGGGTGGCCCTCCGGCGACCGCGCTGACCGCCGACGACCTCGCCCGTCTGACCGGCGGCCGACTCCTCCGACGCTCCGACCGCCAGATCCGCGGCGGTGCGGTCGATTCGCGCGACGTGGCGCCGGGCCAGCTGTTCGTCGCGCTGCCCGGCGAGCACACCGACGGTCACCGCTTCCTCGGCGAGGCGGTCGCCCGCGGCGCCGCGGCACTGCTCGTCACCCGCGAACCGGACGGGCTCGACGAGCAGGCCGACGTGACCGTCGTCCGCGTGCCGGACGGTCTCGCGGCGCTCTGGGCGGTGGGCGCCGGCTGGCGGGCGCGGTTCACGCCGCTCGTCGTCGGGGTCACCGGGAGCATCGCCAAGACGTCGACGAAGGAAGCGGTTGCGGCGGTCCTCGCCCGGCGGTTCCGGACGTTGCGCAGCGAGGGCAACCGGAACAACGAGATCGGGCTCCCGCTCACCCTCCTCGAACTCGACGCCGCCCACGAGGCCGCGGTCCTCGAGATGGGCATGTACACGGGCGGCGAGATCGCCGACCTGGCCCGCATCGCGCGGCCGCAGATCGGTGTCGTAACGGCGGTGCAGCCGGTCCACCTGTCCCGGATCGGATCGATCGAGGCGATCGAGCGGGCCAAGGCGGAGCTCGTCGAGGCCCTCCCGGCGGACGGGACGGCGGTGCTCAACGCCGACGACCCGCGGGTCCGGGCGATGGCCGGGCGGACCGACGCGCGCGTCGTGACTTACGGGTTCACGCCGGACGCGGACGTGACGGCCGACGACGTGGCGTCCGCCGGCCTCGCCGGGATGCGCTTCACCCTCCGGACGGCGCGCGGGAGCACGCCGGTGGCGATCCCGACCCTCGGGCGCCTGGCCGTCCACAACGCGCTCGCGGCGGCGGCGGTCGGCCTCGCTGCCGGAATGTCGGTCCACGACATCGCGGCCGGGCTCGCCGACGGCTGGGCCGCGCCCCATCGGTCCGAAGTCATCCGTCTGTCCGGCGTGACGATCGTCGACGACAGCTACAACGCATCGCCGGCGTCGGTCGCCGCGGCGCTCGAGCTCCTGTCCGGGCTGGCCGGCCGGCGGGTCGCCGTGCTCGGCGAGATGCTCGAGCTCGGCGAGGGACACGAGGCCGGGCATCGGGCGGTCGGTGCCGAGGCCGCCTCGGTGGCCGACCTGCTCGTCGTCGTCGGGCGGCCGGCGGCCGGGATCGCCGCGGCGGCCCGTGAGCACGGCCTCGACCCGGGGCGGGTCATCGAGGTGGCGGACCGCGACGCGGCCCGCGACGCGCTCGTGCCTCGCCTGCGCGACGGTGACGTCGTGCTCGTCAAGGCCTCGCGCGGCTCCGCGCTCGACCTCCTCGTCGACGCCCTTCGGACGGACCTCGCCGACCGATGACGCTCCAGATCATCCAGGGCCTGCTCCTCGCGTTCGCGATCATCGTCATCCTCATGCCGCCGTACATCCGGCTCCTCCGGGTGGCCGGGTTCGGCAAGCAGATTCGCGAGGAGGGACCGCACAGCCACTTCGTCAAGGAGGGCACGCCGACGATGGGCGGGCTCCTCGTCATCGGCGTCGTCGTCGTCCTGTTCGTGCTCCTGCGCGGCTTCCCGGAGCGCGGCGTGTTCGCGCCCCTCGCGACGCTCCTCCTCGTCGGCGTCCTCGGGGCGTTCGACGACTACCTCAACGCCCGGACCGGGGAGGGCATCCGGGCGCGGCACAAGATGCTCTGGCTCATCGTCGTCGCCGGCGTCGCCGCGTTCCAGATCCAGCAGACCTACGGCCTCGTCGGCTTCCGCGTCCCGTTCGTCGGCGACGTGACGATCGAACCGTGGCTGTACGTGCTGTTCGCGGCGCTCGCGATCGTGGCGGCGAGCAACGGCGTGAACATCACCGACGGCCTCGACGGCCTCGCCGGCGGGACGCTCGTGTTCGCCTTCGTCGCGTTCCTCCTCATCGCCCTGCTCAACGTCCCGGTCCAGCCGAACCTCGCCTTCCTGTGCGCGCTCATCATCGGTGCGCTGCTCGGGTTCCTCTGGTTCAACGTCCATCCGGCCCAGATCTTCATGGGCGACTCGGGTTCGCTCGCCCTCGGCGCGACGCTGGCCGTCATCGCCCTCATCACCGGCCAGATCCTTGTCCTCCCGCTCATCGGCCTCATCTTCGTGGTCGAGACCGGCTCGGTCATCCTCCAGGTCGCCTGGTACAAGCTGACCGGCGGCCGGCGCCTCCTGCGGATGTCGCCGATTCACCACCACTTCGAGCTCGGCGGCTGGGACGAGGAGAAGATCACCCTGCGCTTCTGGATCGTGGCGATCCTCGCCGGGCTCCTCGGCGTGACCCTGTTCCTCGCCTCGATCGATCGCCTGGCATGACCGCGATGACGAGCACACGCCCGATCGACCCGGCCACCCTGACCCTCGGCGGCATCCGCTCCGGCGCGCTGCGCGACGCACCGGTGACCGTCCTCGGGCTGGCGCGCAGCGGCGTCGCGCTGGCCCGCTTCCTCGTCGATGCCGGCGCGCGCGTGACGGTCTACGACGGCCGGCCGGCCGGCGAGCTGGCCGGGGCGCTCGAGCGGCTCGAGGGACGGCCGATCCGGCTGCTGGCGGGGCCGGACGTGGAGCCGACGACGGCCTGGGCCGATGCCGCCCTCGTGACGACGTCTCCGTCGATCAACCCCGACTACCCGACGACCGAGCCGCGCCTCCGCGCCGCGCTCGCGTCGCTCGTGGCCGCCCGCGACGCCGGCGACCGAACCGTGCCGGCGCTCGTGTCCGAGCCGGACCTCGTGCTCCGCGTCTGCCCGGCGCCGACGATCGGGGTGACCGGCACGAAGGGCAAGACGACGACCGCGTCCCTGGCCGCCGCCATCCTGGCCGCCGACCCGTCGCATCCGGTCGCGCTCGGCGGCAACATCGGGATCCCGCTCGTCGAGCGTCTGCCGGACCTCACGCCCGGACACCGCGTCGTGATCGAGCTGTCGGAGCTCCAGCTGCCGACGCTGTCGCGCGGCACGACCGTCGCCGTCTACACGAACGTCACCTCCGATCATCTCGATCGCCACGGATCGCTCGAGGCGTACCGCCGGGTCAAGCGCCGCCTCGCCGAGCTCGTTGACCCGGACGGCGCCCTCGTGCTCAACGCGGAGGACCCGGTCGTCGCCGCCTATGCCGGCCTCGGGTCGGCGCCGGCGGTGCTCTACCGCCTCGAGCGACCGGTGCCCGGCGGCCTCGGCGTCGTCGACGGCTGGATCGTGGCCGCCGGCGTGGAGCGGTTGCCGATCGCCGGTGGCGGCGCGGCGGCGACCGGTCCCGGCGGCCGGATCATGCCGGCCGACGAGCTTGGAATCCCGGGGCGCCACAACGTTCGCAACGCGCTCGCGGCCATCGCGACGGGGCTCCTGTTCGGCGTCGCGCCCGATGCCATCCGGCGTGCCGCGGCGGCGTTCGAGGGCGTCGAGCACCGGCTCGAGACGGTCGCGCTCGTCGACGGCGTCCGGTTCGTCAACGATTCCCAGGGCACCCAGCCCGACGCCGTCGTCGCCGCGCTGCGCGCGTTCGATCCGCCCGTCGTCCTCATCGCCGGCGGTCGCGACAAGGGGGTCGACCTGGCCGCGCTCGGACCGGTCGTCGCGGAGCGCGCGGCTGCGGCCGTCGTGATCGGCGAGTCCGGCCCGGCGCTCGCCGAGCTCTTCCGGGCGTCCGGGCTGGAGCGGATCGAGCACGCCGACGGGCTCGACGCCGCGGTGGCCACGGCCGACGCCCTCGCTCGGGACGCCCTCGCGGCGTCCGGCACGTCGGGCGGACCGGCGACCGTCCTGCTCAGCCCGGCCGCCGCGAGCTTCGACCAGTTCACCGACTACGAGGCGCGCGGCCGGGCGTTCAAGGCGGCCGTCGCCGCGCTCGCCGCCGGCCGGCGGGGGAGGGGGGAGCGATGAACGTTGCACGCCGGCCGTTCGGGGCCGCACGTCAGGTCATGGTCGTCGGCCGGGTGGCGCCGAAGGAGCGGAAGGCGACGCTCGAGCGCGAGCGGCATGAGCCGGACTACTCGATCCTCGTGGCCGTCGTCGCCCTCGCCGCGGTCGGCATCCTGATGGTCTACTCGTCGTCCGCGATGCGCGCCTACATCGGGCGCGACGACAGCCTCGCCATCGTCGGGCCGCAGATCCAGTGGGCCGGCCTCGGGATCATCGCGATGCTCGTCATGATGCGCGTCGACTACCGGCTGCTCCGGATCGTGTCCGTGCCGGGGTACATCCTCGCGGTCGTCCTCCTCGTCCTCGTCCTCCTGCCGGCGATCGGGCCGCTCCAGCCGAAGATCGTCGGCGGCTCCGCCCGCTGGCTGCAGCTCGGTCCGCTGCCGGCGATCCACCCGGCGGAATTCGCCAAGCTGTTCCTCGTCATCTACCTCGCCCACTGGATGGCGGGGCGGGGGACGAAGATCAAGGGCCTGTTCACGGGCACCCTGCCGTTCCTGCTCATCGTCGGCCCGATCGTCGCGCTCATCTTCCGCGAGCCGGACCTCGGCACGACCGGGGTCGTCACGCTGACCGCGTTCACGATGTTCTTCGTGGCCGGCGCCAACCTCATGCACTTCGCGGCGATGGCGGTCCTTGCCGGCCTCGCGATCATCACCGTCGGCCTTCGCGAGTACCAGCTCGACCGTATCCGGGCGTTCCTCAACCCGTGGAGCGACCCGCTCGGCAAGGGGTTCCACACGATCCAGGGACTGCTCGCGCTCGGTCTCGGCGGGATCCTCGGTGCCGGGCTCGGCGAGAGCCGCCTGGCCGGCGGGTTGTTCCTGCCGAACGCGAGCAACGACTTCATCTTCGCGATCATCGGCGAGGAGTTCGGCCTGCTCGGTGGAGCGATCGTCGTGGGCCTCTTCCTCCTCCTGGCGTACGCTGGCATCCGCACGGCGCTCGGTGCGCCGGACACGTTCGGGGCGTTGCTGGCGGCCGGGATCACCGCCTGGCTGTGTCTCCAGGCGTTCATCAACATCGGCGTCGTCGTCGCCCTCCTGCCGATCACGGGCATCACGCTCCCGTTTATCAGCGCCGGCGGCTCGTCGCTCGTCATCAGCTTTGCCGCGGTCGGGATCCTCATGTCGATCTCCCGCGAAACGGTGGAACGAGGAACATGGAACGATGCGCCTGCTGATCGCGGGCGGGGGCACGGGCGGACACATCTACCCGGCACTCGCCGTCGCCCGGTCGCTCCGCGCGCCTGACGGCGGCTCGGATGAGCCGGCGATCAGCTGGCTCGGCGGGCACCGCGGACTCGAGGCGAACCTGGTCCGGGCCGCGGGGATCCCGTTCCGGCGGCTCGTCCTCCGCTCACTCCGCACGGTCGACCTGGGCCCCCACGCCGTGCTCGATCCGCTCCGCCTGCTCGCGTCCGTCCCGCAGGCGGCGGCGATCCTCGCCCGCGAGCGGCCGGACGCAATCTTCACGACGGGCGGCTACGTGGCGGTGCCGACCGTCCTCGCCGCCGTCCCGCTCCGTGTCCCGGTCGTCCTGTGGGACGGGAACGTCGTCCCGGGACGGAGCGTCCGCTGGACCGCCCGCCTGGCCGACGTGCTGGCCGTCTCGTTCGAGGCGACGTGCGCCGCCCTGGCCGGGGCCGACCGACCGTGCTACGTGACCGGCACGCCGATTCGCGACACCCGCGAGATCGATCGCGAGGCGGCCCGCGCGCGGCTCGACATCCCCGCCGGCGCCCGGCTGCTCCTCGTGTTCGGCGGGTCGCAGGCCGTCCGGCGCTTCAACGGCGCCGTCGGGGAGGCGCTCCCGCGGCTCGTCGAACGGGTCCACGTCATCCACGTCAGCGGCGACGACGGCTATGCCGCGGCGCTCGCCGCCCGCGAGGCCCTGCCGGCAGACCTGCGCGGTCGCTACCGGCCGTATCCCTTCCTGCGCGACGAGATGGTCGCCGCCCTCGCCGCCGCGGACCTCGTCGTCGGCCGCGCCGGCTCGTCGACGCTGGCCGAGGTGACGGCGCTCGGCCTGCCGATGGTCGTCGTGCCGTATCCGCACGCGGCGGGGCACCAGCGCGCGAACGCCCGGGTGCTCGCCGATGCCGGCGCGGCGCGCCTCGTCGAGGACGAGGACTTCGATGCCGCCGCGCTGCTCGAGGCGGCGGCGATCCTCGACGATCCGGATGCGCACGTCCGGATGTCCGCCGCCGCTCGCGGGCTCGGCCGGCCGGGCGCGGCCGCCGCGGTCGCCGAGCTCGTCCGGGCCGCGGCGGAGCGCCGGGCGCTGCCGGACGCGGTCGAGCTCGACCGCCGCTCGCGCGGGGTCGCGGCGTGACCGCGGCCGCATCCCGACCGGCCACGCCGTTCGACGCCGTCGCGACCGGGACGGAGATCCAGCGCCGGATCGGGGTCAAGACGTCGCGCGACGAACCGCTCGCGCGGTTCACGACGATGCGGGTCGGCGGTCCGGCGGACCTGTTCGCCGTCGCGCACAACGCGTTCGAGCTGCGCGCGCTCGTGCGCTACGCGCGGTCGCGCGGGCTTCCGCACGTCGTGCTCGGTCGTGGCAGCGACGTCGTGATCAGCGACCGCGGGATCAGGGGGCTCGTGATCCAGAACCGGGCCGAGGGATCGCGCGTCGACGGTGAGCGCTACGTCGCGGAGTCCGGCGTGCCGATGGCGCGCGCCGCGACGGAGACGCAGCGGGCCGGGCTGTCCGGCCTCGAGTTCGGGCTGGCCATCCCGGGAACCGTGGGAGGCGCCGTGTGGGCCAACGCCGGCGCTCACGACGCGGACGTCGCGGCGATCATCGAGTGGGCCGATGTCCTGCTGGCCGACGGATCGGAGGCCCGACTCGCCCCCGCGGACCTCGCCCTCGCCTACCGCGACAGCCGGTTCAAGCATGCGCCGGCGGAGATCGTCGTCGCGGCCTCGTTCCGCCTCGAGCCCGCCAACGCCGACACGATCAAGACGCGCCTCGACGACATCCGTCGCTGGCGTCAGGCCCACCAGCCGCTCGGCCTCCCATCGGCGGGGAGCACGTTCCGCAACCCGCCGGGCGACTCCGCCGGCCGACTCATCGACGCGGCCGGCCTCAAGGGCACGCGGATTGGTGGTGCGGTCGTCTCCGACAAGCACGCCAACTTCCTCGTCAACGACGCGAAGGGGTCGGCCGCCGACGTGCGCCGCCTCGCCGACCTCGTCCGCGACACGGTCGCGCGAACCGCCGGCGTGGCCCTCGAGCCGGAGGTCGTCTACCTCGGCGACTGGGACGGCTGGCCGTGGCCCCCCGAGACGAGCCGGTGAACCCGCCCGTGAGCCCGCCGCCGACCCGTCCGATCGTCGTCCTGCTCGGCGGGCCGTCGGCGGAGCACGACGTGTCGATCGTGTCCGGCACGGCCATCGCCGATGCCCTCGCCGGCGCCGGATTTCCCGTCCGCCAGGTGCTCATCGACCTCGACGGCCGCTGGTGGTGGCTGCCGCTCGACCACCGGCGCGCGGATCGTCCGCAGAGCGCCTACGACGACCCGGCGACGCTCGGCGCGGACGGTCCCGTCGCGGCCGGCGCGGCGATCGATCGCCTGGCCGGCCAGGACCCGGCGCCGGTCGTGTTCATCGCCCTGCACGGGCCGTTCGGCGAGGACGGGACGGTCCAGGCCCTGCTCGGGGCCGCCGGGCTCGCCTACACCGGGTCCGGCGTCGCGGCGTCGGCGATCGGGATGGACAAGGCGATCTTCAAGCGACTCGTCCGCGGCGTAGGGCTGCCCGTCGTCGACTGGCGCGAGATCCGGGCGGAGCGCTGGCGAACGCGACCGGCCGAGGTGCTCGGCGAGCTCGAGGCGTTCACCTCCGGCACGGGCGAGGCGCGCCTGATGGTGAAGCCGTCGCGGCTCGGCAGCTCGGTCGGGATGACCCTCGCGCACACGCCGGACGAGCGGGCGGCGGCGCTCGACCACGCGTTCCGCTACGACACGGTCGCGCTCGCGGAGCGCTACCTCGGCGGTGCCCGGGATCTCGAGGTGAGCGTGATCGGCAACGAGCCGGACCGGCTCGCCCTGTTCGGCCCGGGCGAGATCGTCGCCGGCAACGAGTTCTACGACTACGCCGCCAAGTACACGCCCGGGCTGTCGCGCACGTCGATCGCGGCGGACGTGCCGGAGGCCGTCCGCGTGGCCGCGCGAAAGATCGCGCGCGACTGCTACCGGGCGATCGGAGCGGAGGGCTTCGCGCGGGTCGACTTCCTGCTCCACGGCGATGACCTGTACCTCTCGGAGGTCAACACGATCCCGGGCTTCACGCCGATCAGCCTGTTCCCGACCATGCCGGCCGAGGGCGGCCACGACTTCACCGCGGTGTGCCGGATGGTCGTCAACCTTGCCGTCGAGCGCCACGCGATGCGGGCCGGCGGCGGGCTCACCCCGGCCGACCTGCCGCGGTGAGCGAGCGCCTGGCCGGACGGGGCGCGCGGGGCCGCCGGTCGACCCGGATCCGGCGCGCGTCGGCCGGGCTCACACCGGTTCGCGCCGGGGCGCTCCTTGCCATGCTCGCCTCGGCCGCGGCGATCTACGGTGCCGCGTCGTCGCCCGCCTTCGGCCTCGTCCACCTCGAGCTCGAGGGCGTGCGCTACTCGGACGAGTCGGCCGTGCGGACCCGGCTGGCCGTGCCGGCCGGGGTGAACCTGTTCACGCTGGCCACGGATCCGCTCGAGGCGCGCCTGCGCGAGCTGCCGACCGTGGCCGCCGCGCGCGTCACCGTTCGGCTGCCCGACAGCCTGTCGGTCAGCCTGATCGAGCGCGAGCCGGTCATGATCTGGCAGGTCGGCGAGCGCCGTCTCCTCGCCGGCGCCGACGGCGTGCTGTTCGCCCGGCTCGGCGAGGTCCCGCCGCCCGGCGCGGCTGACCTCCCGGTGGTCGACGACCGACGGGCCGCCGCGATCTCGCTCGGCGTCGGCTGGCGTCTCGACCCGGTCGACTTCGATGCGGCCACGCGTCTTGCGGCGGTCCGCCCGGTCGACGTCGGGAGCGTCGCCCCGGCGGTGTCGGTCAGCGTGACCGACGACATGGGCTACGTGATGACGACCGGCGAGGGTGGCTGGACCGCGGTGTTCGGCTTCTACACGCCGAGCCTGCGGACCCCCGAGCTCATCCCGGGGCAGGTCCGCCTGCTGCGCAGCCTGCTCGACGGCCGGGAGGCGACGGTCGAGCGCGTCATCCTCGCGTCCGAGACCGACGGGACGTACATCCCGCGCGCGACGCCGGCGCCGTGAGCGGGGTGAGCCCCGTGAGCGCCGCGAGTTGCTGGTCCCGCCTCGCGTCGGGTAGCCTTGCCCAAACGCACCGGACGGAGGACGGCGCCACGTGTTCCTACCCCTGGCGGGTCTCCTCGTCGGCGTCCTGGCAGGGCTCCTCCTCAACGTCAACGTCAGCTTCGAGTTCAGCCGCTATTCGGCCGTGGCGATCCTCGCCGCGCTGGACTCGGTCCTCGGCGCGGTGCGGGCGGAGCTCGACGGCGTCTATGACAATCGGATCTTCATCAGCGGATTCGTCACGAACGCGATCGTCGCGGTCCTTCTCACGTTCATCGGTGATCGGCTCGGCCTGGATCTGTACCTCGTGGCGCTGATCAACTTCGGCTTCCGGATCTTCAACAACGTGGCGCTCATCCGGCGCCACTTCATCTAGCGCAGCGTGCGCGACCGAACGGGAGTAGTGCGGCAGGTGGAGAGAGAAGCGGTCCTCGTCGGGATCGACGTCGGCACGACGAAGGTCTGCGCGCTCATCGGCGAGGTCAGTCGCGATGGGCGGCTGACGATCATGGGCCACGGCACGGTGCCGGCGTCCGGGCTCAAGAAGGGCGTCGTCGTCAACATCGACCAGACCGTCCGCTCGATCGCCGATTCGGTCGAGCGTGCCGAGCGCCTGTCGGGCTGGAAGATCGACCGGGCCTTCGTCGGCGTCGGCGGCAGCCACGTGTCGAGCCTCAACTCGCCCGGCCAGGTCGCGGTGACCGCCCACACCCGCGAGGTCACCCGGGAGGACGTCAACCGGGCCATCGAGGTGGCCCGGGCCGTGTCGATCCCGTCGAACCGCGAGGTGCTCCACGTCGAGCGGCGCGGGTTCATCGTCGACGGCCAGGAGGGGGTCAAGGACCCGCTCGGCATGAGCGCGCTGCGGCTCGAGGTCGAGACCCACATCATCACCGGCTCGGCGACCGCGGTCCAGAACCTCTCGAAGTGCGTCCAGCAGGCCGGCGTCAAGATCGACGAGCTGGTCGTCAACTCGCTCGCCTCCGCCGAGGCCGTGCTGACCGAGACGGAGAAGGAGCTCGGTGTGGCCGTGGCCGACATCGGCGCCGGCACGATCGATCTCGCCCTGTTCACCGACGGCTCCCCGTTCCACACCGCGGTCGTCCCGGTCGGCGGCAACAACGTCACGAACGACGTGGCGATCGGGCTCAAGACGAGCCTGCCGGTGGCCGAGGAGCTGAAGATCCGGAACGGCACGTGCGACCTGCGGACGGTCGGCGAGGACGAGGAGATCAGCGTCGCCATCCTCGGCGAGGAGGCCGGCCGAACGGTCAGCCGACTCGAGGTCTGCCAGATCATCGAGGCCCGCATGCGCGAGACGTTCGAGCTGCTCAAGGCGGAGATGGCCATGGCCGGGCCGGGCATGCTGCCGGCCGGGATCATCCTGACCGGCGGCGCCGCTCAGCTGGCGGGCTCGGCGGAGCTCGCCCGCGAGGTGCTCGGGATGCCGGTCCGGGTGGCCGGACCGTCGGGCATCGGCGGGCTCGTCGACACGCTCCTCAACCCGACCTACGCGACGGCGGTGGGACTGCTCCAGTGGGGCGCCGCCAGCCTCGGCACGAGCGACCCGCTGCGCTACGAGTCCGCCCCGGCGCTCGGCATCCTCGGCCGCATCCGGGACGCCGTGCGCAGCCTCTTCCCGTAGAGCCGCGGCGGTGTGGACCCTCGCGATCGAGGTGCGGACGGGTCCGCAGCGGGGCCTGTTCGACCTGACCGACGACTGCGCGCGCTTCGCGGCCGAGGCCGCCGCCGGCGGTGACGGCCTGCTGAACGTGTTCGTCGCGCACGCGACGGCGGGCCTCGTCGTCGTCGAGCTGGGCTCGGGCTCCGATGCCGATCTCCTCGAGGCGCTCGACCGACTCCTGCCCCGCGACGACCGCTGGCGCCATCGGCACGGGTCGGCCGGCCACGGCGCGGATCACGTCGTGCCACTGCTCGCCGGGCCGTCGCTCAGCGTGCCGGTCGTGGGCGGCCGGATGGCGCTCGGGACGTGGCAGTCGATCGCCCTGCTCGACCCGAACGCCGACAACGGTGTCCGCACCGTCCAGTTGAGCTTCCTCGCGGGCTGACCGCGCCCGAGCGCTCCGGGCGGTCCCCGGGCGGCCCAGGCGGTCCGGGCGTCCCGGTCAGGCGTCGCGGCGAGCCAGCTCCCAGCCGAGGAGCAGGGCGGCGAGCCCGAGCGCCACGATCAGGGCGGGCAGCAGCGGCGCGTGACCGCCGCCCTGGATGGCGGCGGCGGCGTCGGTCGGCGGGAGCGTGATCGTCGGTCCGCTCGACGGGGCCGAACCCGCCCCCGGCGCCGGGACCCCGGGATCGGGCGTCGCGACGGCGCCGCACACGACGCTCTGCTGGCCGACGGTCGTCGTGATCATCACCGGATCCGGATCGAGACCCTCGACGAGCGCGACCTCGAACTCGAGCGACCCGAGGTGGCCGTCGGTATACGTGCATCCGCCGTCGGACCGCGTGCCCGTCGGCGACCCGACGACGCGCACGGATACGTGAGCCGGCTCGTCGTCCGTGCCCCACGGCTGAACGAGGACGGCGAACGCGCCGTCCGGGCTCGGGCCGATCGACCCGACCCAGCGGCCGCCGTCGACCCGCTCCATCGTCAGCACGGCCGTGGCGATGGCGACCGGGGCGCCGGCCGCGTCGCGGACGAAGCCGGTCAGGATCGGGGCGCCCGGCTCCGGCGCGTCACACGCCACGGACGTGGCGAGGGCGACGGTGACCGGCAGCTCGATCGCCGCCGGGTCGCTCGGCTGTCTCGCCGTGCCGGACCAGCGCTGGGTGAACGTGCACCCGTCGACGAGCTCGTGCGTGGTTCGGGCGGCCGACGCGGCCAGCGTCACGACCGGGCCGCCATCGGATCGGCCGACCCCGTCGAAGACCGCCCGCCCGTCGTCGTCGGTGACGCCGTCGAGCGCCTGGAACGGCACGCCGTCGGCCGCGGCGGTCAAGGACACGATCACATCCGGCAGCGGGATCCCCGAGCCGCTCGCGACGGTCACGACGACCTGGGCGTCGAGCGCGACCCCGGCGGGCACCGGCGTGCCGCCCGGGACGACGGGATCGGCGGCCTGCGCGCCGGGCGCCAGGCCGAGGCCGGCTGCCGCGAACGCGACGAGCATGACGAGCTGAGAGAACCGACGCCTGATGAGCACCCGAGATCCCCGAGATCCCGGCAACCCGAGCGGATCGCCTGGTCCCGAGGATAGGCAGATCGGCTGCGCGATGTCCATCCAAAGGTCCTGTTCGCGGTGCTCCGCGGCACCGACGATGAGGCGCCCACGGGCCGGAAATTGGCGCCGATTCGGACGATCCGGGGCGCCGCCGCGGGCCTCCGGGTGATAGACTCCGCGCAACCCCGACGGACCTCGCAGGCCGGGACCGAGCCAGGTTGAGGGGCGCGCGCTCGACCATGACTGACAGACCCGTCCGCAGACCGGAGGAGAGGCGATGCCGCTGCGTTCCGATTCCGAGAACTTCGCGCTGATCCGCGTCATCGGGGTCGGCGGCGGCGGAAGCAACGCGGTCAATCGGATGATTCGGGCCGAGATGATGGGCGTCGAGTTCATCGCCTGCAACACGGACGCCCAGGCCCTGCTCCAGTCGGACGCCCCGCACAAGATCCGGATCGGCGACAAGATCACCCGGGGCCTCGGCGCGGGCGGCGATTCGAGCATCGGGGCACGGGCCGCGGAAGAGGACTCGGAGAAGATCGCCCAGGCCCTCGCGGACTCCGACATGGTGTTCATCACGGCCGGGTTGGGCGGCGGGACCGGCTCGGGCGCGGCACCGATCGTGGCCGAGATCGCCAAGGATGCGGGCGCCCTGACGATCGGCGTGGTGACCAAGCCGTTCGGGTTCGAGGGAGCCCGGCGCAAGCTCGTCGCCGAGAAGTCGGCCGAGGAGCTCAAGTCGAAGGTCGACACGCTCATCACGATCCCGAACGACCGGCTCAAGGACGTCGTCCAGAAGAACACCTCGATCCTCGACGCGTTCAAGGTCGTCGACGACGTGCTCCGCCAGGGCGTCCAGGGGATCAGCGACATCATCACGATGCCCGGGCTCATCAACCTCGACTTCGCGGACGTCCGCGCGATCATGAAGGACGCCGGCTCGGCGCTCATGGGCATCGGCCGGGCGACCGGCGAGACGCGGGCGGTGGACGCCGCGCGCGAGGCGATCGCGAGCCCGCTCCTCGAGGTCAACATCGCCGGCGCGCAGGGGATCCTGTGGAACATCACCGGCTCCTCGACGCTCGCCCTCAACGAGGTGCTCGACGCGGCCGAGGAGATCCGGGCCGCCGCGGACCCGGAGGCGAACATCATCTTCGGGACGACGTTCAACGACCGCCTCGGCGACGAGGTCATGGTCACGGTCATCGCCACCGGCTTCGACGGCGGGCGGCGGCGGGACATCGGCCGGCGCGAGCAGGCCGCCCAGCCGACCGACACGTCGACGAGCCGGCCGGCCCAGCGCGACTACCTCGAGGAGCTCGAGCGCCAGCGGACGCAGGCCGACGGCGGGGTCATGGACGACTCGGTCCGGCGGGACGACCAGGCGGCGGCCCTTGCCGCGGTGCGCGTGGAGCGATCGGCCAGCGAGGCGGTGGCGGCGAAGCGAGCGAGCTACGACGCCGACGACCTCGAAATCCCGTCGTTCTTGCGCCGCAAGTAACGCCGACGGGGCTGCGGCCGGGACGGGCGTTGCCCACTGCGGTCCTCGCTCACGCACCTTGGGGTGCGCTCGCTCCGGTCCTCGCGGGCGCCTTCGTCGCGGCCACATCCCCGCCGGCTTGTCGAGGTGACTGCGCTCGCCTGCTCGGCGCCTCCTTCGCTGCGGCGGCATCTCGGCGGGCTTGCTCTACGTGTCGCGGGCGCCTTCGTCGCGGCCACATCCCCGCCGGCTTGTCGAGGTGACTGCGCTCGCCTTTTCGGCGCCTCCTTCGCTGCGGCGGCATCTCGGCGGACGAGCATCCTGCCTGCCTTCAGGTAGCCCGCTCACCCGATGACCGACGATCTCACGATCGATACGCTGCGTGAGGCTCGCGATCGAGTCATCACGAACATCCAGGCTGCGTGTGCGCGGGTGGGGCGCGATCCGGGGGAGGTGACGCTCGTCGCGGTGTCGAAGACGGTCGGGGTCGAGCGGTTGCGGGCGGCGGTGGAGGCCGGGCTCGGCGTGCTCGGCGAGAACCGGGTGCAGGAGGCGGCGGGCAAGGTGGGGCTCGTCGACGGCGCGACGTGGCACCTCGTCGGGCCGCTCCAGTCGAACAAGGCCCGGCGGGCGGTCGAGCTGTTCGACGTCGTCGAGTCGGTCGATTCGGTCGACCTCGCCCGGCGGCTCGATCGGCTGGCCGGCGAGATGCGGCCGGACCGCCGGCTGCCGATCCTGCTCCAGGTCAACGTCGACGCCGACGCGGCGAAGGCCGGGTTCTCGGCGCATGCGCTCGAGGCGGCACTGGCGGAGCTCACCGATCTCGCGCACCTGCGCCTCGACGGCCTCATGACCATCGGCCGCCTCGTCGGCTCGGCCGAGGAGGCCCGTCCCACGTTCCGCGCCCTGCGGGACCTGTCGGCGCGGCTGCGCGACCGCCACGCGGCTCTCGGGGCCGGCCTGTCGATGGGCATGACCGACGACTATGCGGTCGCGGTCGAGGAGGGCGCGACGATCGTCCGGGTCGGGCGCGCGATCTTCGGGGAGCGGCCGCACGCCCATGGCCCGGCGGGTCTTCATACCCACGCACACGACGGCGACCACGCGCACGATCACCGTGGGTGACGCGACGCGCTGATAGGCACCCGTCATGCGGACGGCCCGGTCGTGGATCGCTGGTAGACTCTCGGCCGTGGAATCGTTCGTGCGGAACTTCTTCGAGCTCTTCTTCCTGGCGCTCTGGCTCCTCATCTTCGGACGGGTGATCATGTCCTTCGTCGACCCGATGGGACGCAATCAGATCAGTGCGTTCCTGATCCAGACCACGGAACCGATCCTCGGGCCCGTGCGGCGGCTCCTGCCGCAGACCGGCATGTTCGATTTCAGCCCGCTCATCGTCCTGCTCGTCCTCGGCGTGCTCTGGCGCGCCCTCTGATCCTGGACGGGAACGAGGTTCGCTTCGCCGTTCGACTGACTCCGCGGGGTGGGTCCGATCATGTCGAGGGGGTGGTCGACGGCGTGCTCCGGGCGCGCGTCGCGGCCCCGGCCATCGAGGGGGCCGCGAACCAGGCGTTGCTCCGCCTCCTGGCCGACGAGTTGGGCGTCGCGCGGCGTTCCGTGCGCCTCGTGGCCGGCGCGGCCGGCCGCCAGAAGCTCGTCGTGGTCGAGGGCGTGACGCGCGAGGCGCTCCTGTCGCGCTGGCCGGACCTTCGGGTATGATCGGGCTGCGTCGACGCAGCGACCGGCGGCGCCCGTGGGCGATTGGCTCAGTCGGTTAGAGCGCGCGGTTCACATCCGCGAGGTCACTGGTTCGAATCCAGTATCGCCCACCACCTTCAACCCGGAGTCGCGATGGCCGACGTCCAGCTGTGCGGATGGACGACGGACGATCGCCGCCGGCTGGAGCCGCGGCGTTCCTGTCAGGCGATACCCAGGCGGTCGCTCGTCAGCGGGCGCGGGCCGACGAGGACGCCCGGTACGCTCGAAGCCGCGCCGAGTTTTCGCCACGCGATCCTCAGGCGGTCACCCGACGAAATCTCGGTGACTACCGACCGCGTGAGTGTCGTGTGTCAGGAAGTCAAGGGGCTCGATCAGAACCGCCCCTTGGATGTACCCCCAGATCCGAGGGCGTCAGGAGTAGTGACGCCGTTCGTTGCGGTCGCCGAGCACGCGCGCGTCACGATCGCGGCCGTCGCTCGTCTCATCGATGACACGCGACCGCCCAGTCCGCGCGAAGCCCCCGGATCCTCCTCCCCGGGGGCTTCGTGGTGCCGAGGCGTGGAGGGTGTCGCGGCTCCGCTGAGGCGCCCGTAACCCCGCGTCAGGCGTCCCCGCGGGCGAGGCGGCGGAGGACGGCCGGCAGGATCCCGCCCTGGCGGTAGTAGTCCACCTCGATCGGCCCGTCGAGGCGGGCGACGACGTCGAAGCGGCCGCGCGTACCGTCCTCACGGACGGTGCTGACGACGAGTCGCTGGCGTGGCGCGAGGCCGTCGACGAGGCCCTCGATGGTGAACGACTCACGCCCGGTCAGGCCGAGTGACGCGATGGTCTCGCCCGGCGCGAACTGGAGCGGCAGCACCCCCATGCCGACGAGATTGGAGCGGTGGATCCGCTCGTAGCTCTCGGCGATGACGGTCCGGACGCCGAGCAGGAGCGTGCCCTTCGCCGCCCAGTCGCGTGACGACCCGGAGCCGTATTCGCGGCCGGCGAGCAGAACGAGCGGGACGCCCTCGTCGCGGTAGCGCATCGCCGCGTCGTAGATGAACTGCTCATCGCCGTCCGGCAGGTGGGCGGTGTACGGGCCCTCGCGCTCCACGAGCCGGTTGCGCAGCCGGATGTTGGCGAACGTGCCGCGCATCATGACGTCGTGGTGGCCGCGCCGCGACCCGTACGAGTTGAAGTCGAGCGGCGCGACCCCGCGCCCCTGGAGCCACTGGCCGGCCGGCGACCAGTGAGCGATCGAGCCGGCCGGCGAGATGTGGTCCGTCGTCACCGAGTCGCCGAGCACGGCCAGCGCCCGCGCCCCGACGATGTCCGCGATCGGCGCCGGCTCGAACGACAGGCCGTCGAAGAACGGCGGCTTCGCGACGTACGTCGAGGCGTCGTCCCAGGCGTAGCGGTCGCCGGCCGGAATCGGCAGCGCTCGCCATCGGTCGTCGCCATCGAACACGACAGCGTACGTCCGGCGGAACAGCTCGGGATCGATCGAGTCGGCGATGACCGACCGGATCTCGTCGGGCGACGGCCACAGGTCGGCAAGGAAGACCGGCCGACCGTCCGAGTCGGTCCCGAGCGGCTCGGCAGTGAGGTCGATGTCGACCTGACCGGCCAGTGCGAACGCGACGACGAGCGGCGGCGAGGCGAGGTAGCTCGCCCGCGCGAGCGGGTGGATGCGGCCCTCGAAGTTGCGGTTACCGGACAGGACGGCGGCGACGACGAGGTCGTGCTCCTCGACGGCCTGCGCGATCGGTGCATCGAGCGGCCCGGAGTTGCCGATGCACGTCGTGCAGCCGTAGCCGGCGAGGGCGAAGCCGAGCGTCTCGAGCGGGGCCAGGAGCCCGGCCGCCTCGAGGTATCCCGTGACCGCCTTCGAGCCGGGCGCGAGGGAGGTCTTGACGGTCGGTCCGACGCGCAACCCGCGGGCGACGGCGTTGCGGGCGAGCAGGCCGGCACCGACCATGACCGTGGGGTTCGACGTGTTCGTGCACGACGTGATCGCCGCGATCGCCACCGATCCGCTCCGGATCGTCGCCCGCTGCCCGCGGACCTCGATGTCGACCGGGCGATATGCCTGCCGGATCGGCCGACCGGCGGGCACGGGGTCGGCCGCCGGCGCGCTGTCGCGTCCGCCGTCGGCGCCGGCGAACGACGGTGCGTCGCTGGCCGGGAACGACTCGGCCGACGCCTCCTCGACCTCGCCGCCTTCCGGCGCGCCACGGTCGGCTCCGTGACCGTCGAGCGCCTCGAGGCCGTTCGGGAAGTTGGTCCTGAAGTTGTCACGGAGCGCGCCGAGGGGTACGCGATCCTGCGGTCGGCGCGGCCCGGCGACGGACGGCTCGACGGTGGCGAGGTCGAGCTCGAGGAGGTCGTCGAACTGCGGCCCGGCGCCGGGCTCGCGCCACAGCCCCTGCTCCTTGGCATAGCGCTCGACGAGGTCGATCCGCTCCGCCGATCGCCCGGTCAGCCGGAGATAGCCGAGCGTCTCGTCGTCGATCGGGAAAAGCGTCGCCGTGGCCCCGAACTCCGGGCTCATGTTGCTGATCGTCGCCCGATCTGCGAGGGAGAGGCCGGCGAGGCCGTCGCCGGCGAACTCGACGAACGCTCCGACGACGCCGAACCGCCGGAGCATCTCGGTCACGACGAGGACGAGGTCGGTCGCCGTCGAGCCGCCTGGCAGCTCGCCGTGAAGTCGGACGCCGACCACGCGCGGCATCGGCTGGTAGAGCGGCTGTCCGAGCAGCACCGCCTCGGCCTCGATCCCGCCGACGCCGTAGCCGAGCACGCCGAGCGCGTTGATCATCGTCGTGTGCGAGTCGGTCCCGACGAGCGTGTCCGGGAAGGCGACCCGCCGGCCGTCCGCGTCGGGTCGGTCATCGATCACGGAGGCGAGGTATTCGAGGTTGACCTGGTGGACGATGCCAGTTCCGGGCGGCACGACGCGCAGGTCGCGGAACGCGGTCTGCGCCCAGCGCAGGAGCTGGTAGCGCTCGCCGTTGCGCTCGTACTCGCGCTCGACGTTGAAGGCGAACGCGGCGGCCGTCCCGAACAGGTCGACCTGCACGGAGTGGTCGATGACGAGGTCGGCGGGCACGAGCGGGTTGACCCGGGCGGGGTCGCCGCCGAGCGCGGCCATCGCGTCGCGCATGACCGCGAGGTCGACGATCGCCGGCACGCCGGTGAAGTCCTGGAGGACGACCCGCGAGGGCATGAACGGGACCTCGGCCTCCGCGGCGGCGCCCGGCCGCCACGCGGCGAGGGTCTCGACATCCTCCGGCCGAACGATCCCGTCGCCCGCATGCCGGAGGACGTTCTCGAGCAGGATCCTGACCGTGACCGGCGCCCGCTCGAGGTCGACCAGGTCCGCGAGCACGGCGAGCCGATAGAAGTCCGGCAGCCCGGTCCCGAGGGTCGCCCGGGCGCTGAATGGGTCGATCTGGGGCACGCCGGTCTGTCCTCTCCTGGTCGCTACACTCGCCGCATGCAAGAGTACCGCGCGAGGCGCCCGGGACGGGTCCGACCGCGCTCGTGAGGGGCTGGACGGATCCGGACGAGCCTCTCGATGCCCTGCGCGAGCAGGGCATCGATCTCGATCCGCCCCCGCCCGGCCAGCACCGCCACGGCGACACGATCCACCCGGACGGTCATACCCATCCCCACGTCCGCAGTGAGCCCGGCGACCCGCCGATCATCGGGATCGTCGGCGCCGGCGCGGTCGGCACCGCCCTCGGCCTCGCCCTGCGGCGCGCGGGCTGGCCGATCGGCGCGGTCGCGAGCCGGGACGCCGGCCGGCGCGAGCGGTTCCGGAGCATCGTCGACGGGGTCCGCGCGTTCGCCGAGGCGGAGGCGCTGCTCGACGAGGTGGAGCTCGTGATCCTCGCCGTGCCGGACGACGCGATCGCGCCGCTCGCCGGGCGGCTCCGGATGTACAGCGGCCAGGCCATGATCCACACGAGCGGCCTGCTCGGGGCGGACGTCCTCGAACCGGCGATGGCGGCGGGAACCCAGGTCGGCTCGTTCCACCCGCTCGTAGCCTTCGCCGATACGGAACGGGCCGTCGCCGCGCTCCACGGGGCCACGATCGCGATCGAGGGCGACGATCAGCTGGCCGCGCTGCTCGCCTCGATGGCGGAGGCGATCGGCGGCGTGCCGGTCCGGCTCCTGCCCGGGGCGAAGGCCGCCTACCACGCTGCCGCGGTCCTCGCCGCCGGCGGCTTCGTCGCCCTGCTCGACGCGATCGCGGAGCTCGGCCGCGTGGCCGGCCTCGACGAGGCGGGATCGCTCGCCGTGTACGGACGGTTGATCGAGCAGACGCTCGGGAACGCCCGCGCGCTCGGGATCCAGGCCGCCCTGACCGGACCGATGACGCGCGGCGACCGCGGCACCGTCGAGGCCCACCTCGCGACCCTCCGGGCGCACGCACCAGGGGTCGTGGATCTCTATCGTGCCGCGGCGGAGCGGGAGATCGCACTGGCCGTCGAGCGGGGCACCCTGGCACCGGAAGCCGCCACGGCCCTGCGTGACGCCCTCGCCCGAGCGCTTGCATCGCCGGCCTGACGCGGTACCATTGCCCCCCATGGAGCACAGCATCGCCGCGAGGTTCGCGGTCCGTCCCGCGGCGCGGTTCGTGCGTCCGTCCGCCCGATCGCGAGAGCGCCACCTGGGGCTCCGCGCGGCGGGTTCGTTCCACGCCGCGCCGACGCGGGCGACGGTCCTCAGACGCGCGGATCCGGGCCCGCTCGCCGGCCTCCGCTCCGGTGGTCGCTCGATCACCGCCGCCACGCCGTTCCGGTCGTCGTCCGGGCGGCCTCGCCCGGTCGTCGCGATGCAGTGGGCGCGATCCGCACGTCCCGGGACGGGTCGCCGCGCCAGCGCCGCTCCGGCGCCGTGGCGCGCCTGAGGACGGCGACCGCCACCTCCGCCGGAGGCGTCGTCGTCCGGTTCGAGGGCCGGGACCCGCAGCTCGTCGTCGGCATGCGCCGGCGTGATCGCGACGGCGTCACGTGGACCCTGCCGAAGGGAACCCCGATCTCCGGCGAGTCGCGCGAGGAAACGGCCGTCCGCGAGGTGACCGAGGAGACGGGTCTCGCGGTCCGGATCACCGGCCCGCTCGAGTCGATCGAGTACACGTTCATCCAGCGCGGAACGCGCATCCACAAGACGGTCCACTACTTCCTCATGGAACCGATCGGCGGCGACCTTGCGCGGCACGACCATGAGTTCGAGCGGGTGCGCTGGGTCGGCTTTGACGAGGCGCCGTCGCTCCTGACGTTCGAGACGGAGCGCGCCCTCGTCTCTCGTGCCGCGGGCCTCCTGTCCGCCGCCGCCCGCTCGTCGGCGTCCGGCGCGGGTGATGCCCGACCGAGCGAAGCCGGAGCCTGACGATGTCCGAGCCCGACGCGGGCGAGCTCCACGAAACACCACTGGCGGACCTCCATCGCGCACTCGGCGCGCGCATCGTCGAGTTCGCCGGCTGGCTCATGCCCGTCCAGTACCGCGGCATCATCGAGGAGCATCGAGCCGTCCGGGAGCGTGCGGGCCTGTTCGACCTGTCGCACATGGGCGAGCTGTTCGTCGAGGGTCCGCAGGCGGCCGACGGGCTGGCCGGTGCGCTCGTCTCCGATCCGCGCACCCTCGCGGTCGGACGCGCCCACTACTCGATGATCTGCGCTCCCGACGGCGGAGTCATCGACGACCTCATCGTGTATCGACTCGCCGAGGAGCGCTTCCTCGTCGTCGCCAACGCCGGCAACAGCCAGGTCGTCAGCGACGCGCTCGCGGAGCGGCTGGCCGGCGTCCGCGCCGTCCTCGACGACCGGGCGCTCGCGACGGCCCTCGTGGCCGTGCAGGGGCCGGCCTCGGCCGGGATCCTCGGACCCCTGACCGACGTCGATCTCGGCCGGCTCCGCTACTACGCGATCGCGGAGGGCGCGGTTGCCGGCATTCCCGCCCTCGTCGCCCGGACCGGCTACACCGGGGAGGACGGCTTCGAGGTGTTCGTGGAGTGGGACCAGGCACGCCCGCTGTGGGACGCCCTCGCCGCGGCGGGCGAGTCCGCGGGACTCGTGCCCGTCGGCCTCGGCGCCCGCGACACGCTCCGGCTCGAGGCGGGCATGCCGCTCTATGGCAACGAGCTCGACCGGACGACCAACCCGTACGAGGCCGGTCTCGGCCGGGTGGTCAAGCTCGACAAGGGCGTCGAGTTCGTCGGCCGGGCGGCGCTCGAGAAGGCGTCGCGTGACGGCGTCGGGCGTCGCCTGGTCGGGCTCGTCGTGCGCGGCCGGGGGATCGCCCGGCACGGCTACCCGGTCTGGGCCGGGGATCGCCGGACCGGGGCCGTCACGAGTGGTGCGCCGTCTCCGACCCTCGGCAGCCCGATCGCGATGGCCTACGTCGCGCCGCGCGACGCGGAACCGGGTACGATCCTCGACGTCGAGATCCGAGATGGGCGAGTGCCTGCCGAGGTGGTCGCCCTCCCGTTCTACCGTCGTCCCGCCTGATCGGCCCCGACGCGGCGTCCCCTGTCGCGTCCAGCGAAGGAGAGCACGCTCGATGGTCCCACCCGACCTGCGCTACACGAAGGACCACGAGTGGGTCCGACTCGACGGCGACGAGGCGACGATCGGCATCACGGCGTACGCCGCGGACCAGCTCGGCGACATCGTCTTCGTCGAGCTGCCCGATGCCGGCCGGACGGTCGAGCAGTTCGCGGCATTCGGCGTCGTCGAGTCGGTCAAGGCGGTGAGCGACCTGTTCGCGCCCGTGTCCGGTGAGGTCCTCGAGGCAAACGGCAGCCTGTCCGCCCAGCCGGAGCTCGTCAACGAGGAGCCATTCGGGGCCGGCTGGATGATCCGCCTCCGGGTGTCGGATCCGTCCCAGCTCGACGACCTGCTCGACGCCGCGGCCTACGACGCGCTCGTCGCCGCCGGCTGACCGCGATGCCGTACGGACCA
Organism: Candidatus Limnocylindrales bacterium; assembly: GCA_035720425.1. Taxonomy (GTDB): domain Bacteria; phylum Chloroflexota; class Limnocylindria; order Limnocylindrales; family CSP1-4; genus DASTOB01. Next base: position 49,879 of record DASTOB010000127.1, read on the forward strand.
CATACGACCGCCGATCGCGAGCGGATGCTCGCGGCCCTCGGCATCTCGAGCGTCGACGAGCTGTTCGACGACATCCCGGTCGAGCTCCGGGCGAGTGGTCTCGACCTGCCGGAGCCGGAGCCGGAGCTCCAGCTGTCGGCGCGACTCCAGGCGCTCGCCGGGCGAAATCGCACCGACCTCGTGTCCTTCCTCGGCGCCGGGGTGTACCGCCACTGGAGTCCGCCGGCGGTCGACCAGCTTCTCGTGCGCGGTGAGTGGTACACGGCCTACACGCCGTACCAGCCCGAGGTCAGCCAGGGGACGCTCCAGAGCATCTACGAGTACCAATCGCTGCTGGCCGAACTGACCGGCCTGCCGGTCGTGTCGGCGTCGCACTACGACGGCGCGGCGGCAACCGCGGAGGCCGCGCTCATGGCCTGCCGGCAGACGAGGCGCGATCGCGTCCTCGTTTCCCGCGCGGTCCACCCGCACTACCGCGACACGGTCCGGACGTACCTCGGCCCGCGGCTCGAGCTCGACGAGCTCCCGCTCGTCGCGGACGGGGAGCGGGCCGGAACGACGGATCTCGACGCACTCGAGCGCCTGCTGGCCGATCCGGATCACCCGATCGCGGGCGTCGTCCTCGCGCAGCCGAACTTCCTCGGCCTGCTCGAGGACATGCCGCGCGTCGCCGAACTCGCCCACGCCGCCGGTGCCCTGTTCGTGGCGGTCGTCGAGCCGGTGTCCCTGGCGGTGCTCGCGCCACCCGGCGCCTACGGGGCCGACATCGCCGCCGGCGAGGGCCAGCCGCTCGGCATCCCGCCGCAGTACGGCGGGCCGTACCTCGGCATCCTCGCCGCCACGGAACCGCTCGTCCGGCAGATCCCCGGGCGGTTGGTGGGCATGACGACAGACCTCGACGGCCGCCGGGCGTTCGTCATGACCCTGCGCGCGCGCGAGCAGGACATCCGGCGTGACAAGGCCGCGAGCAACATCTGCACGAACCAGGCGCTGCTCGCCCTCGCCGCGTCGATCTACCTCGCCGCGATCGGGCCGCACGGCCTGCGCGACGTCGCCGCGCTCGGGGCAGCCCGCGCTCGCGAGCTGGAGGAGGCGCTCGCGGCGGCCGGCGTGCCGCGCCTCCACCCGGGCCCGTACCTCAACGAGTTCGCCGTGCGCGTGCCCAGCGCCCGGGCGGTCCACCGCCGCCTCATCGAGCGCGGCATCCTTGCCGGCCTCGTGCTCGCCGACGCCCTTCCGGATCAGCCCGGCGTCGACGATGGCCTGCTCGTGTGCGCAACCGAAGTTACGACCGGCGACGACATCGATCGCTTCGCGGCCGCCCTCGCCGACGAGCTGCGGGCCGAGCCGGGCGGCCGCAAGGCCGGTCACCTGGCGACGGGGACACGCTGATGGGCGTCGTCGGACCCCGTCTTCAGCCGACCCTCGACGAGCGCTCGCGGCCGGGCCGCGGTGGCGGCAAGATTCCGCATGCGCCGGCCGGCGCACTCGATCGCATCCCGGCCGCGGCCCTGCGCGACACGCCGCCCGCCCTGCCGGAGCTCAACGAACCGGACGTCGTTCGCCACTACGTCAACCTGTCGCAGCTCAACTTCGCGGTCGATACCGGGTTCTACCCGCTCGGCTCGTGCACGATGAAGTTCAACCCCAAGCTCAACGAGTGGGCCGCCCGTCTGCCGGGCTTCGCCCAGCTTCACCCGTACGCGCCCGACGAGGTCGCGCAGGGCACGCTGCAGCTCCTGTTCGAGCTCGAGCAGTGGCTGGCGGAGATCTCCGGCATGCGCGCCGTCACGCTCCAGCCGGCGGCCGGCGCGCAGGGCGAACTGACCGGAATCCTCATGATCCGGGCCTATCACCGGGCCCGTGGCGATGTCGAGCGGGACGAAGTGCTCGTCCCGGATTCGTCGCACGGCACGAATCCCGCAACCGCGTCGATGGCCGGGTTCAGAACCATCACGATCCCGTCCGCCGCAGACGGCGGCGTCGACGTCGCCGCGTTCGAGGCGGCGCTCGGCCCGCGTACGGCCGCGGTCATGATCACGAACCCCTCGACGCTCGGCCTGTTCGAGAGCCGGATCGGCCTCCTGCTCGACGAGGTCCATGCGGCCGGCGCGCTCGCCTACATGGACGGCGCCAACCTCAACGCGATCCTCGGCCGGTTCAAGCCGGGCGAGGCCGGCTTCGACGTCATGCACTTCAACGTCCACAAGACGTTCAGCACGCCCCACGGCGGCGGCGGCCCGGGGGCCGGTCCCGTCGGGGTGGGGGAGCGGCTGCTCCCGTACCTGCCGTCACCGCGAGTCCTGCGCGAGGCGGAAGGATCGTATCGGCTCGAGCGCCCGGGCGAGCGGCCAACCTCGATCGGTCGCCTGCGCAGCTTCGTCGGCAACACCGGCGTCCTCGTGCGCGCCTACGCCTACCTGCGCGCCCACGGCGGGAGCGGCCTGCGCGAGGTGAGCGACGACGCCGTGCTTGCGGCCAACTACCTCAAGCATCGGGTGGCCGAGGCGTACGACATCCCGTACGACCGGCCGTGCAAGCACGAGTTCGTGGCCTCGGCCACGGGCCTCAAGAAGAGTACCGGGGTCCGCACGCTCGATGTCGCGAAGCGCCTCATCGACAAGGGCTTCCACCCACCGACGATCTACTTCCCGCTCATCGTCGACGAGGGCATGCTCATCGAGCCGACCGAAACGGAATCGGTCGAGACGCTCGATGCCTTTGCCGATGCGCTCGTCGAGATCGCCGCTGAGGCCGAGTCTGATTCCGAACTCGTCACGACGGCGCCGCACACCGCCCCGGTCCGTCGCCTCGATGAGGCGACGGCCGCACGCCAGCCGAACCTGCGCTGGCGACCGATGACCGGGCGTCAGATGCCCTGCCCGGACTGATCGGCGGCAACCCGAACCGCCGGATGAACCTTTTCGGCCGATCGGCCGTATTGTCGTGGTACAGAACCCGGGGGTTGGCTGCGCGCGAGCGGAGACCGACACACGACTGACGAAACGCGCTCGAGGGCGGAGACGCTCGCCGAGAGTTCGGACGCCGAGTTGGTCCGCCGGATGCAGGCGGACGACCTCGATGCGTTCGAAGTCTTCTTCGCCCGCCATCGCACGCTCATCTTCCGGACGGCCTACGGCCTGACGGGTGATCGACACGCGGCCGAGGAGGTCCTCCAGGACACGTTCGCCCGGGCGTACCGTCATCGCGCCGCGCTGTTGCCGGATGTGTCGCCGGTGCCGTGGTTGCACCGCGTGGCACTCAACCTGTGCTACTCGCGCCTCGACCGCCGGCGCCTCGACGCCCAGCCGATCGGCGAGGCGCACGCGGCACTCATCCGGGACGGCGCGATCGAGCCGGCCGAGCGGGCGGAGCAGCGCGAGCTCCGCGCGATCGTCCGCGAGGGCATCGCCGCGCTGCCGGACAAGCATCAGAGCGTCGTCGTGCTCTACTACCTCCACCGTCTCTCGCTCCAGGAGACGGCCGATGTGCTCGGGATCCGGCTGGGCACGGTGAAGTCCCGGCTCCACTACGCGCTGCGCACACTGCGAACCCATCTCGAGGGGGATCGCCGGTTCGGCGGCGCGTACCTGCCGGCCGGCGGCGACGAGGTCGAAGCGGCGTCATGATCGACGTCGGCGGAGCCTGCCGCCGTCACCGGGGCGCGCTGCTCGATCTCGCCGTCGGAGGGCTGCGCGGACCCGGCACCCCGGCGGCACTCGATCATCTCGATACGTGCACGCGGTGCCGTGCCGAGATCGAGTCGACCGTGCTCGCCGCCGCGGCGTTGCGGCGCCTCGCACCGGACGTCTCGACCGCCGAGCCGCCCGACGACGCGTGGCCGCGCCTCCGGGATCGCGTGGCGAGGCGACCGCCCGCGCGTCTCGGCTTCATGTCGCCCGTGGCGGGCATGGCGATGAGCCTCGCGATCGTGGTCGTGACCGTCGTCGGTGCCCCCGGGCTGCCGGGCTCGGAGCCGGAGGCAGCCGGGCCGATCGGCGCGGTGGCTGCCGACCAGCTCGAGCCGGTCGAGGAAGCCTGGCTGCGCGGCCGCGTCCTGCCGACGCGCCGTGCGCCGTCGTCGGCGGCAGCCACCGCGGTCGCGCCCGCGCCGAGCCGCGGTCAATCGTTCCTCGGACCCGATGGCCTCGGGACCCCGACGCTCGACGCGGGTCGGGGCCGAGCGGCATCCACCACATCGATCGAGTGAGCTCGTGCCGGCCGGTCCGATCGCCGGCGAACCGCAGGATGGAGGTGCCATCGAGCAAACGAGGGACCCGCGGGCCGGTTGACAGCCCGAAGAAGGGGGTCCCATAGTACGGCGAAGTGCCGCGGTCGTAGCTCACCGTGCGCTTCGATGTGTCCCGTTCGCCGTCCTGTCGGGGGAGCCGACTGTTCCGGACGGCCGGGAGAGACGGGATCACGTCGAGGCTCCGACCGATCGTCGGCGCGTGGGAGTCAATCGGGACCAACCCGCTTGGAGGAGCAGTTGATGCGAAAGAGGCTATTTGGCCTGCTCGCGAGCACGGCGATCGTGTTTGCGGCCTGTGGAGGCGCGACGTCACCGTCGCCGTCCTCGCCAGGAACGTCCGATGCACCGCCGCCCAGCGAGCCCACGGTGACGGAGCCGCCGGCAAGCGCTGAGGATCTCCTGTTCTCCGTCGACTACGAGCCCGTCGAGGGCCAGGCCGGCGGATCGGCTGTCATCGGCGAGTGGCAGGCCGTCGCCAACCTCAACAGCTACTACGACAACTCGTTCACGACGAGCCAGGTCCTCGCCGCCACGATGCGTGGCCTGTGGCTCACCTCGTCGTCCGGCCACTGGAAGCCGGACCTCGCGGCGAAGATGCCGAAGTTCAGCGACGAGTCGATCCGCCAGAACGACGACGGCTCGTTCGAAGTCGACCTCGAGCTCCGCTCCGGCCTGAAGTGGTCGGACGGCACGGACCTCACCCTCAATGACCTGCGGTACACCTGGGAGTGGGTCCTCGATCCGGACCAGGTTGGCCTCGTGTCCGGCACGACCGGCTGGGAGGACATCTCCGAGATCGAGGTCAGCTCCGACGGCCTGAGCGCGACGGTCTTCTTCGACAAGGCCTACGCGGGCTTCTACGGCCTGCTCGGCCAGTGGTTCGTTCCGGAGCACTACTTCAGCGAGATCCCGGTCTCCGAGGCGGCCACGACGTCGATGCCGGTCAGCCCGGCCATCGCCGATGTTCCGACCTCCGGCCCGTATCAGTTCGTCAGCGCGTCGCCGAACGGCGTCGAGCTCGAGCGCAACGAGAACTGGGTCGGCGGCTCGTTCGACCAGGGCGCCTACCTCGACAGCGTCACCTTCCAGTACTACGCCGACAAGGACGGCATGATCGCCGCGTTCCTCGCCGGCGACCTCGACGTCGCCCTCGACATGACCGCTGCCGACTACGCGTCGATCCAGAACGTCGATCCCTCGATCGGCGAGCCGCTCATCGAGCCGGCTTGGCTGTACGAGCACCTGGACATGAACCAGGGCCCGAACGGCCACCCGATGCTGGCCGACGTGAACGTCCGCAAGGCGATCTACCAGGCGATCGACCGAAGCGACCTGTACGCGACCCTGTTCCCGGGCTATCCGGTCCCGGATCCGCCCGCCTGCTCGCCCGCTCCCCCCGGCACGTACTGGCGTGACGCGGAGCTCGAGTGCCCGCCGTTCGATGCGGACGCAGCAGCCGCTGCGCTCGAGGCCGCCGGCTGGACGGACTCGAACGGCGACGGCACGATCGACAAGGACGGCCGCGAGGCGGTCCTCGAGGCGTGCACGAGCGCCGGCAACCCCACTCGCCAGCTGACGCTGGAGAAGGTGTCCGGCTACCTCGCCGACGTCGGGATCACGATCAACATCACCCTCGCCGATGCGGCGAGCGTGTACTTCGCCGGCTGGAACGACACCACGCCGGACACGAAGTGCAGCATCTACCGCGGGACGTATGACCTCGCGCTGTTCGCGTGGGTCCTCACGTTCGACCTGTTCGGCAACTACTTCTACAGCTATCACACGGACCAGTGGCCGGATAACGAGCCGCACGACGGTGGCAACACCTCGCGCTTCTCGCACCCGGACATGGACGAGGCGCTCGAGACGCTCCGCGACTCGATCAACACCGAGGACCAGATCGTCGCGGTCCAGGTCGTCCAGCAGATCTACGTCGACCAGATCGCCGAGATCCCGCTGTACTACCGCCAGGAGTCCCGCGGCAAGTCCGTTCGGCTCCAGAACTTCTTCAAGAACCCGGGCACCGCGTCCGACATGTGGAACATCGAGGACTGGTGGATCCAGGAGTAGCACGGACGGAGTTCGGCACCGGCCTCGCCGGCGCCTGAACGAACGACCGGCTGCGGGACGGGCATATGCCCGTCCCGCAGCGAATCAGCCGGGAATCGTCAACCAGCTAGCGGAGTACGGTGGACCGGAGCCATGTCCAAGTACATCATCCGCCGCGTCATCGGGCTGATCCCCCTGCTCTTCGGAATCATCCTGGTCAGCTTCTTCCTCATGAAGCTTGCCCCGGGCGGTCCCCAAGCGCAGTTCAACCAGAATCCGCGCGTCACCGAGGCCCAGATCGATGTCTGGCTCAAGCGATGGTGCCTCGAGCGCGAGTCGACGCCGCTGTCCGTCATTCGCGAGTTCGGCGGCTGGCTCGGCGTCTACAACTGCACCACGGAGAGTCTGCTCAGCGAATCGGGCGGCCTGAACTTCCTGCCGGCCGCGCTCGGTGGGGGTGACAACGGGATCCTCCACGGCGACCTGGGCCTGTCGATCAAGGCGGGCCGGCCGGTCACCGACATGATCACCGAGCGGATACCCGCGACGCTCCTGCTGACGATCACGGCGCTCGTGATCTGGGTCTTCCTGGCTGTCGTCCTCGGCGTCATCGCGGCGGTCAAACGCTACTCGGTCTTCGACCAGACCCTGACCTTCTTCAGCTACGTCTTCTACTCGCTGCCCACGTTCTGGCTCGGGCTCATGTTCATCTTCGTTTTTGCCGTGCTCCTCAGATGGCTGCCGCCGCAGGGCATCGTCACGCCCCGCGAATGGCCGCCGTTCAACTCCGAGAACTACTGGGCCGCATTCGGTGCCGCACCGCTCGATGCGATCCTCGACATCGGCAAGCACATGATCCTGCCGGTCCTCGTGCTCGTGCTCGTGAGCATCGCCGCGGACAGCCGGTTCGTGCGGGCGAGCATGCTCGAGACGCTCAACCAGGACTACGTCCGGACCGCCCGCGCCAAGGGCCTGCCGAAGCGCAAGGTGTACATGAAGCACGCCTTCCGCAACGCGATGCTGCCGGTGGTGACGAACGTCGGCCTCGAGCTGCCGTTCCTGTTCAGCGGGGCGATCGTGACCGAGACGATCTTCTCGTGGCAGGGCATGGGCCTGCTGTTCATTACCGGGGTCAACGACCGCGACTACTTCATCCTCATGGGCCTCATCCTCATCACGTCGACGCTCGTCGTCGTGTTCAACCTGGTCGCCGACGTCGTCTATGCTGTCGTCGACCCGCGTATCCGGTACGACTGAGGCCGCATGTCCGAGTACAACCGCGCACTCGAACCGACCGCCCAGCCTGCGCCGCGCGTCGCCGCCGCCGAGGAGGAGGGCGGCGGCGGCGGCGACTACGAGGTCAGCCTCGAGTCGCTCAACCAGTGGCAGCTGGCGTGGCGGCGGTTCAAGCGCCACCGCCTCGCCCTGATCGGCGCGGGCGTCCTGCTCGTGATGGTCTCGATGGCCATTCTCGGTCCGATCATCTGGCCGTACGACCCGACGCGCATCCCGGGCGTCAGCCAGCCCGGTGGCGACCCGCCGACGCTCGAATCGTTCGACCGGATCTTCGGCACCGACTTCGGCGGGCGCAGCGTGCTCCAGTTCATCGTCGTCGGCGCGCGCATCTCGGTCGCCGTCGGCTTCTTCACCGCACTCATCGCCACGACGATCGGCGTCACGATCGGCGCCCTCGCCGGCTACTTCGGCGGTCGGGTCGACAACGTGCTCATGCGCTTCGTCGACCTCTTGCTCGCGATCCCGTTCCTGTTCGTCATCCTCGTCGCCGCCCGGTTCTTCGGCGGCGGCGACCCGGTGACGCTCATCCTCATCTTCGGCCTGCTCTCGTGGCCGGGCCTATCGAGGCTGGTCCGTGCCCTGTTCCTGTCGCTGCGCGAGGCGGACTTCGTGCAGGCGGCGCGGGCGGTTGGCGTGAGCGACCTGCGGATCACGTTCCGCCACATCCTGCCCAACACGCTCGGTCCGGTCGTCGTCTCGTCGACGCTGATCCTGGCCAACGCGATCGTGCTCGAGGCGTTCGTGAGCTTCCTCAACTTCGGCATCCGGGCGACGGACGTCAGCTGGGGCAACGCGCTGTCGAACTCAAAGGGCTTTCTCCTGCAGGGCAACTGGTGGTGGCCGTTCTTCCCCGGCATGGTCCTGGCCATGACGGTCATCGCGGTCAATTTCCTCGGCGACGGCCTGCGCGACGCACTCGACCCGCGGTCCAAGGAATCCTGACGAGGTGACGACGACCTACTCCAGCGGGGTGGCCGGAAGCCGCCCGCCGGCGAGCGACGTCCTGCTCGAGATCCGTGACCTGCGGACCCACTTCCACGTGATGGACGGCGTCGTCAAGGCCGTCGACGGGGTCAGCTTCGGGATCCGGCAGGGCGAGACCCTCGGCGTCGTCGGGGAGTCCGGCTGCGGCAAGAGCGTCACCGCGCTCACGATCATGCGTCTGCTCGACACGCCGCCGGCCGAGATCGACCCGGACAGCGAGATCTGGTTCAACGGTCGCAACCTGCTCACCCTCTCGGAGGAGCAGATGCGCGCCGTCCGGGGCAACGACATCGCGATGATCTTCCAGGAGCCGATGACGAGCCTCAACCCGGTCTACACGGTGGGCGACCAGATCGCCGAGGCGGTATCGCTCCACCAGCGGCTGTCGCCGAAGGCAGCCTGGGAGAAGGCGGTCGATTCCCTCAAGGCGGTTGGCATCAACACGCCCGAACGACGGGCCAAGCAGTATCCCCACGAGCTGTCCGGCGGGATGCGCCAGCGCGTGATGATCGCGATGGCCCTGTCGTGCGACCCGAAGCTGCTCATCGCCGACGAGCCGACGACGGCGCGCGACGTGACGAACCAGGCCCAGATCCTCGAGCTCATCCGCAAGGTCCAGGATGAGACCGGGGCCGCCCTCATGCTCATCACCCACGACCTTGGGGTGGTGGCCGAGACGGTCAAGGACGTCGTGGTCATGTACGCCGGGCGGGTCGTCGAGACGGGCACCGTCGACGACGTGCTCATGTCGCCGAAGCACCCGTACACGGAGGGGCTCATCGCGTCGATCCCGTCGAAGGAGAAGCGCGGCGAGCGACTCAACGTCATCCGCGGCACGGTGCCGAACCCGTTCAACATGCCGGTCGGCTGCAACTTCGCACCGCGCTGCCCGTATCGCTTCGGGCCATGCGCCGACCATGACCCGCGGATCGAGGACGCCAGCCCGCCGGACGTCGCGTGCTGGCTCTACACGCCGGCCCCGGGCAGCCCGGTTCCGCCACGCACGCGCGCCCGTTCGACCGGCAGCACGACCTGATCGCGGCAGGACGAACCTGACCGCCGAGCCACGACCGATACCGTCAGAGGGACCGCCCAGCCGATGACCGAGCCGATGACGACCGACGACACCCTTCCGCCGCCGACCGCGGCCGCCCAGCCGCGCGAGCCGCTCGTCGAGATCCGGGATCTCGTCAAGTACTACCCGATCCGCGGCGGGATCCTCCGTCGCAAGCTCGGCGACGTGAAGGCCGTCGACGGCGTGTCCTTCGACGTCCTCCGCGGCGAGGTCTTCGGGCTCGTCGGCGAGTCCGGCTGCGGCAAGTCGACCCTCGGCAAGACGCTGATCCGACTCCAGCCGCCCACGTCGGGCTCGGCGGCGATCGGCGGCGAACCGATCTTCGACAAGAAGGGCGCGGACCTTAAGCGCCTCCGGCGCCGGATGCAGATCATCTTCCAGGACCCGGTCGGCTCGCTCAATCCGCGCATGCCGGTCAGCGACATCATCGGCGAGGGCCTGCTCGCGCAGGCGGACGCGGAGAACAACTGGGGTACCCGCAAGGTCCGCGACGCGCGGGTCGGGGACTACCTCGAGGCGGTCGGCCTGCGGCGCGACTACGCCCGCCGCTATCCGCACGAGTTTTCCGGCGGCCAGCGCCAGCGGATCGGGATCGCCCGGGCTCTGGCTCTCGATCCGGATTTCGTGGTGTGCGACGAGCCCGTGTCGGCCCTCGACGTGTCGATCCAGAGCCAGATCCTCAACCTGCTCCTCGACCTGCGCGCCCAGTTCGGGCTGACCTACCTGTTCGTCGCCCACAACCTGTCGGTCGTGCAGTACATCAGCGACCGGGTCGGGGTCATGTACCTCGGCAAGATCGTCGAGCTGGCGACCGTCGAGCAGCTCTACAGCAATCCGCGCCACCCGTATTCGATCGCTCTCCTGTCGGCCGTGCCGAATCCGAACCCGCGCATCCGCAAGAAGCGACTCGTCATGAAGGGCGACGTGCCGTCGCCCGCCGCGCCGCCCTCCGGCTGCCGGTTCCACACGCGATGCTGGCTCCGTGAGCAGCTCGGCAACCCGGAGAACTGCGTGACCGAGGATCCGCCGCTGCGTGACATCGGCGGCGGGCACCGGACCGCCTGCCACTGGGCGGAGAAGGCAACCGAGGAGGCGGCGGGGACGTTCGCCGCCCGGCAGTCGACGATCGACACCGCGGTCGCCGTCGAGGTCTGACCCGCGCTGGCCGCCGGGATCCCTACCCGACCGCCGGGATCCCTACCCGACCGGCGCCCCGGTCTCGCGCCGCGCCCCGTCCTCGCGAGCCTCCCGCATCCGCGTTTCCCCGTCGGGCCCCCGGAAGTGACACGCGCACGCGTGGTCGGGATGGTCGGCGCCGAGCGGGGCGAGCTCCGGCACCTCCCGGGCGCAGATGGCCGGCCCGCCGAGCTCCGCCCGGAGCTGGCAGCGCGGGTGGAAGCGGCAGCCGGCCGGCGGGTTGACCGGTGAAGGCACGTCGCCGCGCAGGATGACCCGCTGCCGGCGCAACTCCGGGTTCGGGATCGGGATCGCCGACATGAGCGCCTGGGTGTACGGGTGCTCGGGGTCGCGGAACAGCTCGCGCCGCTCGGCGATCTCGGCGATCCGCCCGAGATACATGACCGCCACGCGGTCGCTGATGTGCTCGACCACGCCCATGTTGTGGGCGATGAACACGTACGTCAGCCCGAGCTCGCGCTGGAGCGACTTGAGCAGGTTGAGCACCTGCGCCTGGATCGACACGTCGAGCGCGGACACGGGCTCGTCGCACACGACGAGATCGGGCTCGAGCACGAGCGCCCGGGCGATCCCGATCCGCTGACGCTGGCCGCCGGAGAACTCGTGCGGGTAGCGCCGTGCGTGGTACGGCGCGAGGCCCACGAGGTCCATCATCCGGCGGACCTTGTCGCGGCGCTCCGCGGGCGTCCCGACGCCGTGGATCCGGAGGCCCTCGCCGATGCTGTCGCCGATCGGCGTGCGCGGATCGAGCGAGGCGTACGGGTCCTGGAAGATGATCTGCATCCGGCGGCGGTACGGCTTGAGCGCGCGACCGGGGAGCCGGGTGATATCGACCCCGTCGAAGCGGATCGTGCCGGCGGTCGGCTCGATGAGCCGGAGCAGGAGCCGGCCGACGGTCGTCTTGCCGCAGCCCGACTCTCCCACCAGCCCGAGCGTCTCGCCGCGCCGGATGTCGAACGACACCCCATCGACCGCCTGGACGACGGCGACCGTGCGCGACAGCACCCCGCCGCGGATCGGGAAGTGCTTGACGAGGTCGCGGACCTCGACGAGCGGGTGGGTGCCGGCCTCGGCGCGGGTCGTCATCGGGCGTCGTCCAGGGCGAGGTCCGGCGGGTTCGGCATCGGGTGGCCGGCCGCGTCGTGGTAGAGCCAGCAGCGCACGTCGTGGCCGGTTTCGACCGGAAGGAGGCTGGGATGCACGTCAAGGGCGATCGCGACGTCGTGCGTGACCCGGGCGGCGCAGCGTGGCGCGAAGCGGCAGCCCCGGGGCAGGTCGATGAGGTTCGGCACGTTGCCCGGGATGACCGACAGCGCCTCACGCAGGTCGCCGACCACCGGAATCGACCCGATCAGGCCACGCGTGTACGGATGGAGCGGCCGCCGGAACAGCGTCGTCACGTCGGTCTGCTCGACGATCTCGCCGGCGTACATGACGGCGACCCGGTCGCACGTCTCGGCCACGACACCGAGGTCGTGGGTGATGAGGATGACCGCGGTGCCGGTCTCGTCTCGGAGGTTTCGGATGAGGTCGAGGATCTGCGCCTGGATCGTCACGTCGAGCGCGGTCGTCGGCTCGTCGGCGATGAGCAGCTCCGGCTCGCAGGCGAGGGCCATCGCGATCATGACGCGCTGGGCCATGCCACCGGACAGCTCGTGTGGGTAGGCGCGCAGGCGCCGCTCCGGATCCGGAATGCCGACCATCTTGAGCAGCTCCGTCGCCCGTCCGCGAGCGGCACGACGGCTCATGTTCCGGTGCAGCTCGAGCACCTCGCCGATCTGTCGGCCGACATCCCAGACCGGGTTGAGCGACGATGTCGGCTGCTGGAAGATCATCGTGATCTGGCTGCCCCGCAGGCGCCGCATCTGGTCCGCCCGGAGCGTGAGGAGGTCCTGCCCGTCGAACAGCACCTGGCCCGCCTCGATCCGCCCGGGCGAGGCGATGAGGCGCATGATCGACAGGCTCGTGACGCTCTTGCCGCAGCCGGACTCGCCGACGAGACCCATGATCTCGCCGCGGTCGACCGAGAAGTCGATGCCGTCGACCGCCCGGACCACGCCGTCTCGGGTGTGGAACGACGTCTGGAGGCCGCGGACCTCGAGCAGGGGCCGCTCGCCGCGCTCGCGCCGTGGCCGGCGTGCGGCAGCCGGGACGAGCTCCTCGACGACGGTCTCGTCGAGGGCGGGCCCGAGCGACTGGACGGCGCCGTCGGCCGGCGGGTCGGTCATCGGTTGAGCCGTGGATCGAGCGCGTCGCGCAGGCCGTCGCCGAGCAGGTTGAAGCCGAGCACGGTGAACGTGATCGCGAGACCCGGGGCGAGGATGATGTGCGGTGCGTTGAACAGCTGGTTCCGCTCGAGCGCGATCATCGAGCCCCACTCGGGGACGTCGAGCGCGCCGGTCACGCCGACGAACGTGAGGGCGGCGATCTCGAGCACCGCGCCGCCGATGCCGAGCGTGCCCTGGACGACGAGCGGGGTGAGCGAGTTCGGCATGATCCGCCGGAGGAGGATCCCGAGCCCCGACTCGCCGAGGGCGCGCGAGGCCGTCACGTAGTCGCTCTCGCGCGTCGACAGGACGGACGAGCGTACGACGCGCGCATAGACCGGGATCGACACGACGCCGATGGCGATGAGCGCGTTGATGAGCCCCTGGCCGAGGGCGGTCACGATGGCGATCGCGAGCAGCAGCGACGGGAACGCGAGCAGGACGTCCATGAACCGCATGAGGACGGTGTCGAGCCAGCCGCCGACGTAGCCGGCGACGGCGCCGATGAGCGTGCCGACGACGATCGCGAAGGTGATCGCCGCCAGGCCGATCGAGAGCGACACGCGGGCCCCGAAGATGACCCGGCTGTACACGTCGCGGAAGTTGCCGTCCGTCCCGAAGATGTGCTCCGGCTTCGATGGGTCGCAGCCCAGCGCGTGGATGCACGACCCGTCCCGCCGCTCTACGCCCGGCTCGATCCCGAGGAGCGGGTCGTTCGGGGGGTGGGTCGCGATGAGCGGCGCGAACACGGCGACGATGACGAGCGTCCCGAGAATGAGCAGGCCGAGGACCGCGTTGCGCTGGCGGAGGATGCTCCCGAGCGTGTCCCGCCACAGGTTCGCCGGGCGCTCCGTCGCGAGCGTGTCGGCCCCGGACAGGGGCGCCGCCGGCGCCGTCATCGGGCGCGAACCCGCGGATCAAGGATGCCGTACGAGATGTCGACGATGAGATTCACGAGCACGTAGGCGATCGCGATGATGAGCGTGAAGCCCTGGATGACGATGTAGTCCCGGCCGGTGATCGCCTCGAACATCGTTCGCCCGACGCCGGCCAGGTTGAACACGGTCTCGGTCAGGACCGCCCCGGACAGGAGCGCGCCGAGCTGGAGCCCGATGATCGTCACGACCGGCAGGAGCGCGTTCCGGGCGGCGTGGCGCATGACCACGGTGCGCTCGCGCAGGCCCTTCGCCCGGGCCGTGCGGACGTAGTCGAGCCCGAGCACTTCGAGCAGGCTCGAGCGGGTGATCCGGGCGACGATGGCAAGCGGGATCGTGCCGAGCGCGACGGCCGGCAGGATGAGGTGGCGGACCGCGTCGATCCATGCCTCCCACTGGCCGGTGATGAGCGCGCTGAACGTGTAGATCCCGGATACGAAGTCGAGGATCCCTCGCGGCGGTCCCTCGAGGTCCTCCATCCCCCAGACCTCGACGAGCGGCTCGACGAACACGCCGGACGATAGGCGGCCGGACGGCGGCAGCGAGAAGGGCGAGTCCTTCAGGACGATCGCGAACAGGAACGCCAGCAGCAGTCCGAGCACGAAGACCGGGATCGACACGCCGAAGTTGGCGAAGACCATCGTTCCGAGGTCGATCGGAGAGTTCCGCCAGTAGGCGGACAGGAGGCCGAGCGGGATCCCGACCACGATCGCGAAGACGAGCGCCCACAGGGTCAGCTCGACGGTGGTCGGCAGGCGCTCGACGAGGAGCGTCGTGACGGGGCGGGAGTGCTTGATCGACTCACCGAGGTCGCCGGTCGCGATCTGGCCGAGGTAAAGCCCGAATTGAACGGGGATCGGCTGGTCGAGGCCGTAGCGGTGGATGAAGTCGTCGCACACTGCGTCGGTCGCCCGCTCGCCGAGGACGGCCCGGCACGGGTCGCCGGGGATGATCCGGGCCAGGGCGAACACGATGAACACGATCCCGAACAGGACCGGGATCGTGACGAGCAGGCGGCGGGCGAGGAAGCGGGTCACCCCTCGGAATCAGCCCCTCGGATGTGGTGAGCGGGGGCGCCGCGACTGCGACGCCCCCGCTCGCTTTACCGCGTTGAGCGGAGGGTTACGAGGACGGTGGCGGCGGGTTGAGGAACCCGCCGAACAGGCCGGGGAAGTACTCGAAGGCACCGGACCGGCCGACGTGGAGCTCGTGGTCGGCATCCCACTGGACGGCGTAGCTGAGCACCACGTCGTTGGCGTCGAGATCCGAGCCGTCATGGAACTTCACGCCGTCGCGCAGCGTGCAGGTCCACACGGTCAGGTCGTCGTTCGCCGTGCACTCGGTGGCAAGCGCCGGGACGGTTGCCGTCCCGCCGATCTCGTACGCGTACAGCGACTCCTTGATCTGCTCGCAGATCCGCAGCGTCTCGCCGTCCGACTCGTCGCCGCAGTACATGCTGAGCGGTTCGGCGTTCTGCATCCAGACGAGCGTGCTCCGGTCACCTGCCTGCATCGGGGCAAATGCCTCGTTGCTGAGCGGCGAGGAGTGCGCGCCGGTGACATCGGCCTTGAAGACCGTGCCGGAGCCGCCATGGGCCACGATGACCGCCGGGACGTGCTCCTTGATGAGGTTGTTCGCCTCCTCGTAGGCCGCGCGGCGCTCCTCCTCGTCAGAGGTCTGGCCGCCACGGTTCAGGGCATCGACGATATCCGGGAAGGGCTCGCCGAACTTGGCGCCGGAGCCCGACCCGAAGTGGTAATCGAGGAAGTTCGTCGCGTCCGGATAGTCGGCGCCCCAGCCGAGGAGGAAGATCCCCTCGAGGGTGCCGGCCGCGTTCGCGTCGAGGAACGCCCCGGACTCCATGAGCTGCGGGGTCGCGTTGATGCCGAGGTTCGTCTTCAGCTGGTTGGCGATCTCGGTCGCGATGACGGGCGGGTCCGGCAGGTAGCCGCGGACCGCCGCGCGGAACTGGATCGGGTAGGTCTTCGAGAAGTCGAATCCGGCCTGCTCGAGCAGGTCCCGGCCCTCGGCGGCGTCGAAGTCCCAGGTGTCCTCGCCCTCGCACGCGAACGGGATCGCACACGGGGTGAAGTGGGTGGCGACGTCCGACCCCTCCGGGTAGAAGTTGTCGACGAGCCGGTCGCGGTCGATGCCGAGCGCGATCGCCTTGCGGACGTCCACGTCGGTCCACGGCTCGATCGTGTTGTTGAAGCCGAGGTAGAACGTGTTCAGGCCCTCGCGCGGATAGAACGTGACGTCCGAGTTGGCCCGGATGTCGTCGATGTCATCAGCGCCCGGGTTGTCGATGCCGTCGACCTCGCCGGACTGGAGCTCCAGCCAGCGCTGAGCGGCCTCGTCGCTCCAGCGGAACTCGACGTTCGGGGTGAGCGCGGCATCGCCCCAGTAGCCGTCGAAGGCCTCGAGCACGATGCGGTTGCCCTTGTCCCACTGGGCGAGCGTGTACGGCCCGGTGCCGTTCGGCTCGTCGAGGTAGCTCTTGTCCGGCGCGTGGGCCGCCAGGTAGTCGGCGTCGTCGATGCCGAAGGCGCTGAACGCGATCTTCGACAGGAATGCGACGTCCGGGTTGCACAGCTGGAACTC
>DASTOB010000128.1:0-3594 GCA_035720425.1 Candidatus Limnocylindrales bacterium
CGGGTGAGCAGGTGACGAAACGGCAGCCTCGTGGGGCGACGACGGGGCGACACTTGGGCCGACGACGGGGCGATGACGGGGGTAGCCGACGGGTTAGGCGACGGGCGACGACGGGGGTAGGCGACGGGGGCGAGCGACGGGGGCGAAGTCGGGGCCCGCGGCGGGGCGAGCGCCGGGGTGATCGGCAGGCCCACGCACCGTGCAGCCCGACACCGCTCCCCCACCCGACCGCTACCATGCGGCCATGACGCTCGAGCTCACCTCGCGGCAGCGACGCTGGCTCGACGCGCTGCTGATCCTCGCCACGATCGCCGTCGGATTCGTCGTCATCGGCTTCGTCGGCCAGGTGTTCGCCGCGTTCGGCGACATCTTCCTCGTCTTCTTCCTGGCCTGGCTCGTCTCGTTCATCCTGACGCCGGCGACCGTCGCGCTCGAGCGGGCGATCAAGGGCATCCCGCGGGTCATCGCCGTCGTCGTCGTGTACGGCGTCGTGATCGGTGCCTTCGTCGTCCTCCTGCTCCTCGCCGCGAATGCGCTCGTTGTGTCGATCGGCGACTTCATCGAGAGCGCGCCGCAGATCCGTGACGACCTGCCTGCGATCCTCGCCCCGTGGCAGGAGCGCATCGACAGCCTCGGCCTTGCCGTCGACCTCGTCGCCCTCGGGCAGCAGTTCCTCGACAACCTGAGCACGTACGCGTCGGCCCTGTCCGGCCCGCTCCAGCAGGTCGCCGTCGCGAGCCTCGGCGTGCTCGGCAACGGCCTGTTCGTCGTGATCCTCTCGCTCTATGGCTCGATCGATCGCGAGCGCATCCTGTCCTTCCTGTACCGACTCGTCCCTCCCGGCTGGGAGGTCGAGGCGCGCCTGTTCCAGGTCACCCTCTATCGGTCGTTCGGCGGCTTCCTCCGCGGGCAGGTCGCGATGGGCCTCGTGTACGCGGCCGTTGCCGCCGTCACGAGCGTCTTCCTCGACCTCGACTTCCTGCCGGTCACGACCGCGGCGGCCGGCATCCTCATGGCGATCCCGTTCTTCGGCCCGTTCGTCGCCTGGGCGCCGCCGGTCCTCGTCGCGATCCTGCTCAACCCGGACGCGACGCTCCCATCGGTTGCCCTCATGGCCGCGGGCTGGGTCCTCGTCATGAACGTCGTCCAGCCGCGGCTCATGAGCAACGCCGTCGGGATCCACCCGATCGTCGTCCTCGGCTCGGTCATCGTCGGCTCGCGGATCGCCGGCGTGCCCGGCGCGATCTTCGGGATCCCGATCGCGGCCGTGCTCAGCGCGTTCTTCTTCCACTTCTTCTCACGCGCGAACGACCGCGGGACGGTGGCGGCGCGGGCGGTCCAGCGGGTCGAGGCACGCGAGGGACGGAAGGTCCGACTGCCGGTCGAGCCGGCGGCGGGGGTCGACGCCGACGTGGAGCCGACATGACCGACGACGCATCCGATCCGACGTGACAGATGACGTGACCGATCCGACGTGACCGACGACGCATCCGACCGACCGCGACGCTCCGTCGGCGAACGGCCCGACATGACCCGCGAGCGCGCCCGAACCGAACGGCGCGACCTCGACAAGGAGCGCGGTGAGCCGCTCGCCGGCGGCGCCGAGCGAGGCGGTCCGCGCGCCCTGCGCCGAATGGCGAGGCCGCTTCCGGACTGGCAGTCCCGACCGCGGATCCTCATCACGAACGACGACGG
The DNA here is from genome assembly GCA_035720425.1 of Candidatus Limnocylindrales bacterium. GTDB lineage: Bacteria > Chloroflexota > Limnocylindria > Limnocylindrales > CSP1-4 > DASTOB01. The sequence continues at coordinate 1,696 of DASTOB010000128.1, forward strand.
GGTCGAGTCTCGCGGCCTCCTCGCGCTCAAGGTCGCGCTCGACGCGATCGGCGACACGACGGTCGTCGCGCCCGACACGAACCAGAGCGCCGTCGGCCACACGAAGACGCTCATGCGGCCGCTCCGCGTGCGCGAGCGGACGCTCGGCGACGGGTCGGTCGCCTATTCCGTCGATGGGTCACCGACCGACGCGGTCAGCCTCGCGTTCCTCGGGTATTTCGGGCACGGCTTCGACCTCGTCGCGTCCGGGATCAACTACGGCGCGAACCTCGGCGACGACATCACGTACTCCGGGACCGTGTCGGCCGCGATGGAGGCCGTCATCAACGGCTGCCCCGGGTTCGCCATCTCGCAGGAGTACTACGAGCATCCCGATTTCACGCTCGCCGCGCTGGCTGCCACGATCGTCGCCCGCAACATCCTCGAGCACGGGCTGTCGCGCGGCGAGCTCATCAACGTCAACGTGCCGGCCGTTTCGCCCGAGGAGTGCGAGGGCATCGAGGTCACCCGGCTCGGCAAGCGCGTCTACCAGGATCAGCTCATCGAGCGGGTCGATCCGCGCGGGATCCCGTATTTCTGGATCGGCGGGCCGCCGCCGTCTGGGCTTGCGGTTCCGGGAACGGACTTCCACGCGGTCGTCAACCGACGCATCGCGGTCACGCCGATCCACCTCGACCTCACCGGCCGACGCCTCCTCAAGCGCCTCCGCACCTGGAAGTGGGAGGTGCCGAGCGGCGCGGGGGAGGTGCCGGGAGCGGGCGCGGGGGAGGTGCCGAGCAGCGCTGCGGGTGCGGGAAGGGTGGCGAGCGACGGGGCGGGTGCGGGCGCGGGGGAGGTGCCGGGTGCGGGGGAAGGCCCGATCGATGTTCCGCCTGAGGGCGAGTAGCGCGAAGTTCGCGGGCGGCGCTTCGGCTCCTCCCGACGACTCGAAGCCGCTCCGCCCCTCCGCCCCTCCGGCCCTCCGCCCCCCGTTTCGTCGTTCGCTCACCGGGTGAGCGTTGGTCACCGCGATCGGGCGTCGAATCGTCACCTGCGCCACGGGGTGAGCGCCAGGGCCCGTTCCATCGTCGGATGCTCACCCCATGAGCGCGCCGACCGTGTTCGGGTGTCGTCCGCTCACCACGTGACCAGCTGACGAAACGGGAGCGCCGCAGACGAGGCGTTCGTGCTCGGCGGCGCGGAGCCGTCGGCCGACACGGTTGTTGTCACTTGACGAACGCGCACCCCGTGAGAATCCGACGAAAGAAGGGGGCCATGGGCGCGATCGGAGGGAGCGGGGTGATCGGCCGCGGGGGCAGGCAGCGGCCGAGCGGGCGCGCGTAATCGGTGGTCGGCCGCGGCGGCAGGCAGCGGGCGGGCGGGCGCGCGTAATCGGTGGTCGGCCGCGGCGGCAGGCAGCGGGCGGGCGGGCGCGCGTAATCGGTGGTCGGCCGCGGCGGCAGGCAGCGGCCGGGCGGGCGCGGGTAATCGGTGGTCGGCCGCGGCGGCAGGCAGCGAGCGGGCGGCCGCGGTGGGGCGATCGGCCGCGGCGGGGCGTCATCGGGAGGCTTGATCGGCGAAGGAGCCGCGACATGCGCACGGGCATCGACGGACGTCCATGTCGGATGAGGACGCGCGGCGACTGACCTGGCCGCTCGGGTCGACGACGCTTCGGGCATGGAACGCGTCCCCGCCATCGATCCTGCCGCTCGGATCGACCGCCTCCTGCGCGAGGAGCCGGTCGTCTGGTTGAGCACGGTCCGCGAGGACGGTCGGCCCCACCTGGTTCCGGTGTGGTTCTCGTGGGACGGCGAGCGCCTCGTCGTTGCGAGCAAGCCGGATGCGATCAAGGTGCGCAACGTGCGCGCCAACCCGCAGGTCATGGTCGCGCTCGGGGAGGCAGAGGACGACTTCGACGTC
>DASTOB010000129.1:0-7642 GCA_035720425.1 Candidatus Limnocylindrales bacterium
TTGCCCTCGCGGCTGCGCTCGCCGACGCCGGCGAACACGGAGTAGCCGGAGTGCTCCTGGGCGACGTTCCGGATGAGCTCCTGGATGATGACCGTCTTGCCGACGCCGGCGCCACCGAAGATCCCGATCTTGCCGCCCTTCTTGAACGGGCAGATGAGGTCGATGACCTTGAGCCCGGTCTCGAAGACCTCGACCTCGGTGGTCTGCTCGTCGAACGGCGGTGCGGCGCGGTGGATCGGCAGGTGCTCCGTCGCCTCGACCGGACCCTTGTTGTCGATCGGGCGGCCGAGGACGTCGAACACGCGCCCGAGGGTCGCCTCGCCGACCGGTACCGTGATGGGTCCGCCGGTGTCGCGCGCGTCGACGCCGCGGGGCAGGCCGTCGGTCGTCGTCATCGCGACGGTCCGGACCCAGTTGTTGCCGAGGTGCTGCTGGACCTCGCAGACGAGGGACTCGGAGTCACCGCGATCGATCTCGACCGCGTTGTAGATCGCCGGGAGCTGGCCGGCCGGGAACTCGATGTCGACGACGGGCCCGGTGATCTGGACGACCCGGCCGGTCGCGAGGGTGGTGGCGGTCGCCATGTTCGTCTCGATGCCTCCTGCGTCTCGGCGTCGTCAGCGCGCGCGGGCGCCGGACGCGATCTCGATCATCTCGCGGGTGATGTTCGACTGGCGAACCTTGTTGTAGGAGAGGGTGAGGTCCTCGATGAGCTCCTCGGCGTTCTCGGTCGCGTTCTTCATCGCGACCATCCGGCTCGACTCCTCGCTCGCCTTGCTCTCGAGGACCGCCTGGAACAGGCGCGTCGCGACGTAGCGCGGGAGGAGCTGCTCGAGGACGGAGGCCGGGTTGGGCTCGAACAGGAACTGGTTGCCGGGGATGCCCTGCGCCGTGTCCTGCCCGTAGTCGATCGGCAGGAGCTGGTCCTTGACCGGCTTCTGGGCGAGGGTGGAGATGAACCGACTGTAGATCATCTCGATCCGGCCGTAGTCACCGGACAGGAAGTCGTCGGTCACGAGGCGCGCCAGCGGAATCACGTCGGAGAACGAGGGCCGGTCGCCGAAACCGGCGAAGTGCGCCTCGATCGGGACCCGGGCGCGGCGCATCGCGTCGCGCCCCTTGCGGCCGACGGTGACGACGGCGAGGTCGCCCTGGTGCTCGGTGATCTCGCGGGCTGCGAACCGGACGGTGTTCGTGTTGAGCGGTCCTGCCAGGCCACGATCGGTCGTGATGAGGATGATCAGGCGCTTGCCGTCCTCGCGGTCGGCGAGCAGGGGATGGTCCTCGGCGCCGAGCACGGCGGCGAGATCGGCCAGCACCTCGTCGATCTTCTCGCTGTACGGCCGTGACGCGAGCGTGGCCTCCTGCGCACGCCTGAGTTTCGAGGCGGCCACAAACTGCATTGCCCGCGTGATCTGCTTGATATTCCGCACGGCGCCTATTCGGCGCCGTATGTCCCTCTGGCTCGCCATCTACCTCTCCGGAGGCCGCCGGCTTCGGCCCATGGCGGCGTTGCCGCCTGCGAGGGTTTGCTCACGTACCTTGAGGTACGCTCGCTCACCTTCTCGGCGGCGCCTTGCCCTGGGCCGCTCCAGCGGCCATGTGGCGGTTCGGAGAGTCAGAACAGCACGCATCAAGCCAGGAATGCCTGCCGGAAGGCTTCGAGGGCTTCGTCGAGAGCGGTCGAGAGTTCATCGGTCAGCGTCTTCGTCCGGCCGAGCTCGTCGAGAATCTTCGGGCGTTCGGTCTCGAGGAAGCGGTAGAACTGGGTCTCGAACTCCTTGACCCGCGGCGTGGGGACGTCGTCGAGCTTGCCCTTCGTCGCGGCGTACAGGATCGCGACCTGCTTCTCGACCGCCAGCGGCTGGAACTGCGGCTGCTTGATCACCTCGGACAGCTTCTCGCCGCGGGTGAGCTGGTCGCGGGTCGCCTTGTCGAGGTCGCTCGCGAACTGGGCGAACGCGGCGAGCGCGCGGTACTGGGCGAGGTCCAGCTTGAGGGGGCCGGCGACCTTCTTCATTGCCTTCGTCTGGGCGGCGGACCCGACGCGCGACACGGAGATGCCGATGTTGAGGGCGGGCCGCTGGCCGGCGTTGAACAGGTCCGTCTCGAGGAAGATCTGGCCGTCGGTGATCGAGATGACGTTGGTCGGAATGTAGGCCGACACGTCGTTCGCCTGGGTCTCGATGATCGGCAGCGCGGTCAGCGAGCCGCCGCCGTTGTCGTCGTTGAGCCGGGCCGCGCGTTCGAGCAGGCGGCTGTGGAGGTAGAACACGTCGCCGGGGTACGCCTCGCGACCGGGCGGCCGACGGAGGAGCAGGGCCATCTCGCGGTACGCCCAGGCGTGCTTCGACAGGTCGTCGTAGACGCACAGCGCGTCCTTGACCGTCTCGCCGCCGACCTCGACGCCCACCTCCATGATCTCCTCGCCCATGGCCACCCCGGAGTACGGGGCGAGGTACTGGAGCGGGGCGGGATCCTCGGCGCCGGCGACGACGACGATCGTGTGATCCATCGCGCCGTAGCGCTCGAGGGTGGCGACGGTCTGGGCGACGGTCGACAGCTTCTGGCCGATCGCGACGTAGATGCAGACGAGCCCCTGGCCGGTCTGGTTGATGATCGTGTCGATGGCGATCGCCGTCTTGCCCGTCTGGCGGTCGCCGATGATGAGCTCGCGCTGGCCGCGCCCGATCGGGATGAGCGCGTCGATCGCCTTGATCCCGGTCTGGACCGGGGTGTCGACGCCCTTGCGGACGATGACGCCCGGCGCGATCCGCTCCACCGGGCGGGTCTTCGTCGCCTTGATCGGGCCCTTGTCGTCGAGCGGGCGCCCGAGCGGGTCGACGACGCGGCCGAGCAATGCCTGGCCGACGGGCACCTCGACGACACGCCCGGTCGTCTTGACCGTGTCGCCTTCCTTGATGTCCGTCGCGTTGCCGAGGATGACCGCGCCGACGGTCTCCTCCTCGAGGTTGAGGGCCATGCCCATGACGCCGCCGGGGAACTCGAGCAGCTCGCTCGCGAGGGCGTTGTCGAGCCCGTAGACCTGGGCGATGCCGTCACCGACCTCGACGACGGTCCCGACGCTGCGCGTCTCGGTCTTGTCGTCGAACGTGTCGATCGCCGACTTGATGATGCTGATGATCTCGTCTGAGCGAATGGCCATCGGTTCTCCGTTCGCGTTCGGGCGTTCGGGCGGGTCGCCCGGATTGGTTCTGCTAGCGGGTTCCGGCCACGAGCTGGTCGCGCAGCCGCTCGAGTCGGCCGCGGACGCTCGCGTCGAGGAGGCGGTCGCCGACCCGGATGGTCAGGCCGCCGATGAGATCCGGGTCGACGACGGCGCGAAGCTCCACGGCGGCGCCGGACATCTGCTCGACGCGGGCACGGACGGCGGCCGTCTCGTCCGCGCCGAGCGGCGCGGCACTCGTGACGACGGCGTCGACGACGCCACGGTGGCGGTTCAGGAGGCGCCGGTACTCCGACGCGACCGCCGGCAGGAGGTCGACCCGGCCCCGCTCCGTCAGGAGGCGGGCGAGGTTGGCGACCTGCGGGCTGACGCGACCGTCGAGCAGGGTCGACAGCATCTTCCGGCGGTTGGCGATCGGTTGCGCCGGGCTGCCGACGATCGCGAGGACGCGCTCGTCACCGATGAGGTCGGCCGCCGTGGCCAGATCATCCCGCCACGCGTCGAGCGCGCCATCGCGGAGGGCCAGCTCGAAGGCCGCCTCCGCGTAACGCCGGGCGGCGGTGGTGGGCCGGGCCATCAGCCCTTCGACCCCGGCTGGGCCGACTCGCGCAGGAACTCGTCGACGAGGCGACGCTGGCGCTGGTCGGTCATCGACTCGCCGATGACCTTGCCGGCAGCCGCCAGGGCGAGGTCCGCGACCTCGGCACGGAGATCCGCGAGCGCGCGGAGCTTCTCCGCCTCGATCTCCGAGGTGGCTCGCACCCGCATCCGCTCGAGGTCCTCGCGCGTCGCGGCGATATCGGCATCGCGCGTCTCCTGGGCGACCTTCTGGGCGCGGGCGAGGATGTCGTTGGCCTCGCGGCGCGCCTCGGCCAGGGTGGACGCGCGGTCCGCCTCCGCCTGCTCGCGATGCCGCCGGGCCTGCTCCGCGTCCTTGAGCCCCTGCTCGATCCGCTCGCTCCTGGTCCGGAGCATCTCGCCGATCGGGCCGAGCGCGAGTCGGTACAGGATGAACAGGAAGAACAGGAAGTTCGCCGCGGAGACGATGATCCAGAACCCGTTGATGACGAGCCCGGCCCCCTCGCCCTCCGCGGCCGTGGCGAGTTGGGCGGCCCCGTTGGCCAGCCCCACCCGCACGCTCAGCAGATCCACGTCGCTCGCTCCGTGTTCACGGTCCCTCGCTGGTCGGCCGGGTCAGCCGGCGCCGCCGCCGAGGAAGATCGCCAGCAGGCCGACGACGATCGCGAGGACGCCGAGGCCTTCGGCGAACGCCGCGAGGATGATCGCCAGGCCGCGGATCTGACCGGCCGCGTCCGGGTTCCGCCCGATCGCGCTGGCGGCCATGCCGCCGAGGATGCCGATGCCGATGCCGGGGCCGAGGACGCCGAGTGCGGCGAGACCAGCTCCGAGATTCTCCATCTGAGAGGTTCCTCCTACTTCCCGGGTTGGTCCCGGATCTGGGCCTGGGTTGGTGGCTCGTTGCCTTGGTTGCTGGCTCCGTGCCTTGGTCCGATTTGGGTTGCTAGTGCGCGGGTGCCGGGGACGGACCGGCGTCCCCGCCGGCGGTCGGTGCCGCCTGCGGCGCGTGCCCCGCCTCCTCGTGCTCCTCGTGGTGGCCCTCGATCGCGGCGAGGGTGAACATCAGGGTCAGAGTACTGAAGATGAGCGCCTGAACGAAATTGAGCAGGAACTCGAGCCCGACGAGCGCAACGGGAATGATCGCGATCGTCAGCGCGGTGATGACGCCGAGCGCCACCTCACCGCCGAAGATGTTGCCGAAAAGTCGCATCGACAGCGTGAGCGGCTTGACGAACTCGAGCAGGAGTTCGACGAGGCCCACGAACATCGCGATCGCCCCGGCCCCGACGCCGTTGCGGAACTCGCGGATCGGGAAGAACTTCGAAAGGTAGCCGCCGATCCCGAGGCCGCGGATGCCCTCGACGTGGAACACGACGAAGCTGACCAGGGCGAGCCCAATCGTGATATTCACGTCGCTCGACGGAGCGCGGAACTGGTGGATCTTGCCGACGAACGGGATGAGGCCGCTCCAGTTGCTGGCCAGGATGTAGATGAACAGGCCGGCGAACAGCGGCACATAGCGAGCGGCCCGGGGACCACCGAGGCTGGTCGCGAAGTTGTGCAACGCCTCGTACACGAACTCGAGGAAGTTCTGCGCCCCGCGCGGCACGTCCTCGCGCCGCCGGGTGAGCAGGAAGACCGTCACGAGCACGAGGACGATGATGATCCAGGAGGTGAGGATCGACGAGGTGATGCTCGGGTGGAACTGGACGAGCCCCTCGCTGTGCTGATCCGGCGCGAGATCCCAGACCACGAACGGGGCCGGCAACTCGACGTTCGCTCCGATCATCCCGTCGTTGGGGTACTGGAACTCGGCAGCCGGATCGCCGGGCGGGACGGGTGGGACGAACAGGACGGCGAGGACGTCGATGACGATGACGGCCACGATGGCGAGCAGGATCGGCCGCCGGTTCGACCGGGGTCGCGGGGCAGACGGCGCCGGGTCCGTCCGGTCGGCCTGGTCGGCCGGGGCCGAAGCCGCCGCGGGGGCCGTCGTCTGCTCGTCGCTCGACACGCTCGCTCCACACACAGGAGCGCGGCTCCTCCGCCGCGCTCTCGCTCAGTTCGCCGTCATTCGTCGAAGCTCGCCAGGAACCGGGAGATCAGGACCCAGACGCCACGCGCCCCCACCGTCAACCCGAGTCCGAACCCGACGAGGACGAAGATGGGGAGGGAGTCCAGTCGTGTATCGACCCAGTACCCGGCACCCACGCCCGCCAGGATCGTGATCAGGAGCACGATGCCGATTTCCGAGAAGAGGGCGAAGTAGGCCCACGCTCGACCGGTCTCGTTCATGGGCGACCTGGCAAGGCCCGGCGAGTATAGCAGCTGCGATTCCGCGGTCGCGATCCGGTGTCAGGGCTCCGGGTTGCGCCGCGGGCCGCGCGGGGGCTTCTATGGCGCGACGACGTACGGCGGCAGCAGGTTGAGGATCGAGTCCGGAACGGCACCGGCGCTGCCGAGCACGATGATCGTTCGCGGCTTTAACCGGGCGAGCTCCGCTGCGGTCGGGCCCGGGAGAGCAGCGACCGCCGGGTTCACGAGGAGGACCGGCCCGCCGCGATGACCGCCGGCGGCGGCCCCGGCGAGCGCGTCCGGGAAGTTCGTCCCGGTCGCGATATAGGCCACCGGCACACCGGGCGCGAACGTCGCCGCGCTGATCGCCGCGGCCGTCGCATAGCGATCCGGCCCGGCCAGGCGCTCCACGACGCCGCTCGTCGTGTACGGCACGAGGGCATTGGCGACGACGTCGCCGACCACGCCCGCGGACCCGAGCACGACGATCTTGAACGGCTGGAGGCGGGCGAGCTCGGTGAGCGTCGCCTGCGGAATCGTGAACTGGGTCACGAGCAGGACGGGACCGTCGAGGAAGCCGCCGGCCGCGGCGCCCGCGAGCGCGTCCGGGAAGTTCGCACCGGTGGCGATGTACGCGACGGGTGGCCCGACCGGGAACGTGGCGGCGCTGATCGCGGCAGCCGTGGCGTACCGATCCGGCCCGGCGTACCGTTCGACGACGCCCGACGTGGTGTACGGCACGAGGGCATTGGCGACCGCGTCACCCACCACGCCGGCGGACCCGAGCACGACGATCTTGAACGGCTGGAGGCGGGCGAGCTCGGTGAGCGTCGCCTGCGGGATCGTGAACTGGGTCACGAGCAGGACCGGCCCGCCGCGGTAGCCACCGGCGGCGGCGCCGGCCAGCGCATCGGGGAAGTTCGCGCCGGTGGCGACGTAGGCGATCGGCACGCCAGGCGCGAATGTCGCGGCGCTGATCGCCGCGGCGGTGGCATACCGATCGGGCCCGGCCAATCGGCCGACCCCGCCGGCCGGCACGACCGTCACGAGGACGGTCGCCGTGTCGGTCAGGGCGCCGTCGCTGATCGTGTACGTGAAGATGTCGGTGCCTTCGAAGAAGGCGTTCGGCTGGTAGGTCAGCCCGGTGCCGCCGCCGGTGATCGCGACGCTGCCGTGTCCGCCCTGCGTCGCGGCGACGATCGTGAGCGTCTCGCCGGTGTCCGGGGCGAACGTGTCATTGGCAAGGACGTCGAGCGCCGTCGGGCCGGAGTTGGCCGCCACCGTGAACGACACGTCGTTGACCGCGTTCGGCGGGTCGTTGACGGCCGTGACCGTGATCGTGAACGACTGGCTGGCGCTTGCGTTGACGCCGCTGTTCGCCGTTCCGCCGTCGTCCGCGATCCGAACCTGGATCGTGGCGACGCCGTTGCGGTTCGCGGCCGGCGTGTAGCTCAGGGTCCCGGTCGGCGACACGGTCGGGCCGGTCGCGAACAGCGCGGCGTTGCTGTTCGAGACGATCTCGAACGTCACCGCCTGGCCGCTCTCGTTGGCCGGTCCCGGGCTGATCGCGGTCGCCCAGCC
>DASTOB010000130.1:0-12499 GCA_035720425.1 Candidatus Limnocylindrales bacterium
GCCCTTGGGCATCGTGTACGGCTCGCCCCAGCGCTCGGCGATGACGTCGCGCGCCTCGCCCATCGCGACCCCGGCGATCGCCGTCGAGTCCGTGCGCATGTACGTGATGAGGCCGACGTGGCCGTCCGCGGTCTCGACGCCTTCGTACAGGCGCTGGGCGATCGACATCGTTCGCTTCGGGCTGTAGCCGAGCTTCCGGCTCGCCTCCTGCTGGAGGGTCGAGGTCGTGAACGGCGGAGCCGGGCTACGCTTCTGGGCGCGCGTCGACACGGACCGCACGACGGGCCGCTCGCCGCGCAGCGCCTCGGCGTGCGCCGTGGCGGTCTCGCCGTCGCCGACGTCGAGCGCCGCGCCGTCGATTCGGACGACGTCGGCGGTGAACGGCTCGCCGGCGCCGGTCTCGAGGAGTGCCTCGAGCGTCCAGTACTCGCGCGCAGTGAAGGCGTTGATCTCGCGCTCGCGCTCGACGACGAGGCGGACCGCGACCGACTGGACGCGACCCGCCGACAGCCCGCCGCGGACCTTGCGCGACAGGAGCGGGCTGAGCGTGTAGCCGACGAGGCGGTCGACGATCCGGCGCGCCTGCTGCGCGTCGACGAGGTTCGTGTCGATGTCGCGCGGATGGGCGAACGCGTCGCGGATCGCGCCCTCGGTGATCTCGCTGAACGTCACCCGGCGCGTCTTCGCGGCCGGCACGCCGGCCGCCTCGGCGACGTGCCACGCGATGGCCTCGCCCTCGCGGTCGAGGTCGGTGGCGAGATAGACGGTGTCGGAGCGCTTCGCCTCGCGGGCGATGCTGTCGACCTGCTTGCGTCGATCGTCCGAGACGATGTATTCGGGGGCGAAGTCGTGGTCGACGTCCACGCCGAACTTGCCCTTGCCGGGATTCTCCGGGAGGTCCCGGACGTGTCCGTACGAGGCAAGCACGCGGTAGTCGTCGCCGAGGTAGCGTTCGATCGTCCGCGCCTTGGCAGGCGATTCGACGATCACGAGGTGTCTGGGCATCGCGCGGGAGTGTAGCATCGGCCCCTTGCCGGGCCATGCACGGCGGCTCGCCCGCCCCTTGCCGACGCGTTGCCGCCGCGTTACGTGCGCCTAAACCTCGCGGATGCGGCGGAGGAAGTCCTCGTCCAGTTCGAGCTCCGGCTCCGGGTCCGCCGGCTCCGCTCCGCCATCCGCCGGAGCCGCCTCGGCCGCGACGTCGCCGGCCGTCCCCGCCGTCGCGCCCTGGGAGCCCGGCGCGATCTCGACGAACCGGATGTGGCTGTACGGGAAGAAGAAGACCGATGCGATGTGGTCGGCGAAGACCGGCCGCTGGCCGGTCAGGGTGCGCAGATTCGTGCACAGCAGGCCCTGATCGGCGGACGCCGGCAACTCGAACAGGTCGGCCACGAGCGGCTGGTCGCCGACCAGGTGGATGACGGCGTTGCGGATCACGACGTCGATCCGGTCAGGGACCGATGAAATCGACGACGAGGCGGACCCGCCCGGACGACACCCAGACGCCGACGCCGACCCGGGTGTACGCAGCGTTCATGAGATTGACGTAGTGGCCGCCGTTGTAAGGCTGCTCGCTCTGATAGAACAGGTGCGTGGCGAGGACGGAGGCATACGCGTCGCCAGATCGGCAGCCGATGTTCTCCGCCCAGTTGTAGCCGGTGTACCCGGCGGCCCGCAGCCGATCGCCCGGGTTGCCGCCGATGAAGTGGCTGCACAGGTTGCCCTCGGCGAGACGGCGCGCATACGGCCGCGCGACGTTGGCGGTGATTCCCGCGTCGAGGACGAGCGGCGCGACGTTGCGGCCGCCGGGGCTCGAGCAGTCCCCGCCCGAGGTGACCCAACCGCCGGTCCGCGTACAGTTCATGAGGTTCGTGTAATAGACCTCGACGGCCGCCCAGCTGCTCGTCCCGATCGAGCCGCCGCCGGTCGGGATCGACACCGTCCGTGGCGCTGGTCGGGCGGCGGTCGTGAACGAGCCGCGGACCTCCGCCCCGAGCGGGACCCCGGCGGTCGACGTCGCGCCGGCGCCGACGATCACGTCGACCTTCTGGCCGTACCCGAAGTTCGCGGCCGGATCGAACACGAGGACCGTTCCGTTCTCGGCGAAGCTGAGCGCACCCTGGACCGCCGATCCGCCGGCCGTGACCGAGAAGGCCGCGGCCGTCGTGGTCGGGTCCATCGATTCGGTGAAGCGGACCGACACGACCTGGCTCCACGCCACCGCGGTCGCGCCGTCGACCGGACGGAACCGGACGACGCGCGGTGGTGCCGCGGTTCGCACGCTGATCGTCGCCGGCCCGGCCAGTCCGGCGCCGTCCACGTCGCGCACGACCGTCGAGAGGCCGAGGGTGTACGTCGTATCGAGGGCGAGCGGGGATGCCGGGACGAACCGCCAGCGCTCGCCGGTCCGCCGGCCAACCCGCTCGAGCGTGCCCTCGATCGCCGGCTGGCTGAGCAGGGCGTTGGCGAGGGACGCGGCGTCGACCGGCCGATCGAACACGATGTCAAACGCGGTATCGGCCGTGACCTCGTCGGCGACCGCCCGGGTCGGGGTGATCGTGGCCGTCGTTGCCGCGCGGGTCAGAAACGCGGCGCGGATCGGGCTCGACAGCGGCCGGCCGGTCAGGGCGAGCGCGCCGGCGTCGATCGTGATCGTGTGGAACCGCGCCGTGTTCCACGACCCCGTCGGCGTGACGGTGAGCGTCGTGCCGACCTCGTCCCACGACAGGGCGACCGGGACGGGCGGGTCGATGGACAGGTGGGCGCGCACGCTGCCGGCGTCCATCGGCGTGGAGAACGCGATCGACACCGGCGCATCGGGCTCCTGGCCGGCGCGGAGATCCGTGGTGAAGGCCGCGCTCGTGAGCGGGACGGGTTGGCTCGGCGGAGTCGCGACCGTTGCGGTCGGCCTCGTGAACCCGCTCGCCCCGAGCCCCACGACGGCCGCGATGCCGACGACGAGGAACCCTCGGGCGACGATCGATCGGCGGAGGAGGATCGGCAGATAGGTCAGGGCGATGACGGGAACGGCCAGCGCCGCGATGGCGACTCTACGCAATAACTCTGGCTCCTGGCGGGTTCGCTGGGGGTTCGAAGGCCGTCGGTGGCCGGCGCGACCGATGAGGGCCGCGGCTGTCGGCCGGGATGGTAGCACAGGCCGACCTCGGGGCGGCTCCGGAGCGGCTCCGGGGGTCGCGCCGTCGAGGCGCTCGGCGCCGGCGTGCGCTGATCAGCGGCCGCGCCCAGCGCCCGGAACGGCGCGTTGAACGCGCCGCCGCCCACCCGGAGAGGCGGCCGCGAGTGCCCCCGCGGCGCGGTAGCGCCCATAGGCCGACGTCGCAAGCCCGCGGCCCTCGAGGACGGTCAGCGCGGCGAGGACCGTGGCGACCGGCAGGTCCGTCGCAGCGACGAGGTCGTCCGGGGTGGCAAGGCCGGCCACGAGCGCCCGGCCCACCGTCCGCGCCGTCGGCCCGAGCTCGAGCAGGACGGCCGCGACGGACGGCACGCCGAGCCGGGCGGCCCCCGCGTCGACGTCCCGCCCGGCCGACGCATCGTCCGGCAGGTCCAGGTCCGTGAGGAGCTCCGCCGGCCCGGCCACGATTCGCGCCACGCCGTGGCACTCGCGCAGCAGCTCGAGGCATCCGGCCCATGTCGGAGCGCCGAGGGGCCCGGGAACGACGTAACAGCCGCGCCCCTGCTCCATCGCCCACACCGCGGTCGTCAGCGCGCCGCTGCCGCGACCCGCCTCGACCACGATCGTCGCCTCGGCAAGGCCGGCGATGATCCGATTCCGGCGCGGAAACGTGTGCCGCGCCGGTGACGTGGACGGCGCGTGTTCCGAGATCACGGCGCCGCCCTCCTCGGCGATTGTCCTGGCCAGCCGTGCGTGCGCCGGAGGGTAGAGGCGATCATGGCCGCCCCCGAGCACCGCGACCGTCGATCCATGAACCGCGACGACACCCGCGTGGGCCGCGCCGTCGATCCCGATGGCGAGCCCCGATACGATCGTCGCTCCGGCCGCGGCGAGCACGGCGGCGAGCTGGCTCGCGATCTGCCGGCCCGCGTGCGTGGCGGATCGCGTGCCGACGATCGCGACCGCTCGGCGCGCGGACAGCGCGGCCACGGATCCCCGGACGAACAGCGCGAGCGGCGGCAGCTCCGTCGCGCGGAGCCGTGCCGGGTACGTCTCGTCTTCGAGCGTGACGACGGTCAGTCCAGCGGCCCTGACGCGCCCCACGATCTCGTCCGACCGTCCGGCCGCGTCGATGAGGGCCTCGGCAACCTCGTCGGTCACGCCGCCCGGGCGTTCGCCGCGCGAGGGGGCGGCGGCCCGCAGCCGGGTCGCCGCGCCGGGTCGCCGCGCGAGGGCCACAACGTCGCTCGCCGACCCGATCGCCCCGATGAGCCGGGCCAGCGTGGCCGGCCCGACGCCCGGTACCGACACGAGCACAGCGAGCGCGTCGCGCTCCTCCCGGTCCGGGTCGCGGGGAGAGGGGGCCATCGCTGCCGCGGAAGGCGAGCTCACCGCGTCCTGAGCGAGCGGCACCGGCCCCAGCGGTCCGGCCCGACCGACGCCGACCATCAGACCGCGAGGCGCGTGGCGGCCCGCGCGTCGAACGCGCGGTACCGTGCGGCCTCTTCGAGGTCCTCGACCGCCACGAACGGCCGGTCGTCGAGGTCGGCGATCGTCCGGGCGACCCGAACGAGCCGCGCGGTGCCCCGCCCGGACAGCCGCTCCGCCTCGGCCAGTTCGACGAGGCGACGCCGCCCGGCGGCATCGAGTCCGGCGACCGTTCGCAGCTCCCGCCCGGAGATCCGTGCGTTGAGCAGACCGGTGCGCCGCCCCAGCTGGCGTGCTCGCGCGGCGGCGATGCGCGCCCGCACGGTCGCCGAGTCCTCCGGCTCGTCACGACCGACGAGGGCCGCCGGGGCCAGCCGCGGCATCGCGACCCACAGGTCGATCCGGTCGCGCAGTGCCCCGGACACGCGCGAGGCGTACCGGTCGACGACCGTCTGCGGGCAGCTGCACCCGCCGCCGTCCGTGCCGGCCATGCCGCACGGGCACGGGTTCATCGCCGCCACGAGCTGGAAGCGCGCCGGGAACGTCTGCGCGCCGATCACCCGGGAGATGGCGACACGACCCTCCTCGAGCGGCTCGCGCAGCGCCTCGAGAACGTCACGTGAGAACTCCGCCAGCTCGTCGAGGAACAGGACGCCCCCGTCCGCCCGCGTGACCTCGCCGGGCGTCAGCCGAGGACCGCCGCCGACCATCGCCGCGTACGACGTCGTGTGGTGCGGCATGCGGAACGGCGGCCGTCGCACGAGGGCCCGGATCCGCTCGCCGCCGGCCACCGAGGCGATCACGGTCGCGGACAGCGCGGCCGCGTCGTCGAGCGGCGGCAGGAGCCCCGGGATCGTCCGCGCGAGGAGGGTCTTCCCGGCCCCCGGAGGGCCCACGAGGAGCATCGCATGCCCTCCCGCCAGGGCGATCTCGATGGCGCGCCGCGCCTCGAGCTGCCCGCGCACCTCGGCGAGGTCCGGCCACCCCTCGCGCTCGATGCCGGGCGGGTCCGGCGCTGCGGCCAGGCCCGCACCACCGAGGTCGATCCGGCTCGGCGGGACGACGCGCCGCCGAGAGCGGGACGACCGGATCGCCCCGACCGCCTCGGCGAGCGACTCGACGCCGATGCACTCGATCCCCTCGACGAGGCGCGCTTCGTCGAGCGCGGCGGCCGGGACGAGGACGCGGCGGACCCCGCGACGCGCGAGGGCGGCGACCATCGGCAGGGTACCCGGTATCGGGCGCACCTCCGCCCCGAGCGACAGTTCTCCGACCATCGCCGGCCGCCCGCTGCCCGGCGCAATCTGCTCCGAGCCGAGCAGCACGCCGACGGCGATCGCGAGATCGAGCGAGGCTCCGGCCTTGCGCAGTTCCGCCGGGGCGAGGTTGACGGTGATCCGGCGGGCCGGGTGGGTGAATCCGGAGTTCCGGATCGCGCCGCGAACCCGTTCACGCGCCTCCTGGAGCGCCGCATCCGCGAGCCCGACGATCGTGAACCCTGGCAGACCGGGGGCGACGTCGACCTCGACCCGAATGGTCCGGCCGTCGAGGCCGTGGAGCGTAGCCGAGTTGACCGTGGCGAGCACGATCGCACCCTAGCGGCGGGCGCTCACCTCGCGATTATCCGGGGATCGACGGGCGCTTATCGCCCGCTCACCAGGGGCGTGCTAGCGGCCCGGGGCGAGCGCCGGCTGAGCGGTCGTCGCGGGCGCGTTCTTGTCGACCACGCGGGTGAAGTCGAGGAGCGAGCGGCCGAGCAGCGAGTCCGCCTTGGTGAACATGAACGGGGCGCCGGTGTTGAGGGCGGAGATGGCGCCGCGGTACTCGTTGACCACCTGGTGGTCGATCGTCCGCTTGAGCGCCCCCTCGGCGTTCTTGACGTTGATCCCGGTGAACGCGTTGGACCGATTGAGGACGAGCTTGACCTTGTCCTTCTCGTAGCCGAGATGACCGATCGTCTCGAGCACGAGGCGCACGTTCTTGAGGCACGACAGGTCGGCGGTCATGACGACGAACACCGCCTCCGACACCTCGATGATCCCCAGGTTGACGTCGTCGAGGCGCTTGTCGATGTCGACGAGGACGTAGTCGTACGACTGGCGGAGGTGGTCGAGGATGACCGGCATGTGGTCCGGCGTGACGAGCTCGGCCGTCTCGGGAGACGGCGGCGCGAGGAGCAGGTCGACGCCCGAATCGTGCTTGACGAGCACCTGCCGGACGAGGTCGCCGTCGATCGCCGGCGCGGTGACGATGTCGACGATGCTCTTGCGGTCGAGGCCCAGGTCGAGGAACACCCGATGGTCGCCGAACTGGAGGTTGCCGTCGACGAGGGCGACCTTGCGTCCGAGCTCGCGATGGAGGGCGATCGCCGCGTTGATCGCGATCGTCGTCGTGCCCACGCCGCCCTTGGCGCCGTAGAAGGCGAACACGCGGCCCATCGGCGGCCGGCCGACGAGCGTCTCGCGCGGCGCGAACCGGGCGAGCAGGCTCTTGATCCGGGCCAGCAGCTCCGCCGGGTGGAACGGCTTGATGAGGTAGTCGTCCGCGCCGGCGCGGAGGCCCCGCACCTTCTGCTCCACCTCGCGCTCCGCGGTAAGCATGATGATCGGGACGTGGCCGGCGTTGCCCTCTTCCTGCCGGATCTTCGTTGCCACCTGGTAGCCGTCGAGCTTGGGTAGCATGACGTCGAGCAGGATGAGGGCCGGCGTCTCCTGCCCCCATAGCCGGAAGCCCTCGGCGCCGTCAGACGCGGTGACGACCTCGTAGCCCTCCTGCTTGAGCGTGTACTGCAGCAGGCGCTGGACGTTGGGATCGTCGTCGACGACGAGGATCTTGGCCGCCATCGGTGGTCGTCACCCTCCCTGATCGGGCTCGTCGGCGACCGGTGCCCCCCGGATGGGCGAGAGCGGCCGCGCCGGGGCGAGTATACCCGCGTCGCCGGGACCCTCTTGCGCCGCGCCAAGCGCCCGGCGGAGGAACGCCGTCACCCGCGTTTCATACGCCTCCGAATCCGCTTCGTGGGCCCGGCTGTGCCGCGCGCCCGGGACGAGCCACCACTCCGCGCCGGAACCGAGCGCAGTGGCCAGGCGACGGCCGTCGTCGACGGGCACGAGCTCGTCGGCCGCTCCGCTGATGAGGAGCACCGGGACCGGGCCGACGAGCGGGGCGATCCGGATCGGCTCGGTCGCCCGGGGGTCGCCGCCGAACCGGGGGTCCGCCGTCGCAAAGACGCGCCGGGCGAGGCGGCGCCGAACGACGGCCGGCAGCCGGGCCGGCATCCGGCCGGCGACGACGGTCGGCAGTTCGGCCGGAACCGACTCGGCGACCACCGCGACGATCTGCGGTCGTGGCGCGGGGAGGGGCGCGGCCGGCGCGGCCGGGTCCGCGTCGGCGCCGGTCAGCGATCCGTCGCCGAGCACGGCCACCGAGGCGAGCGCGACGATCGACCCCATCGACGTCCCGAACAGCGCGACGCGCCGGATCCCCCGCTCGCCGAGCCAGGCGAGCGCGCCGCCGACATCGTCGACTTCGCGGAGGCCGAACGTCGTCGGGCTCTCATCGGAGTCCCCGTGTCCGCGGAAGTCGAGCCCGAGCACGCCCGCCGTCCGGCGCAGGAACGGCCCGAACTCGACGAGGTCCGGGGCGACGGACCCGGACCAGCCGTGGAGGACGACGATCGCGTCGCGCGGATCGGGCCGCCACGCCCCGTCGTGGGGCGGGACGGCCGGCAGCCAGCGAGCGGACAGGCGCAGCCCGTCGCGCGATCGGATCCGGACGACCTCGCCGCCGAGCGCGTCGAGGGCCGGACCGAGTGCCTCCTCGCCCGGTGCGCGGCGGCGGGCGGCGAACACCCGGTCGGCCGCGCGCCGGACGATGACCCCGTACGACGCGAGCGGCAGCGCGACGCCGGCACCGGCGAGAAGCGCTCGCCGGATCATCGGCCTGCTGCGGTGCCTCCGCTCCCCTCCCCGCCGGCCATGCCGCGCTCGACGAAGCCGGTGATCGGCTCGAGCAGCCGCGTGAACTCGGTCGGGATGATGAATTTCGTGGCCGGACTGGCACCGAGCGCCTTGAGTGCCTCGAGGTACTGGAGTGCCATCGTCTTCTGGTCGACCCCGGAGGCGGCCTGGAAGATCCGGGTCAGGGCCTGGCCGAAGCCCTCTGCGCGCAGGATGGCGGCCTGCCGGTCGCCCTCCGCCTTGAGGATCTCCGACTGCTTCTGGCCCTCGGCCACGTTGATCGCCGCCTGGCGAGTGCCCTCCGACTCGGTGATCACCGCGCGCCGTGTCCGCTCCGCGGACAGCTGCCGATTCATCGCGTCCTGGACCTCGCGCGGTGGCGTGATCTCGCGGATCTCGACGGTCGTGACTTTGCCGCCCCAGCGCTCGGTCACCTCGTCGAGCTTGACCCGCAGCACCTCGTTGATCTGCTCGCGCTTCGACAGCACGTCGTCGAGCAGGATGTCGCCGATGACCGCACGCAGCGTGGTCGTGGCGATGTTCTGGAGGGCGCCCTCGAAGAACTGCACTTCGACGATGCTCCGGTACGGGTCGACGATCTTCCAGTAGATGAGGAAGTCGATGCTGATCGGCGCGTTGTCCTTGGTGATGTTCGTCTGGGAGGGGATCTCGATGAATCGCTCGCGGATGTCGACCCGGACACCGCGCTGAATGATCGGCACGATGAAGACCCAGCCCGGACCTTTCACCTCCTGGGGGCTCGTCTTGCCGAGCGTGAAGATCAGGATCCGCTCGTACTGGTTGACGATCTTGATCGACGCGTAGAGGAAGGCGAGGACCACCACCGCGACGAAGGCGATGATCGAGATCGTGATCGGTTCCACGGGACCCTCCGCTAGGCCGACCCGGACGGGTCGGCAGGTTCGACGACGAGGGTCAGGCCCTCCTCGCGGATGACGCGCACCGGGGTGCCCCGCGCGAGGGGCTGGCCGTCCGCGGACCGGGCGCTCCACTCCTCGCCCGCGGCGTAGACGGATCCGACGGGCTCGAGCGGCAGGCGTACCTCGCCGGCCGTGCCCGCCGCGACGACGGTCGAGCCGCCAGCACCGAACGGTCGCAGGGCGAGCGCCGGCAGCCGCCGGCGGGTGCGGATGACCGTCCACACGGCGATCGCCATGAAGGCAGCCGTCGTGATCGTCATGGCGACGATGAGCGGCGTGGCGACGGACACGTCGGGCGCCGTCGGTCCACCCGGTTCTGTGTACAGGGCGGACGCCCCAAGGGCGAACGCCACGAGCCCGGCGACGGTGAGCAACCCATGGCTCGCTACGGTCAGCTCGAGCACGAAGAAGACGATCGCGAGCCCGATCAGGAGCAGTCCGGCCACATTGAGCGGCAGGCTGCCGAAGCCGATGAACGCGAGGATGATCGCGAGAGCGCCGAGGATGCCGGTCACGAAGTTGGGGTTCTGCAGCTCGAACAGGAGTCCGTAGAACCCGACGGTGAACAGGATGAACGCGATGTTCGGGTCCGATAGGAGGTGGAGGAACGCCTGGAACGGGTTCATCGGGAGCTCCGTCACCGACGCGCCGGCGACGTCGACGACCACCGTGGTGCCGCCGACGCGGACCTCGCGACCGTCGGCGAACGCGAGCACCTCGTCGAGCGAGGCCGCGATCCCATCAACGGCGCCCACCGCGACCGCCTCGGCGGCGGACGACGAGATCGCCTCCTCGACCGTCGCGACGGCCCACTCGACGTTCCGGCCACGCTCCTCCGCGATCGCCCGCATCTTGGCGATCGTGTCGTTGCGGACCTTGTCCCCGAGCGTGCCCTCGATGTCCTCGCCGCCCCCGCCGACCGGCGAGGCCGCCCCGATGTTCGTGCCCGGGGCCATGAGCGCGATGTTCGCGGCGAGCGTGATGAACGTGCCGGCGCTGGCTGCGCGGCCCCCCTGTGGAGCGACCCACACGATCGTCGGCACGTCCGCCTCGAGGATCGAGGAGACGATCAGGAGCGTCGACTCGACGCTGCCGCCGGGGGTATTGAGCTGGATGATCACGGCGGCCGCCCCGTCGCGCTCCGCCCGGGCGATGCCGTCGCCGAGGTAACCCGCGAGGACGTTGTCGACCACGCCGGTCGCCGGCAGGACGATGACGGCCGGGCCATCCGTGGCACCGCGCGTCGAACCGGCCGACAGGGCGAGGCCCACGGCACCCGCCACGAGCGGGACGAGCAGCACCAGGCGAGCGATGAGTCGGGTCACGCGGGACCTCCGCCCCGGATTATCGCACCGCGACCGCTTCCGCCCGCTCCAGGGCATCGAGGTGACCGAACACGAGGGCGCTCCACGTCTCGAGCCGGTCGACGACGCCGGCCACCTCGTCCGGTTCGGCGAATCCGCCGGTCAGCTTGTCGGTCTCCCGGACGGCGACGGGGCGACCGGCCGCCTCGGCCGTGAACACGACACCGACGTGGACCCGGCCCACCTCGTTCGAGTCGTCGTTGAGCAGCCCGACGAGGCGGAAGTCCGGCTCCCACGTCGCCCGCAGCTCCTCGCGCCACTCGCGCCGCAGCCCGCCCTCGATGCCGCCGTCGCCGGGATTGAGGTGGCCGCCCACGCCGATCGAGTACCGGTCGTGGAGCCGCGCGTCCGCCCCCGCCGTCGAGCGCCGCATGAGGAAGTAGCGCGACCCGTCCCGGAGCACGAGATACGGGATGACCTGCTTCCAGGCCGGGTCCAGCTCCATCGCCGGTCGCGGCGCGAACCGGCCGCCATCGACGACCGCGGCCAGCATCGCCGGGTCGGCCGGGCGGATCCCGCGCCACGCGCCGCCTGCCACGACGTGTGCCGCCGGGACGACGAAGACGAGCTCGTCGCTCATGCCGGCGACTCCGGCGGATTCTCGAGCACCTCCCGGGCCGCCCGGAGGCGAGCGGCGAGCGATTCCGGTCGCCCGTCCTCCGGCGCATCGAGCTCCGCGATCCAGTCGTCGAGGATGGCTCGAACATCGCGCAGCCGGGCGACGAGAGCATCAGCGTTCGTGGCCGCGATGCCGGCGCCCATCGCCACGTCACCGCGCGCGAGGCGGGTCATGTCGCGCCAGCCAGTCGCGGCGAGCGACGCGGCCGCTGGCCAGTCTCCGCGCGGTGCCGACGGCGTTCCGGCGACGGCCTCGACGAGCGCCGCCGAGAGCACGAGCGGGAGGTGGCTGATCGCCGCGACGGCCGCATCGTGCGCGGCCGCGTCCATGACGAGCGGGCGGGCTCCGCAGCGCCGGGCGAGCGCCTCGATCGTCGCGACGTCGGCATCGGCCGCCCCGTCCGGGGTCACGACCCACGGGCGGTCGGCGAACAGCGCCCCGTCGGAGGCGTCGTAGCCGGTCGTCTCCCGGCCGGCCATCGGATGCCCGCCGACGAACCGAAGTCGATGACTCGCGGCGCGCGCGACGATCGCCCGCTTCGTGCTCGCGACGTCGGTCACGAGGGCATCGCCGAGGGCCCGTCGCAGCGGGCCACCGAGCACGTCGAGCAGTTCGAGGCAGGCCAGCGGCGGGGCGGCGAGGATGACGACATCGGCGTCGCGAACGGCGCCGGCGGGATCGCGCGGGGCTTCGTCGATCACGCCATCGGCGAGGGCGCGAGCCGCGCCACGCCCCGTCGGGCTCCAGGCCACAAGGCGCCAGACCGGATCGTGCGCCTCCGGCCCCCCGGACCGCACGGCCCGCGCCACGGAGCCGCCGATCAGCCCGAACCCGAGGATGGCGGCGCGCATGGACCCGATTATGGGGCTCCGACACGATGGCAGGATCGAACCACGGTGTAGTATCGAGCGTGCCGTCGGGGATTCACGGGCTCGCGTCGCGGCAGCCCGATGCGTGGGGAGGAAGGGCGTGGCAGCAGACCCGAAGCGGATCCGCGTCCTCCTCGTCGACGACCACCAGCTCCTGACCGGTTCACTCGCTGCGGTCCTGTCCCG
>DASTOB010000131.1:0-4834 GCA_035720425.1 Candidatus Limnocylindrales bacterium
CGCCGGCTGCCGATCATGATCGGCGGATCCGGCGAGAAGAAGACGCTTCGGACGGTCGCCCGCTACGCGGACATGTGGAACGCGATGGGCTCCGTCGAGAAGCTCGCCCACAAGATCGACGTCCTGCGCGATCACTGCGCGGCGGTGGGCCGCGATCCCGCGGAGATCGAGTTCACGCTCGGGATCAAGGCCACGATCCGCGACTCCGCGGAGGAGGCGGAGCGGGTCTGGAACCGCGCCATGGAGCACAACCGGACCCCGCTCTCCGAGGTCGAGGACGACGACACGTTCTGGAACGGCACGCCGGAGCAGCTCGCCGAGCGCCTCGCGCCGTACCTCGAGCTCGGCTTCACGACCGTCATCTCGGAGCAGCCGGCGCCGTACGACTCGGAGACGATCGAGCGCCTCATCGGCCAGGTGAAGCCGCTGGCCGAGCGGGGCTGACGGCCGGGCACCGAAACGGTCGACCGACCGCGACACACGGTTCATCCATGACGACCGACTCCGCCCGCCACGCCGCCACCGTCGAGTTCCGCCACGTCACGAAGCGCTATGCGACGAGCGGACCCGGAACGCCCGGCGCCGTGAACGACCTGTCACTGTCGGTCCCGGCCGGCAGGATCTGCGTCCTCGTCGGCCCGTCCGGCTGCGGCAAGACGACGAGCCTCAAGATGGTCAACCGGCTCATCGAGCCCACGTCGGGGCAGATCCTGCTCGACGGCGTCGACGCCGCGACACGCGACGTGACCGAGCTCCGCCGGAGCATCGGCTACGTCATCCAGCAGGTGGGGCTCTTCCCGCACCAGACGATCGGCGAGAACGTCGCCACCGTCCCGCGCCTGCTCGGCTGGCCGGAGGCGCGACGCCGGGAGCGCGCGGAGGAGCTGCTCCGCCTCATCGGGCTCGACCCGGCCACGTACCGCGACCGCTACCCGGCCCAGCTGTCGGGCGGTGAACGGCAGCGCGTCGGCGTGGCACGGGCGCTCGCAGCGGACCCGCCGATCATGCTCATGGACGAGCCGTTCGGCGCGGTCGACCCGATCGTCCGCGACCGACTCCAGAACGAGTTCCTCCGCCTCCAGGAAGACCTCGCCAAGACCATCCTGTTCGTCACTCACGACATCGACGAGGCGATCAAGATGGGCGACCTCGTCGCAGTCTTCCAGGACGGCGGCGTGCTCGCCCAGTTCGGAACGCCGAACGACATCCTGTCCAACCCCGCCTCGGACTTCGTCGCCCGCTTCGTCGGCTCGGACCGAGGGCTCAAGCGCCTATCCCTGAGCAGGGTCGCCGACATCGAGCTCCGCCCGGTCGTCACGGCGCGTCCCGGCGACGATGCGGCGGACGCCCGCGCGCGCGCCCACGCGGACCCGTTCCACTACCTGCTCCTCGTCGACGAGTCGCACCGCCCGATCGGCTGGGTCGACCAGGACGAGATCCCGACGAGCGGATTGCTCGATGCCGGCCTGGCCATCCCGATGTCGCCGCTACTCGATCGGCGGACGACGCTGAAGGACGCCCTGTCGATGCTCCTCGACGCCGACGTCCAGGCGGGCATCGTCGTCGACCGAACCGGGGCGGTCCGCGGCCTCGTGACGGTCGACATGATCGCCGACCGCCTGCGCGAGCGGCAGCCCGAGCCGGCGACGTCATGACCGACGACCGGCCCCTCATCGACTGGACCTGGATCGTCGAGCACCTCGACGACATCTGGTTCCGTACCGGGCAGCATCTGTCGCTCGCGCTCATCTCCGTCGTCGCCGGCTTCGCGATCTCGTTCGCGCTCGCGCTCCTCGTCCTGCGAGACCGGCGCGCCTACGGCCCGATCACCGGCGCGGCCGGCGTGCTCTACACGATCCCGAGCCTCGCGCTCTTCGCCGCCCTCATCCCGATCACCGGCCTGTCGACCCTGACCGCGGTCATTCCGCTGACCCTGTACACGCTGCTCATCCTCGTCCGCAACATCGTCGCCGGCTTCGACGCCGTGCCGGCCGAGGTCCGCGAGGCGGCCGACGCGATGGGCATGACCCGGCTCGCGCGACTGCGGCGAATCGAGCTGCCGCTGGCCATCCCGCTCATCGTCGCCGGCCTCCGGCTCGCGACCGTCTCGACGATCGGGCTGGTCATGGTCGTCACGCTCATCGGCAACAACTTCGGGGGCCTCGGGCTGTTCATCAAGGAGGGCATCCAGGCGTTCTTCGCCACAAAGGTCTACGTGGGTGCCCTCCTGTCGGTCGGGCTCGCGGTCCTCGCCGACGTGGTCCTCGTCCGGGTCGAGCGCGGCCTGACCCCGTGGGCGCGCGCCCGGGCAGAGCGGGCCGTGGGGTGACGGGAGCCGTCCGATGATCGCGGATACCCTCGCCTGGCTTGCCGACCCCGCCCACTGGCAGGGCACCGACGGCATCCCGACCCGGCTCGTCGAGCACGTCTGGATCAGCGTCGCGGCGGTTGTCGTGGCGCTGGCGATCGCGCTGCCGCTCGGAGCGTTCATCGGCCACACCGGAAAGGGTGCCGGGCTGGCGATCAACGTGGCGAACATCGGGCGCGCGATTCCCTCGTACGCCGTCCTCGTCATCGTCCTGCCGATCTCGCTCCGTTTTAACCCGGACATCGGCCTCGACGTGATCCCGACGTTCACGGCGATGACCGTGCTCGCCATCCCGCCGGTCCTCGTCAATGCGTACGCGGGGATCCGCGAGGTCGATCGGGATCTCGTCGAGTCGGCCCGCGGGATGGGCATGCGCGAACGCGAGATCCTGACCGGGGTCGAGTTGCCGATCGCGCTGCCGGTCGTCGTCGGCGGGATCCGGACGGCGGCCGTCCAGGTGGTCGCGACCGCGACGCTCGGGGCGGTCGTCGCCTACGGCGGCCTGGGGCGCTACCTGATCGACGGGATCGCCCGGAACGAGCTGGACCGGCTGTTCGCCGGCGTCGTCCTCGTCGCCGGGCTGGCGCTGCTCGTCGAGGGGGCGTTCGCCCTGCTCCAGCGCCGCCTCACGTCACCGGGCCTGCGTGAGAGCGGCCCTCGCCCGTTCCGCCGGGTCGCAGAGCTCCCGCGTGGTGCGAGCGAGATCGCCGGGCGGTAGAACCGTCGCCGAACGGCGACCGAATCGGCACTGAACCACAGCGCCGCCTGAAACGTACGCGGTAGTGCGGCACACAGTGTCGTCGGGAGACCTCTGGTATGGTCGCCCGACCGTCGCCGCCCAGGTCCGGGCGGCCGGAACACAGGAGGGAAGACCCAATGCGGATCCACCGCGCGCTCGCCCTCGGGGCGTCGCTGCTGGTGCTCTTGAGCGCCTGCACGACGGGTGGGGGCAGCACCGAGAAGCCGACGATCAAGATCGGCTCGGATGGCTTCTACGAGTCCCAGGTCGTCGCCGAGATGTACGCCCAGGTCCTCGAGGCCGCGGGCTACACCGTCGAGCGTAACCTCGGCCTCGGCCCACGCACCGTCACGTCGCCCGCGCTCGAGAGCGGGCAGATCGATCTCAAGCCGGAGTACATCGGCTCCGGAACCGCGTTCTACGACGCGACGAAGAACAGCCCGGACGCCGCCACCAACGCGGCCGCACTCGCCGAGCTGCTCGCACCCAAGGGCATCACCGTCCTCGACTATTCGCCGGGCGAGGACACGAACGCGTTCGTCGTCCGCCAGGACACCGCGGAGGAGTTCAGCCTGACGAAGATCAGCGACCTGACCGCGATCCAGGATGAGCTGACCTGGGGCCTGCCGCCGGAGTGCGAGACGAACCCGCTGTGCGGTGGCGCGCTCGCCGACGCGTACGGGATCACGTTCCCGCCGAAGAACCTCCAGACGCTCGCCGCGTGCGACGCCCCGATCGCCGAAGCGCTCAACAGCGGCGCCATCGACGTGGCGGAGCTGTGCTCGACCCAGCCGGCCATCGGCCAGTTCGGGTTCGTCGTCCTTGACGACGACAAGGAGACCCAGCCGGCCGAGAACATGGCTCCGATCGTGCGCGACGACTTCCTGGCCAAGCTCTCCGAGGCCGACCGGACCGCGTTCGAGAAGCTTCTCAACGACGTCACCGCAAAGCTGACGACGGAGGCGCTGACCCAGCTCGGGGTCGACATCAACATCGACCAGAAGGACATCGACGACGCGGCGAAGGACTTCCTCGTCGCGAACGGGCTGCTGTCCGCCTGACGATCATCGCCCCCAGTCCCGCACCGGCCCGCCGGCCCCGCCGGCGGGCCGATTGATTCCCCGGGCCGCCTCAGGTCCCGTCGAGGCCCAGCTCCTGGAGGAGTGGCGGGGCGGCGGACCAGCCGACCGGATCGGTACCGGACAGCCGGGTCGCCTCGCCCGTCAGCCACCGCTCGAGGCGTGGCTCCGTCCGCCGGAACGCCGCCGAGGCGGCCAGCCGGCGGCGGGCGTGGCGGACGAACGCCGCGTAGAGCACGGCGGGCGGCGTCGCAGCGAGGGCCGCCTCGGCGCCGGGCTCGAAGTCGACCGGCACCATGAGCCGGCCGAAGAACGCGCCGATCTCGCCGGCCAGCGGGTCGGCGCCCTGGCTGTGCCCGCCCCAGCGCACGATCGGGCCGGGTGAGCGCAGCGCGACGACCGTCGTCGCCCGATCGATGGCGGCCGCCCGGAGCATGCCGCCGAAGGTGAGGAACCGGTTCTCGACCGCCAGGCGGTCGATCACCCGGACGCTCCCCCACGACACGGCGAGCTGTGCCGGAACGGCGTCGTCCCGGCTGAAGCCGGCGACCCGGCCGCGACCCTCCTTCGCCACCCAGAACGACAGCACCTCCGGGTCGAAGTGCCGGAGGGTGGGCCGTTCGCGCAGCGCGACGAGCAGGTTCGCCC
>DASTOB010000132.1:0-46399 GCA_035720425.1 Candidatus Limnocylindrales bacterium
CGGCGCAACGTTGGTGATCGTGACGATCGCGCCCGTCGTGGTCGACGCGTTCTGCGGGTCGAGCACGCGCCCGATGACGTTGACGACAGCGTCGTCGTCATACGTGCAGGAGGTCGTCGAGCTCGTGCCCGCAAGGGCCCAGCTCCCCGTCGGCTGCGCCAGGGTGGCGTCGCACGAGAACGAGTAGTGGAGCGCCGCGGCGTCCGTCGTGGACGGATCGGTCGCGGCCGTCCATGCGAGCGTCGCGCTGTCGCCCTCGAAGATCGTGCTCGTCGCGTCGAACGTACCCGACGGTGGCGCGTTGAGGACGGAGACCGTGGCGCTGTCGGTGGCCGCGAGGTTGGTCGAGTCCGTGACCCGGACGTGGACCGTGTGGGCGGCGGGACCCTCGAGCGCGGCGAACGTGGCCGTCGCGCCCGTCGCATCGTCGAACGCGCCGTCGTCGTCGAGATCCCAGGCGTAGGTCAGGCTGTCGCCGTCGGGATCACTCGATCCGGATGCGTCGACCAGGACCGATTCGCCCTCGGTCACGGTGTACGGGCCGCCCGCCTCGGCGACGGGAGCCGTGCTCGTGACCCCGTGGAGCATCACCTCGAAGTCGTCGAGCGCAAAGCTCTCGTCCAGGGCGCCCACCGTCGCCGGAGCGAATTCGATGATCAGCGTCGCGCCGGTGTGCGGGATCGCCTGGAGGCGCGGCTCGAGGGCCATGTTGTAGGCGGAGTCGTCGAAGAACCCGCCCGAAATGAAGCCGATCTGGCGGTGCCGGACGAGTTCGACGCCGGGTGGCGGTACGTAGCTCTGCGGTCCGCAGCCACTGTTCTGGAACACCTCCGAGAAGACCTGGGTTCCGTCTACACGGATGGTGAAGCGGTCAGGCCCGGGACCGCCAGCTCCGCCACCGCAGTTGTTGCCGTCCCATGAGTCGATCATTGCCAGGAGGAAGCCCAGGCTCACGGCGTCGTGCGGCGGGAGGTTCACGAGTGTCAACGTCGTGGGTGAGGTCGCGGTCGCGTTGCGCAGGAAAACGCCCTCGAAGCCGAAGCTCGAGAAGCCCTGGACGCCCTCGGTCGACGTGATCCCCGACCAATCCGCGGAAGCGCCGCCGGTGAAGTCCGTGTGGTAGATCGCCGGAGCGGCAGACGCCTTGACAGTGATGTCGCCCCCGACTACCGCCACGTCCGTGCCACGCGTCACCTGGAGGCGGAGCGCGTAGACGGCGTCCGGCGCACCGGGGGTCATCGCGGGGTAGGCGTGGTTCTGGCTCCCGCATCCGGTCACGGTGGCTGACCCGTCCCCGAAGTCCCAGGCGCAGGTCGTCGCTCCGGTGACCTGCGACAGTAGCGCCGGGAGCTCGAACAGGAACGAGCGGCCGTCGGGCAGGATTCGATCTGGCAACGATGCCGTCACCGTGATCGTGGCCGTCCGAGTCGTCGTGTCGTGATCGTCGGTTGCGCGGAACGTCTGGGTGTAGGTGGCGTCCGGAGCGCCCGGCGCCGGCGAGGGATACACGTGCACCTTCGGGTCGCAGCCCGTCGTCAGAGACGATCCATCGCCCCAGTCCCACTCGCACGTGATCGGGTCGGCGAAGTCGGAGGGGTTGGCGTTGAACGTGAACGGCAGCCCGCCGATGACGGACCGGTTCGTCAGCGTCGCGTTCGGCGGCCGGTTCAGCACGGTTGCGGTGCGCTGGACGAGCGTGACCTGCTCCTGCGCGTCCGTGACGGCCAGTTGGATCGTGTAGCTTCCGTCCTGGAGGTACTGGTGTCCGTTGAAGGACATGTGCGGGGAGCTCGTGTCGGGCGAGTTGTCCCCCCAGCTCCAGCGGATCCGAACGATCCGTTCCCCGTCGGGATCGCTGGCCGAAGGGGTGACGAAGGCATTGTCGCGCTCGAAGATCGTCGCCGGCTGTCCGAACGAGGCGGTCGGCGGGGTCAGGACCCGGTGAGCGAGGGACGTCGAGTTCGTGTGGCCGCGCGAATCCGTGACGGTCAGGGTCACGGTGTAGGCGCCCGGGGCGCTGTACGTGTGGCTGGGGTTGGTTAGCGACGAGGCCGAGCCATCGCCGAAGTCCCACGATCGCGAGACGATGTCGTCCTCCGGGTCGCTCGAGCGGTCCTCGAAGTCGAAGGTCGATCCCGCCGATTGCTGCGGGCTGAAGACCTTGAACTCCGAGACCGAGATGTACGTAGGATCGCCGCGGTTCGAGAGGAGGCGGACGCGGACATACTTCGCCGCCACCGGACCGCCCGGCAGCACGAACGACTGCAGGGCACCGGAGTCGCCTGCGGTGGCGGAGAGCACCTGCGTCCAGTCGGCCTCGCTGGCAAAGCCCGTCGTCGAGACGTCGACGGCGAAGTCGCGAACCCGTTGCGGCTGGTAGTCGATCCGTGGCGTGATCGCGATGCGATCGATCAGCCAGGTCGCGTTCCCCCACAGGCGGACCACGCCGTATCGCAGCGCCGCGGGTCCGGCGGCCCAGGAGGGCCCCTCAGGCTCGGCATCGAGCGCCGCGCTCATCGCCCAGTTCGAGGCATGCGCCGGCGACTCCGCCATGACGATCGCGCTGACGGCCGACGGCGTCGAACCGGCCGGCCCGACGTCGAACAGGGCGACGTTCCGTCCACCGGCCGGTGCCGACGAGACGAACGCAGCCGTCGGCCCCAGGCCGTCGTCGCTCGTGCCAGGATCGCAGTCGTCGTCGACCCCGTTGAGCGCGATCTCCGTCGCCCCCGGGTTGACGGCGCCGTCGGCATCGTCGCAATCGAGGTTTGCCGGCCAGCCGTCGCCGTCGCCGTCCGGCGCACGGACGCCGACGGCCCACGAGGTCACTCGTTGGCGCGACCCGTCGTCGGCGACCGCTTCGACGACATGCGTACCGAGGTCGGCTGTGGTGGTGTCGAGCTGATACGTGAGGCCGGTCGCCGCCGTTGCCCCGTCGAGAAGCCACTCGACAGTCGGCGTCGGCCCGTCCGGGTCCGACACCGTCACGCTAAACGCCTGGGACGCGCCGACGAGCACCTCGACCGGGTCCGAGAGCGGCGTTCGAGCGTCGATCTGCGGCGGAGCTCCCGGCCACGTCACGACGATCGGCGCGTACGCGACGCCGTGGCGTCCATCGCCGTCACTGACTCGGAGACCGATGACGCCCGCACGCGCGGCGTCGAACGTGACGGTCGGCGTCGCACCCGCTGCGTCGTCGAAGTCGCCGTCCAGGTCGAGGTCCCAGGCATAGGCGACGATCGGCGTCCCACCGCTCGTCCCGCCGCCGGCGAGCCCGACGGGCGTGCCGGCCACGGCCGCGTACGGCCCGCCCGGCAGGGCCACGGGGACGAGGTCCTCGACCGTCGGGTCGGCGACCAGCGTCGCCACGATGTCCGACATGGCGGCAGAGAACGATTGCCACGTGGCGCGAGCGGCGCGACTGTCGGTCGCCGCCTGGCGCAGGTCGTCGGCGGAGCTCGCGGCGTCGAAGGCATCGAGATTCATCGCCACGAGGTCGTCGAGGATCACGTCGAGATCATCGGCGAGGCCGAGGCTGCGGAAGAGCAGCCGTTCGTCGTCCGTGAGCGCGTCGGTCGCGAGTCGATCCCGCAAGTCGATGAGCGCGGCCGCGGCGCCGTCGAGATCGGCGGCCTGAGCGTCCGCCTCGTTGGCGAGATCGTCGAGCGCGGCGGCGGTCCGCTCGAGCTGAGCATCGACGTCGAGCGCCGTGACGGCCATTGCCCGAGCGTGGGCAAGCGCCCATGTCCCGTCGGACACGGCGGCCGCGCCCTGGTATCGCTCGAGTGAGTGGACGAACGCCTCGATGAGCGCCGCCTCGGCGCCGGCCTCGGTCGCCAGCGCTGCGGCCGCGGCGAGTGCGGGCGATCCGCCGCGCGGTTCCACCCCGGGGGCCGGATTGAGCACGGTCGTCGGCTGGGCGAAGGCCGGGTCCGGCGGGTCCGCGTGGAGCGCGAGGTAGTGGCGGACCATGTTTCGCAGGTGCGTCGAGAGGACCGCGACCGGATCGTCGAGGAACAGCCCCGTCAGCGAGGTGACGATCCCAAGCGAGGTCTGCCAACGCGACGGCGAGAGGACGTTGGCTTGGGCCAGGACGTTCATGAACACGTCCATGCCGGCGTAGACCTGCGCCTGCGTGAACGCCTCCGCCTTCATGTCGCTCAGGTCGAGCGGGAGCAGTGGGACGGTCGTGGGGCCAATCTCGACGCGGAACGCCGGATCGAACAGCGCGTCCGTGCCGGCGTTGAAGTAGCCGTCCTGGCACTCGTCGTAGACGATCGCGTACTCGCCCTCAGGCAGGTTCTGGTTGGTCGGGAACGTGAAGGCGATGGGCTCGTCGGTAAACAGGCCGCCGCCCACGCCCTGGACGGTCTTGGGGCTCGCGAGGGCCTGTGAGAGGAGCCCGGTACCGTCGCCGACCGTGCCAGTTCGCACAACGTAGATGTCGGTCCATGGGAACAGGAAGTCGTTCACCCCGAGCGCACACGAGTTGACGAACGCCATCGCACCGGTGTGGATCGTGACCGTCGCATTCGGGCCGAACTGGCGGTACCCGTCTCCCTCGTCGGTCCACCACAGGAACTGCCCAAGCGGCTGCGACGCGACGACCGCCGCCGGCCAGGCGGCGAGGCTCGCCAACAGCAGCCCGACCAACGCGCCGACGCCGACTCGACGTCGTGCGGTGCCCCGACAGGGCTGACTGGCGGCGGCGGCGATCACCGGAGTTCGCCCCGGTCGTGCCCCGAAGCCTCGACTCGTCTCCATGATCCCCTCCCGTCCGTCCCGGAGTCCGCGGGGTCGATCCCGATGACCCGGACGATCCGTTCCACCTCGACGCTGGCCAGGCGCGCGACGCGCGATACTTCGACGGCGTCCTCCGCCTCGATGACGTGGAAGCCCATCTCGTCGCTGGGGACGAGGTAGGAGCGCAGATGCTGCACGGCAGGGACCGCACCGAGCCTCCGGGCGGCCTCACCGATCCCGACGACGTCGTCCGCAAAGCGGCCTGAGTCGCCGCCGGAGACGTACGTCTCGATCACGAAGCTGGCCATCGCGGCGACCGTACCGACGGGGCGCCGCCCCGAGCAGCAGAGGTTTCCCTACTGTTTCGCCACGGCCCCCAGGCGATGGGCCAGCTCCGCCCGCGACCGCACGCCGACCTTCCCGTACACGCGGGTGAGGGTCACCTCGACGGTCTTCACGCTCAGAAAGAGCGCGGCCGCGACCTCCTTGTTGGAACGGCCGGCAGCGACGAGCTCGGCGATCCGGGACTCAGCCTCGGTGAGCTCATCGCCACGGGCGGCGCGCCGGCCCGGGATCCGCCCGAGCTCGAGGCGCGTGCGCTCGACCCAGGCCGGGACTCCCAGCGCGGTGAACGCGGCGAGGGCGCGTTCGAGCTCCATCCGCGCCCGATTGTGTTCACGCAGTCGGCGGGCCAGCGTTCCGGCCGCAAGCAGCGTCCGCGCCCGATCGAACGGGGCGGATGCCTCGATGCTGAGGGCGGCCGACAACTCCAGATCTGCCTCACGTAGTCGACCGTCCGCCGCGTGGACCGCCGCCCGGGCTCGATGGAGGAGCTCGACGCACCACGTCGGCGGCGATCCACCGGAGGCGTCGTCAAACGCGGCGAGGGCCGAATCCGCCTGCTCGGCCCGTCCCGATGATGCCGCAGCCTCAGCCTCGGCCAGCAACACCCGCAGCACCGTGGCGTGTCGCAGACCCGTGTCCTGCGCGATGCGCCGGGCCGACGCGTACGCGTCTGCGGCCGCCGCGTCGTGACCGGCGAACAGCTCGATCAGCGCGAGCACGACATACGTGCCGAACAGATGGGTGGTCTCGTCGGCCGCTCGTGCCGCGGCCATCGCCTCGTCGACCAGCCGCCTGGCAGCGTCGAGGTTGCCGAGGTACGTGTCGACGTGTGCCCGCAAGGAGCGTGCCGGGATCCGCATCTGGCCGGTTTGATCGGCAAGGTCGAGGACCGCGTCGGCGAGTTCCGACGCCCGGCGAAATTCGCCGGTCAGCAGGACCGTCGAGGCGAGCCCGAATGCGGCCCACTGCTCCTGGTTCGCATCTCCGGCATCGGCCGCCCGCTGCAGGACCGTTTCATAGTGGCGCCGTGCCGCGGCCACATCACCCGTATGCCTGGCACACTCCGCGGCGATCGCAGCCGGCGACCAGTCCCCGAGTGACTCATCGAGGTCCGCCTCAAGCGTGAGCGCTCGTTCGATGATCATCTCGTGGCCGGGAGTGCCACTCATCGTCATGATGAACGCCCGGATCGCCAGGGCCCGGGCGAGATGCGCCGGGTCGGCAGTTCGTTCGGCTGCGTCGACGGCGTCCATGCTGAGGCGTATCGCGTCGTCGACGGAGCCCGTGTAGAGCGCGGTGATCGTCAGGCTGCACAGGATCCGTGAACGTAGCCTGCCGTCCTCGGTGTCCGCGAGCGCGGCCCGCCAGAGATCGATCGCCTCCTTCCACTGGCCGACCTCATCGCGGATGACACCGAGCTGCCAGGCCGCCTCGCAGCGCTGGTCGCCGCGTGGGAGCTGTTCCAGCAGAGCCGTCAGGATCACCTCGGCGTGCGGTCCGTCGCCTGCCTCGTACCATGCCGCCGCCGCCGCCAGGAACCGCTGGGCCCGCCGCTCCGGGTCGTCACTCAGGGTCAGTCGGCCGGCGCCCTCGTACAGGGACGCGCTCGCCGCGCGCGCACCCCGTCGATGTGCCGACCGCGCCGCTTCATCGAGGGCATCGGCAACCGCCGCATCGGGTGCGTCCGCCGCCCGTTCGAGATGGGCCGCCCGAACCTCCGGCGAGCGGGCGACGCCGGCCAGCCGCCGATGCAGCGCAGCGCGTCGCCCGTCCGGAACGCTCGCTTCGGCGGCGGCGGCAATCAGCGGGTGGGTGAATCGGACCTGACCGGCCGCGATCCGCACGAGGTCCGCCTCGAGCGCCGGCCGGAGATCCCGTCGGAGCGGCGTCCCGATCGCGGACGACAACAGTTCGACGTCCGGTTCCGTCGTGATGGCGGCCAGCGCCAGTGCGTCTCGGACACGGTCGGGAAGCACCGCGATTCGATCCGCCAGGAGGCCCGCCAGCCCGTCTCCGCCCATCGTCCCGCCCGGGCCGATTGAGCGCGCCAGCTCAAGGGCGTGGAGCGGATTCCCATCCGACTTCGTCGTGACTGTGAGGAGCTGCGGGCGCGTGAGCGAGAACCCGAGGCGCGTGCGAATGATCCGGTGGAGCGCGCCCATCGGCAATGGCCCCACGTGAATGCGCTCCACCTCGACGCCCGATCCTCGTGGCAGCGACTGGGCGTCGGCGGTCGGCTCGCCCGCTCGTTCGGCGAACAGGAGCAGAACGGGCTCGGAGCGCAGCCGCCGGGTCGCGTACGCGAGCATGAGGGCCGACGATCGGTCCAGCCACTGGACGTCGTCGATGGCGACGACGATCGGAGCACGACGCGCCAACGACGAGAGCGCCGCGTGAAGCGCGAAGGCGACCGCCCGTTCGTCGAACGGCGAGGCGCCGGCGCTCCTCCGGGCAAGCGCGGCCTCGAGCGCAATCGCCTGGGGCGCCGGCAGGGCCGGAATCACCTCATCGAGGGACGGCCCGATGAGGTCCGCGAGGCCCGCGAAGGCCAAGCCGGATTCGTGCACCGTGAGCGCGCATTGGAGGACGCGGAAGCCCTGGCTCTGAGCACGGCGCACGCCCTCGAGCCACAGCATCGTCTTGCCCATCCCGGCCTCGCCGTGCAGCAGGACGCCGGCCGGGAGGGCGTCGTGTCTCGCGAGCGCAGCATCGATCCGCTCCAGCTCCGCGGCCCGCCCGATCAGACCCTCCATGGCGGTCGGCGGACGTTGGGACTCAGCGCTCGCGGTGGGCGAGGAAGTCGAGAACGTCGAGCTTCGTGACCACGCCGGCCGGCCGCTCGGCGCGGACCGCGACGACCGCGGCCGCACCGCCGGACAGGAGCGCGAACGCCTCGTCGAGCGTGGCCGACGCGTCGACGAGCGGGAGCGGCGAGTCCATCACCTCGCCGACCGTCCGCTCCACGACGGACGGGTCGCGGAACGCCCGATCGAGCAGGCCCTTTTCCGAGATCGACCCGACGATGCCCGCGATTGCGTTGCCGTCGACGTCCTCCGAGACCGGCATCTGGCTGATCCCGAACTCCTGGAGGAGGTCGATCGCCGCGCCGACCGTCTGCGTCGTCCGGGCCAGCACGAGGTCCGGCATCTCGGCGGCATGGTGGCGGGCCGCGAGCAGGTCGGCCACGCGGACCACCGCGCCGGTCGTCGCGAGCAGGCCGTTGGCTCGCATCCACTCGTCGTTGTACAGCTTGGACAGGTAGTTCCGGCCCCCGTCGGGCAGGATCACGACGAACACGGCGGCGCGAGCGGCGGCCGGATCGTCGGCGAGCAGGAGCCGGGCCTCGTCGAGCGCGGCGACCACCGCCGTACCGCACGACTCGCCGGCCAGGATGCCCTCCTCGCGGGTGATCCGGCGGGCCATCGCGAAGGCGTCGCGGTCGGATACGCGGACCCATCGGTCCACCGTCGCGGGATCGTACGTGCCCGGAAAGAAGTCCTCCCCCACTCCCTCGGTCAGGTACGGCCGCGCGGTGTCGCCGGACAGGACGCTGCCCTCGGGATCGCCGCCGATCACCCGGATCGCCGGGTTCCGCGCCTTGAGGTACCGCGCGGTGCCGGTGACGGTCCCCCCGGTGCCCACGCTCGCCACGAGATGCGTGATCCGGCCCTCGGTCTGCTCCCAGATCTCTGGGCCCGTCGTCCGTTCGTGGGCCGTCGGGTTCTCCATGTTCCAGTACTGGTCCGGCTTGAACGCGCCCGGGATGTCGCGCGCCAGGCGGGCCGCCACGGAGTAGTACGACTCCGGAGACTCCGGCGCGACGTTGGTCGGGCAGAGCACGACCTCGGCGCCATACGCGCGGAGCAGGGCCTGCTTCTCGGCCGACTGCTTGTCCGCCATGACGAAGATGCAGCGGTAGCCCTTGAGCGCCGCGGCGATGGCGAGGCCATGGCCGGTGTTGCCGGACGTCGGCTCGATGATCGTCCCGCCCGGCTTGAGCAGCCCGTCCCGTTCGGCCGCCTCGATCATCGGCAGCCCGATCCGGTCCTTGACCGACCCACCCGGGTTGAGCGTCTCGAGCTTGGCCAGGATGAGCGGCCCGTCGTCGAGCGGCCCGAGATCGCGCGGGATGCGCGTCAGTCGCACAAGCGGCGTGTTGCCGACGAGGTCGAGGATCGATTCGGCGTAGCGCATTGCGGCCGAGTATAGGCGGCTGCGCTCAGCCCCCGGACGATGGTCCGCGACGTGGTCGGGCGAGGAGCAGCCACGTGAGCCAGCGCGCCCGACGCGGGTGCGCCGGCGGGTCGACCGTGCCCGGGTAGAGCTCCGCGACCACCGGACCGAGGATCGCGGCGAAGCGCTCGGTCAGCCGGTGGGCAAGGTCGAGCTCCGCGCGCGATCCCTCCTCCGGGAAGACGCCGTCCCAGTCCGCCCCGAGCAGCTCGGCAACCGAGGTGGGCGCGAGGAGGCGGGTGGCCATCTGCTTGCCGATGTACAGCTCGCCGGTCCCGGCGACCGCAAGCGGGGCGATCGGCGCCCGGGTGCGCAGGGCAATGAGGGCGGCGCCGATCCGGAACGTGGCGGGCCGGTCCGGTGGTCCGCTCACGCCACCCTCCGGCATGAGCACGAAGACGCCGCCGGCGTCGAGCACGGCCCGGGCGGACGCGACGTGCTGCTCGACACCGACGCCGCCGCGCCACACCGGCAGCATCCCGCCGAGCCGGCGGATGAGCCACTCCCGCCAGCGACTGCTGAAGGCCGACGGACCGCTGCCGAGGAACCACGCGCGGGGCTCGAGCGGGAGGCTGTGAACGACGACGAGCGGGTCCATCCAGCCGCGATGGACGGCCGCCACGAGCAGGTACCCGCCGGCGGCCGGAGCGTGCTCGCGGCCGTCGACGGTGATCCGCAACCGGAACACGCCGAGCAGGACGAGTCGGGCGAGCCACACCGCGGCGCGGAACACGGGTCCGGCCTTCGCCGACGGCGGGTGGCCCAGCCAGTCGAGCCCCTCGCGGACGTCGCCGCGGGCGGCGGCCATCGCCTGGGGTGACAACCGCGCAGCCTGCGGTCGTCGTCGCCCGGGCGGCGGTTCCGGTTCGGTCACCCGGGTTCCGGCACGCTCCGATCGGCCTCGGTCGGCTCCATGTCGGCCGGACGGCCCGGTCGGTGGCGGTAGACGAGCACGGCGAGGGCGATCGCAACGAACACGGCGGACACGATCATCGCCGTCGGCACCCCGGCGAACGTCCAGTTGTTGACGCGCAGCGACTCGAGCCCGAAGCGAACGATCCCGTACCAGATGAAGAAGACGAGGACGAGGTCGCCCGGTCGGAGCCGGTGCCGGTAACGCGAGCCGAGGAACAGGAGGAAGAGCATCCCGAGCAGCCCGGACACCGATTCGTACAGGAACAGCGGGTGGAACCGGGTCGTCTCGAACGGCAGCGTCTCGCACAGGTACGGTGTCACGCGGTGGACGCAGTCGATCGGGATGCCCCACGGCAGGTCGGTCGGCGGCCCGTACAGCTCCTGGTTGAAGAAGTTCCCCCACCGCCCGATTGCCTGCATGAGGAAGAGCCCGGGCGCCACGATGTCCGCCCAGGCCCAGAACGGCTCGCGCAGGTAGCGCGTGTAGAGGACGACCGCGAGGAGCCCGGTGGCGAGGCCGCCATAGACGCCGAGGCCGCTGTACGGCGGCAGGATGATCGAGGGCAGGTTGTCGCGGTAGAGCTGCCACTGGTCGATGACGTGATAGAGCCGGCCGCCGATGAGCGCCGCGACGGCGACGACGATCATCCCGTTGCCGACGAGTTCCGGACGGCGACCGGCGCGCGCGGCGAGGCGGGTGAGGAGCGCGTAGACCGCCACGAGGCCGGTCGCGTAGGCGATCCCATACCAGAAGACGTCGATCGGGCCGATCGAGAACGCGATCGGGTCCGGGGTCAGGTCGAACATGCGGCTGAGTGTAAGCGGTCGGGCTGCCTATACTGGCCGGCGCATGGATCGACCTCTCTCGTGTGACCGGGCCCGAGTCCGGTGAGCGAGTTCAGCTGGTGGCTGCTCATCGTCGGCCTCGTCGTGGGTGCCGGGCTGGTGTGGCTCGTGCTCGCCGACTCGAGTCGCCGCGAGGCGGACGTCGAGGCGCGCGAGCTGCCGGCCGAAGCCGCCTGGATCGCGGACGCGATGGCCGACCAGGGTCGACCGATCGACCAATCCGACGCCGAGGAGGTGCTCCGCCTCCACCGCGCCTACCTCGCCGGACCGCCGCCCGACGAGCCCGACGAGCCCGACGAGCCCGACGAAGCGGACGCGGCCGACGAACCGAACGAGCCCGACGGACCCGACGGCGTCGTCCCGACCGATGCCGAGCGGGGAGACGACCCGACCTCGGAGCGGGGAGAGCCGGCCGCCTGATCCCGCGTCGGTCGCGTCAGTCCCGAGACTCCTGGACGACGCCGACGTGGAGCGCCACGCCACCGAGACCGAGCCGCCGGTATCGGACGTCGCGCAGGCCGGCCGTCTCCATCGACCGGGCCAGGACGTCCGCGTCCGGGAATCCCTCGAGCGAGGCCGGCAGGTAGCGGTAGGCAGGCGCCCGGCCGACGAGCGCGCCCGCGAGCGGCGCCGTCTTCGAAAACGCGGTCCGGTAGACCCTCCCCCACCAGCGCGGCCGAGGATCCGTCAGTTCGAGGCACACGACCCGCCCGCCGGGACGAACGACGCGACGGAGCTCGCGGAAGCCCCCTTCGAAGTCGGCCAGGTTGCGCAGGCCGAAGGCAATCGTCGCGGCGTCGAACGCCGCATCGGCGGCCGGCAGGGCGAGGGCGTTGCCCACGACGAACTCGAGCTGGACGACGTCGCGATGGACGCGCGCGGCCAGCTCGATCATGCCCGGCGACAGGTCCACCGCGAGGACGCGGCCGAACGGCCCGACCCGCGCCGCCAGCTCGATCGCGAGCTTGCCGGTTCCGCAGGCGACGTCGACGACGCTGTCACCATCGTGCAGCCCCGTTGCGCGGACCGCCGCTCGCCGCCATCCCGCGTCCGCTCCGAGCGTCATGAGCGTGTTGAGCCGGTCGTAGACGGGGGCGATCTCGTCGAACATCGCGGCGACGTCGCGCTCGGCGACGAGGTTGCCGGTCCTCGGCCGGCCTCCGTCCACCGTCCTAGAGTTCCCCACGGAGGACGGGCTCGCCGCCCGAGCCACCGCCGGCCGGGTCGGTCAGCGAGATGCCGAACACCGCGTCGTCGGTCAGTCCCTCGACCGCCTCGACGTCGCCGACCCAGTACGACAGCCCGCCGCCGAAGAACATCCGGCCAACGGGCTTGCGCGACCCGTCGACCTCGACCCAGCAGCGGAGCTCCGTCCCCGCCGGTGGCTCGACGAGGTCCTCGGCGACGACGACGAGCTCGCGCGTCGACGGCGAGTAGAGGATCGTCGCGCTCGCGTCACCGCCACCGGGACTCGTCAGCCGCACGGACCGCGCATCGGCCTCGCCGCTCACGCGCAGGCTCCACGCGGTCACCGTCGCGAGCGCCTCGACCACCTCGTCGCGGCCGGCGATCGCGGCGTCACGATCGTCAAGCGCGCGGGACGCGACGAGTCCCACCACCGCGCTCGACGCGACGACGGACACGACCACGGTTGCCGCGAGCGCCGCCGCGATCCAACGCGTCGATCGCCGCGACCGTTCAGGCATCCGGTCGACGAGGGCGGGGGTGACCCCGACCGGCGGCTGGACCGCCGTCGCGATCGTGGGTGCTTCACCCGAAGCTGTCGCGGGTCCGCGTTCGCGGCCCACCGCGCGCACGTAGCCGAGCGTCCGCGCCCGGAGATCGTCGGGCGGCGTCGTCCGGATCACGTCGCGGACGACGGCGGCGGTACGGCGGTTGCGCTCGAGCTCTGCCGCGCAGTCCGGGCACCCGGCGACATGAGCCGCCACCGCCGCCGCATCGGCCGTGTCGCCCGCGGCCAGTCGATCAAGGCCGCCCGGCTCGGCCGCGGCGAGTTCGATCCGCTCGAGCGCCTCAGCGTGATCCATCGTCGTCCCTCTCGGTCGGATCGGTCGCCCCGCCGCCGACGCGCGCCGCAAACTCGAGGCGCGGGGCGAACTCGCCGGCGAGGGCGTCGCGCAGGCGGTGCAGGGCGCGCCGGGTCCGCGTCTTCACGGTACCGAGCGGCCAGCCCAGGCGCATGGCGATCTCGGCCTGGGTCAGGTCGTCCCGGTAGGCGAGGAGGATGACGACCCGCTCCACCTCCGGCATCGAGGCCAGGGCGGTCCCGATCGTGGTCCGCAGCTCGAGCGACTCGAGCTGCCCCTCGGGGCCGGGTCCCAGGTCCGCACCGCCGAGGACCGCACCGCCCGCGACGAGCCGATCGACCGCGCCGGGATCGACCTCGCCGTCCGGGCCCGTCGACGAGAACGGAACGAGCGCCGGGCGCCGTCCGGCGGCGCGCAGCCGGTCGACCGTCCGGTTCCTCGCGATCGTGTGCAGCCAGGCCGCCAGGGACCCGCTCTCGCGATCGTACAGTTCGGCCCGGTTCCAGAGCGCCAGAAACGTCTCCTGCACCACCTCTTCGGCGACCTGCCGATCCGCTGTCAGCCGACAGGCCGCGGCGAAGATCGCCTCGGCGTGACGGTCATAGAGGGCGGCCAGGGCGGCCTCGGAACCGGCCGCCACCTCGCGGACGAGGGCGGCTTCGTCAACCAAACCCGGTCGCTCCCCGCTCATCCTTACGCGCCCGGCTCCTCTCCGGTTTCGCGCACGAGGCGCATCGGGCGCCGTTCGAAGGCGCTCGAGAAGACGACGTCCGTCTCGGTCGTGAAGACGTGGCGCGTCGACTGCACGCGGTGGATCACGCGCTCGAGGTCGCGCGCGTCGCGCGCCCGGATCTTGAGCAGGTAGTCCGCCTCGCCGGAAATGTGGTGGCAGTCCTCGATCTCCGGGATACGGGCGAAGTCCCCGGTGAGGTCGGTCGCGGTCGTACCGGGCGCCTGGGTGATCCAGGTGAACGCGAGCAACCCGCGCCCGACAGCCGCCGGGTCGACGACCGCCGCGTAGCCGCTGATCACGCCGCGCGCCTCGAGCTTCTTGACCCGCTCATGGACCGCGGGCCCGCTCAGGCCGACCGCCGACCCAAGCTCCGCATACGGCTTGCGCCCGTCCGCCTGGAGGATCTCGAGGATCCGCGCGTCGGTTTCGTCGAGGCGGTCGTGCGTCACGTGCAGTAGTACCTATTCATTAGGTGTTTCTGATTGACAGCCATGGTTTGTTAGGCTAGAATGCCGAATGTAACAGGTCTCTTCTGGATGCCGGACCCATCGATCGTCGATGGGACCGCGAGGTCCGCGGCATCCACGCACGGCAGGTGCCGACCATGCTTGCTAACGGCTTCGGTTTCCTGGCGATCTTCTCGCTGATCAGCATCCTGTTCGGCGAGGCGGCTCGCCGGAAGGGTGACTCCCTCGCAGACGTCTGGTTCCTCGACCGGTACACCGGTCGCTGACCAGCCCGGATAGCCTACCCCACGAGCCCCCGATCGCCCGGGGGCTCGTTTCGATTCGAGCCGCTCACCACGTCCCGGCAGCGCGCCTGATCGGCCCGGACAGCGAGCCCGCGGGAAGGTGCGCCTCGAGGCAGGTCACGCCGCCCGGACCGACGACCGCGTCGTGACGGGTTCGGGCCGGCAGCTCGAGTCGGTCGCCGTCCGCGAGATCGATCGCCTCACCGAGGTCCGGCAGCCCGAACCGGATCGCCCCGCGCTCGACGACGATGACCTTGTCGTACGGGTGGTCGTGCGCGCCGTAGCGGTCGCCCGGAGCGTTCGACCAGGCGCCCGGATCAAGACCCTCGCGGCGCAGGCGCTCCGTGCCGTCGGCGCGTCGCTCAGCCACCGACGGTGACGCCGATGACCGACCCGACGGCGTAGGTCACGGCTGCTGCTGCCGCCCCGATGCCGACCTGGCGGATGCCGGAGTAGAGCGTGCTCCGACCGGTGAGCAGGCTGACGCCGGCCCCGACGGCGAACAGGGCGGCAAGGCTGAGTCCGAGCGCGAGCCAGAACGCGACCGCGCCGCCACCGAAGAGGTACGGGATGACCGGAATCACCGCGCCGACGGCGAACGCGACGAACGAGCCGAACGCCGCGCCCCACGGCGATCCCAGTTCGTCCGGATCGAGTCCCAACTCCTCGCGGACGAGCGTGTCGAGCGCGGTCTCCGGGTCCTGGAACAGGCGGTGAGCAATCCGCTCCGCCTCCTCCTGGGTGAACCCCTTCGACCGATAGACGGCGGCGAGCTCCGCCTCCTCCTCGTCCGGCATCGCCTCGAGCTCCGCGCGCTCGAGCTCGATCTGGCGCTCGAACAACTCGCGCTGCGACTGCATCGAGATGTACTCGCCGGCGGCCATGCTGCTCGCGCCGGCAAGCAGGCCTGCGATCCCGGCGAGGAGGATGAAGCGCGGCTCCGATGAGGCGGCGCCGGCAACACCCATGACGAGCGACAGGTTGCTGACCAGGCCGTCGCTGACCCCGAAGATCACCGCCCGCAGGGTTCCGGACCGTCCGGACCGATGCCAGCGCTCGCGGCGCCCGATGTCGGCCGGCGTCGCGGCGGTCCGGGCCGCTTCGACGCCGTCGCGTCCGCCGCTCGTGGGATCCATCGCCGCGCCACGGTCGGCCAACCGCTTCCAGATCTGCGCGTGCTCGCGCTCGTCGGCGGCGATGGCCGCGATCTCCGGGTGATCGCCCTGCGCGTCGTAGAGGTCCTCCTCGTCGCCCTCGAGGGCCTGGACGAGGTCCGACACGGCGCGCGTGCCGAAGAGCCGCGCGAGGGCGATGATCACGCGCACCCGGAGCCTGGGCCCCGATGCCGGCGGCACCGTTGCCCCGAGCGCCTCCAGTTTCGCGGCCCACACGTCCGCGTGGCGGCGCTCGTTGCCGGCAATCGTGCGGAACGCAGCTGCCCGCCGCTCGTCGCGCTCAATCGTGGCCAGCGCGTCGTACAGGGCGATCGCGTCACGTTCGAGCTTGAGGTTGTCGAGGCTCTGGGTGATGTCGATCGGTGCCATGCGGCGCGAATCGTAGCCGCTGACGCCATCGTCCACCGGGGCCGAACGGATCGCCGTTCCAGGCCGATGGGTGGATCGCTATGCTCGGCGTCGATGGCCGGACAGACACCGCCGACACCGCCGACACCGCCGCTGCGCTACCTCGACGCCGCCGCCGTTCGGGCGGCGATGCCGCCGGTCGAGGAACGGCTGGCGCTCGCCGAACGGACGATGACCGCGCTCGCGACACCGGGCGCCGCGGAACTGCCGGCCAAGATCGCGATCCATCCGCGCTCGCCGGACTCGTTCGTCCACGCCATGCCCGCCCATCTCCGCGGGTCGGGAGCAGACGGGGCGGCCGATCTCGTCGGGGTGAAGTGGGTCGCGGGGTTCGCCGCCAACAACGCGCTCGGCCTGCCGTCGATCAGCGCGCTCATCCTCGTCAACGACCCGATCACCGGTGTCCCGGTCGCCATCCTCGACGGCGGTCCGGTCACGGCGGAGCGGACGGCCGCCGTCAGCGGCGTGGCGATCCGGCGCTTCGCTCCGCGGGTGAGCGGGCGGCCGACCCGGGCCGGGCTGATCGGCGCCGGGGTGCAGGGGATCAGTCACCTGCCGGTCCTCGGCCACGTCCTGCCCGGCGTCGAGCTCGCGATCTTCGATCGTCACCCGGAGCGCGCGGCCGCGCTCGCCGAGCGCGCCGTTGCGACGCCGGGGATCGCGGTCGCCCGGCCAGTCGGGAGCGCG
The DNA here is from genome assembly GCA_035720425.1 of Candidatus Limnocylindrales bacterium. GTDB lineage: Bacteria > Chloroflexota > Limnocylindria > Limnocylindrales > CSP1-4 > DASTOB01. The sequence goes on from DASTOB010000132.1 coordinate 16,885, forward strand.
CGCGAGGCGGTCGACGGCGCGGACGTCGTCGTGACCGCCGCCTCGTTCGGCCCCGTCCGCCAGGTCATGACGTCCGACTGGTTGTCGCCACAGGCCCTCGTCGTGCCGATCGACTACGCGACGTACTGCTCGGCAGAGGTGGTTCGCTCGGCGGCCCTGTTCCTCGTTGACCATCGCGAGCAGTTCCTCGCGACGCGCGACGCCGGGCTGTTCGAGGACTACCCCGATCCGGATGCGATGCTCGGCGAGGCGATCCTGGCGGGGACGGCCCGACCGTCGGGCCGGGTCATGGTCAGCCACCTCGGCGTAGGCCTCGCGGACCTCGTGTTCGCCGACGCGATCCTGCTCGCGGCCGCCGCCGGTGGCCTCGGCATCGTCCTCGACCGCTGATCGTGCACCTCATCGGTCTACTCGCCCGGTGAGCGACGCGCGGACGGCGGATCTCGTCGTCGTCGGGGCGGGCGTCCTCGGCGCGTGGACGGCGCTCGCCGCGCAGCGGGCGGGCCTGCAGACCACGCTCGTCGACGCGTTCGGGATCGCCCACTCACGAGCCACGTCCGGCGACGAGACGCGGATCATCCGCTCGTCGCACGGCGACGACGGGTTCTACACGCGCTGGTCACGCGCGGCGCTGGCCTCTTGGCGAGCGTTCGAGCGCGACACGGGCGACGCCCTCTTCGTCGAGGCGGGCGCCTTGTGGTTCGCCCATCGCTCGGACGGCTTCGAGGCCGCGTCGGAGCGGACGCTCCGCGCCGAGGGGATCCCGGTCGAACGACTCGAGCCGGCGGAGGTGGCGACTCGCTGGCCGCAGGTGGCGGTCGACGACCTCGCCTTTGCGTTGTACGAGCCCGAGGCGGGCCTGCTCCTGGCCCGACGGGGCGTCGCCGCGGTGGTCCGGGCCTTCGTCGCGGCGGGCGGGAGGTTCGAGCTGGCGGACGTGCGCCCGGGCCCGATCACCGGGGATCGGCTCGAGCACGTCGCGATCGCCGACGGTCGCTCGCTCGTCGCCGGCGCGTTCGTGTTCGCCTGCGGGCCGTGGCTGCCGCGGCTGTTTCCGTCGGTCGTCGGGGACCTCATCCGGGTCACGAAGCAGGACGTCGTCTTCCTGGGGCCGGGTGCCGGCGACGGCCGGTTCGCCGCGAAGTGGCTTCCCTGCTGGGTCGACTACGACGCGTCGTTCTATGGCGTCCCGGCGGTGGATGGACGTGGACCGAAGGCTGCCCCCGACCGGTACGGCCCGGTCTTCGACCCGACCCATGGCGAGCGGATCGTCGACGCGGACACGGTTCGGCTCGCCCGGCGCTACCTGTCGTTCCGGTTTCCCGCCCTCGCCGACCAGCCGGTGGTCGAGACCCGCGTCTGCCAGTACGAGACGACGCCGGACACGCACTTCATCATCGATCGCCATCCGGAGCTGGTGAACGCGTGGATCGTCGGCGGCGGCTCCGGCCACGCGTTCAAGCACGGGCCGGTCATCGGGGACCTCGTCGCCGGACTCGTGCGGGGCGGCGCCCGGCAGCCGGAACACGACCGATTCGCGCTCGATCGACCTCGGACCGCCGCGACCGGCATGCGGTCCGGCGGGGATTCGATCGTCGGCTGGTGGGAGGGTCGCTGACCTAGCCGTTGACCTCGAGCGGGCCGTCGGGGACCTCGATGATGACCCGGCCGGCCTCGACGACGACCGGATAGACCGCCAGCGGCTCCTCGGCCGGCGGGTCGAGCGGCTCGCCGTCGTCGAGATCGAACCGCGACAGGTGGAGCGCGCAGGTCAGCGTGCCGGCCGTCAGAAAGCCCTTGTCGAGCTCGAAGTACTCGTGGCTGCAGATCCCCTGGAGGGCCCGGAACTCGCCGCCCGTGTTCACCACGAGGACCTGGTCGGTCCCGTCGACGAACGCCATCTTCATCGTTCCGTCGGGCACCTCATCGGTGCCGAGGAGGTCGATCCGCCGCATCGGCCGGTCAGGCCGCCCGGCCGGCCCGATCCGGTGCGTCCGGCGCCGCGGCCGATCCGGCCGCCCACTTTGCCTCGAGCAGGGCGCGCAGCCGGTCCTGTGCCTCGACGAGCGGAACCCGCGCGACGACCGGCTCGAGGAAGCCGAGGACGATGAATTTGCGCGCCTCGTCCGGTGGGATGCCGCGGCTCTCGAGGTAGAACAGCTGGGTCTCGTCGATCGGCCCCACCGACGACGAGTGGGCGGCGCGGCGGCAGTCCGGCTGGTCGATCTCGAGCGACGGAATCGCGACGGCCCGCGCCTGCTTCGAGAGATTCATCCCGAACTCGCCGAGGAAACTGTCGGTCCCGACCGCGCTCTTCTCGATCTGGATGAGGCCCTTCATGTACCCCCGCGACCGATCGAGCAGCGCGCCCTTCGAGAGCAGGTTGCCCGTCGTGTCGCGGCCGACGTGACGCGTGAACGAGGTCAGGTCGAACACCTGCTCGTCGGACCCGAACACGATCTCGACCTGCTCGACGTTGCTCCGATCGCCATCGAGCCGGTTGTCGACGCGCGAGCGGACGAGGCGTGACCCGAGCTGGGCAAGCGCCCAGTGAAGCCGGGCCCCGTCCCCGATCGAGGCATCGCGGTGCTGGAACGCGATGACCCGCGGACCGAACTCCTGGATGCTCGCCACCGATAGTTCCGCCCCCGCCCCGAGGCGCACCTCGAGGGTCCCGGTGAACAGGGCCTGGGGCACCGTCTCGCCCTCGGCGCAGGCGATCTCCGGCCCGGACGGCACGAGCTCCTCGAGGACGACGGCCGAGGCGCCATCGCCGAGTTCGATGATCGTCCGGGTGAGGAGTGCCCGGCCGGGCGCACCGGCACCCCAACGGAGCACGATCGGGTGCTCGACCCGGACGCCGGCGGGAACGCGGAGCGCGATGCCCTGGTTCCATGCCGCGCGCGTCAGCTGGGCCAGGCGGTCGTCGAGCGGGAGCGACGCGGGATCCCCGATCAGGCGGGTGGCCGCGTCCGGATCCCGGCCGATGAGCCCGCCGAAGGTGTCAAGGGTCACCCCGAGCGCGGCGACGGCCGGGTCCAGCACGAGGCCCTCGACCCGATCCTCGACGAGCTCCGCGAGACCGGCGGCGCCGTCCGGGACGGCGAGGCCGGGACCGTCGGGCGCACCGGCCGGCTCCTCCCAGGCCCGGACCTCGGCGAGGTCGGCCGCCCGAAGGTCGATGTACGGCGTGTACAGCACGTTCGACTCAGTCGGCAGCGCAGAAAAGCGCTCAAGCGCGGCGGCTCGGTCCGCCGTGAGCCAGTCCGGTTCGTCGGCCGCCCAGCGTGCGAGGAGTGCCTCGTCCGGGCTGAACGTGAGGTCTGCGGGCGCCTGACGCGGGGCGCGGGGAGGTCGGGCGAGACTCACCCGAGCGACCCCTCCATCTCGAGCTTGACGAGGCGGTTGAACTCGATCGCGTACTCCATCGGGAGTTCCTTCGTGAACACCTCGAGGAAGCCCTGCACGATGAGGTTCGTCGCTTCGTTCTCGGTCAGTCCGCGCGACATGAGGTAGAAGATCTGGTCCTGCGAGACCTTCCCGACGGTGGCCTCGTGAGTCATCGTCGTGTCGTCCTCGCCGATGTCGATGTACGGGTACGTGTCGCTCCGGCTAATATCGTCGAGCATGAGCGCGTCGCAGCGGACCGATGCGACGACGCCGGTCGCCCCTGGCGACACCTTGAGCTGCCCGCGATACGTCGCCCGGCCACCGTCCTTCGAGACGGACTTGGAGACGATCCGCGAGCGCGTGTTGGGCGCCAGATGGATGGCCTTGGCTCCGGTGTCCTGGTGCTGTCCCTTGCCGGCCACGGCGACGCTGATGATGTCCGCCGTCGCGCCCTCGCCGCGCAGGTAGATGCTCGGGAACTTGACGGTCTTGCGCGATCCGGTATTCGCGTCGATCCACTCCACGGTCGCGCGTTCGTATGCGTGGGCGCGCTTCGTGACGAGGTTGTAGACGTCGTTCGACCAGTTCTGGATCGTCGTGTAGCGGACCTTCGAATCCGCCAGCGCGACGACCTCCACGACGGCAGCGTGGAGGGAGTCCGTCGCGTAGATGGGGGCCGTACACCCCTCGATGTAGTGCACCTTCGCGCCGGGCTCGACGACGATCAGGGTGCGCTCGAACTGGCCCGTGTTCTCACCGTTGATGCGGAAATAGGCCTGCAGCGGCAGCGGCACCTCGACGCCCGAGGGGACATAGACGAACGAGCCGCCGGACCAGACCGCCGTGTTGAGCGCGCTGAACTTGTTGTCCTCGGCCGGCACGACCGTCCCGAAGTACTTCCGCACGATCTCCGGGTACTCGATCAGGCCCTGGTCCATGCCCATGAACACGACGCCGATCTTGGTCAGTTCCTCGCGGACGCTGTGGTAGACGACCTCGCTGTCGTACTGGGCACCGACGCCGGCGAGGAACTTTCGCTCCGCCTCCGGGATACCGAGCCGCTCGAACGTCTGCTTGATCTTCTCGGGGACGTCGTCCCACGACTTCTCTTCCCGCTCCGACGGCTTTCGGTAGTAGACGATCTTGTCGAAGTCGATCCGGTCGAGGCCGTCCGTCCAGGTCGGCATCGGCCGCTTGAGGAAATGGTCGAACGCGCGCAGGCGGAGCTGGAGCATCCAGTCCGGCTCGTTCTTGAAGCGGCTGATCTCCTCGACCTTCGCGCGACTGATCCCGCGCTCCGTCTCGCGCAGGTAGACGATGTCGTCGTGGAAGGCAAACTGGTCGCGCTTGTCGGCAACGAGGTCGCGCGTCGAGGTCATCGGTCCTCCGGTCGGATAATTCCGAGTCATTCTATCGGAATTCCCGCGGAGGGGTCAACGCGCCTCGAACCGGTCGACGGCGATGGTGGCCGACTCCAGCTGCGTCCAGACGACCAGGCCGAACGTCGACGGGACGAGGCTGCCGGCAACGGTGACGACCGGGACGCCGTTAACGTGGCCGACGATCCGGTCCGGCTCGATGAGCAGCGTGACGACGACCGATCCGCCCGCGGCCACGGAGCCGGTGGCGAGCACGTCGAGCGACTCCATCGTGTCGCGGATCAGCGCAACTCGCCCGTCTCCGTCGGCCAGCAGCCCGTACGTCAGCCCGGCCCGATCGGACGCGAAGACGCCGCCGCTCGCGGTACCGACCGGCACCTCGATCGTGGCCTCGATTCGAAGGGAGCGCTGCCCGGACAGTCCCTCGGCGACCGGCACGAGGTAGACGGGAAGGTCGATCGGTTCGGCGCCAATCACGAAGCGGCCACTCTCGTAGCGGGTCACGAGCGGGCCGAGGTCACCGGTGGGCCAGGCGGCCGCGGTGTCGAATTCGTCCGCGAAGAGGGGCGCGGCGGGCGAAGCCGATGGGAGTGCGTCCGACGACGGGGCGACCGAGGCGGGGGCGACCGATGCGGGGGCGACCGATGCGGGGGCCGTCACGGACGGGGTCGGCCCGACGACACCCGGGTCGGCAGCGCTCGCGCCCATCCGCACGAGCGCGCCGGTCCCGAGCAGCACGGCACCGAGGACCATCGACAGTCGTGAGAGAAGGAGCAGCCGCCGGGCCCCGACCTGCCGGGTCGCACGTATCGACATCTACGGTCGCCAGCCCGGGGCGTTGATCGTCCGGCAATGCGCGAGGCGATCCGCGGCAAACCGCTGCTCATCGAGCGCATCCTCGAGTCGCACCTCGAGACCGACGATTTCGTCCGCCAGGCGATCGCGAGTCATCCGCAGGGTGTCGAGCTTGACCTTGAGGGCGAGCCCGTCGACCACGCCGTTGTAGAGGTCGAGCAGCGCCCCGACCCCATCGGCGATCGGCCCGGCGACGGAATCGGCAAAGCCTTCCAGCTCCTGCTCGAACGCGCGGGAGGCGCCGTAATCGCGGAACACGCGCGTGGGGCCGGCCGGGCTCAGCTCGCCGAAGAAGCGACGATTGACGATCGAGTCCCGGATCGCGGTGAGGAGGACCTGCTTCGTCGCGCTCAACCCTCCCTCCGACCCGACCGCGCCAGGGTCCAAGGCCTCCCCGGCGCTGCCGAGCGCCTGCTTGCCGAGCTCCTTCGCCACGTCCTTGGCGACCGATTCGCCGAGTGCACCGAGGAACGACCGCGTGACCACGATCTTGGGTCCCGCCGCGCCGGACAGGCTGCCCGCGAGGAAGCCGAGGTCGAGCAGCACGCTGCCGGGCAGGACAAGCCCGGCCAGGACGTCGATCTCGCGCTCGATGAGCGCGTGATAGCGGCGACTCGACGCGAGCAGGTCGTTGAGGTAGCGCCCGGTGGCCGAGGCCCGCGCGACGGCCGCTTCCTGTTCGGCACACGGGTCGGACGTGGGCTCGGGCTCCTTGGGCGGACGTCGCGCCGCCTCGCCACGCCCGGCCGCGATCGTGCCGGCGGCACCGCCGCCGAGCAGCAGCGCACCCACGAGCGCGAGGGCGAGGCCGATGTCGTCGGCGTCGGTTCCCCCGGCCTCCGTCACGTCGGGCGGCGCGCCGTCGGTCGACCCGTCGGTGGGTCCGTCTCCGGTCGGCACCGGCGGCTCCGTCGCACGGTACGCTCGGCAGTCGACGATCTGAGCCGACTCGCCGGCCGCCACGATCCATGCCTGGAGCGACTCGACGCCGACCGCGAGCATTGCCGGACATGCGTCCGCCTCACCCGCGAACGGCCCCCCGACGAGGCGACCCTGGTAGTGGAAGACGCCTCCGGTTCCGTCGGGGACGGCGAAGTGGCCGTCCTCGTCCGGCGGAGCGACGTACAACCAGTAGGCGTTGTCCACCACCGGCCCGTTGTACGTCTGGTGGGATTCCATGAACACGAGGTACTGGGGGTTGTGGAAGACCATCGGTGACGGCGCGGCGGATGGGTCCGCCGCGGCGACCGGGCGCGCCGCGATGAGCCCGAGCAGCGCGACCACCGACAACGCCCGGGCGCCGAGCGCGGCGATGGAGCGGCGCCGAGCGGACATCCCACGCGATGGTGCGCGGACGCCACGCCTGCGTCCGGTCCCCGCTCGTCATCGGACGGGGGTACTTTGGTGCCCGCGCCGCTGCGTGGGCCGTACGATGCACGTCTCGTGGCACCACGGGTGAGCGCCGGGATCCTCCTGTTCCGCCGCCGCGGCGGGGGTCTCGAGGTGCTTCTCGCGCATCCCGGTGGGCCGTTCTTTGCGCGCAAGGACGCCGGCCACTGGACGATCCCGAAGGGCGAGCCGGACGGGCAGCCGGACCTCTTCGCGGTCGCCCGCCGCGAGTTCGAGGAGGAGACGGGGGTCGCTCCGCCGGACGGGCCCGCGATCGACCTCGGCTCGATCGTCCAGAAGGGCGGCAAGGTCGTGTACGCGTGGGGCGTCGAGGGCGATCTCGATCCGGAGGCCGCGGTCTCGAACACGTTCGAGCTGGAGTGGCCGCCGGGGTCCGGCCGGCGTGCGGCGTTCCCGGAAATCGATCGCGTCGCGTGGTTCGATCTCGCCGAGGCAAGGCGGCAGATCAAGCCGACCCAGGTCTCGCTCATCGATCGCCTGGCGGCCGTGCAAGGCGACTGAGCGCGCGCCATCATGGCCGGGTCCGGGGCCCGGCAGCGACGATGGGCGATCGAGGGAGCGCCCAGCCGGCTCACGGACGAAGGAGGGTTGATGTCCATGGGCGCGCCGGGCATGAGCACCACGTGGACGGGATGGGCCAGGGGCCTGTACCTCACGGCGATCGCGGTGTTCGTCGTGACCGTCGTGATCGGGATCCTGAACGGGCTCGATCTGGTCGAGTTCCCGCGCGACGTGCTGCTCACGCACGTCCATGCGGGAACGCTCGGCTGGATCACGCTCGGCATCGTGGCCACGGCGTTCTGGCTGTTCGGGACCGGGGATCGCTGGCTCGCCATCTCGCTGGCCGTGCTCGTCCCGATCTACGCCGCCGCGTTCTACACGGGCAACCTGCCCGCCCGAGCGGTGACCGGCACGGCCCTGCTCGTCGCGATCGGGTGGCTGCTCGTCTGGACCTGGCGGACCTATCTCGCCGGCGAGCGAACCCTGCCGCGACTGTCCGTGACCCTGGGGTTGACCACGTTCGCCTACGGCGCCGTCCTCGGGGTCGTGCTCCAGATCCAGTTCGCGACCGGCAACGCGTGGCTGAGCGGCGACGCGATCGGCGCGCACGCGGGAGCGATGGTCTTCGCCTACGTCGTGCTCGCGACGATGGGACTCATCGAGTGGCGCCTGCGCGGCACGACGGACCTGCCGCGCGGCGGCGTCATCCAGGTCGGCGCCCTGTTCGTCGGCGGGCTCATTCTCTCGCTCGGCCTGCTCGCCGGGCAGGGCCAGGCGGCCGGCGGGCTGTACCTGCTCGCGGAGCTCGTCGCGGTCGTCCTGTTCGTCGTCCGGATCGTTCCGACGGCGCTTCGTACGGCCTGGCTGGCACCCGGCCCGGCGCGGCAGGTAGGTGTCGCGACCGTGTGGGTCCTCGTCGCCCTGCTCCTGTTCATGTACCTCGTCGCCACGTTCATCGCGGCGCCGGACCCGGAGGCCCTGCCGCTCGGCGTGCTCATCGCGAGCGACCATGCCGTTTTCGTGGGCGTCGTCACGAACCTGCTCCTCGCCCTGACCGCGACGTTCGCGGCACGCGCGCCGGATCGCTGGCCGGGCGCCGACCATCTCGTCTTCTGGGGCGTCAACGTCGGCCTCGCCGTGTTCGTCGTGGGTCTGATTGCCGAGTCGTCGGAAATCAAGCGCATCGGCAGCCCGGTGATGGGCGTCGCGATCCTGCTCGGCCTCGCCCTGGTCAGCCTGCGCCTGTGGGCTGCGCGCGACGTTGAGATGGCGTGATCAGGTCGGCCGACTCGGACGAGCGGATCCCGGCGGAAACATGACAGGAGTTGACAGCATTTCGGGGTTAGCATCCCGGGTGTGACTCCCCACCTCGAGATCCGGCGCGCGGTCGCGCGCCGGTTCCTCGTCCTGCGCCACTTCCTCGCCCCACCGCGCTCCCTGCCGGCCGAGCCGGCCAGCGTCATGCGGGTCATCGACCGGATCGGCTCGTTGCAGTTCGACCCGCTCGAGGTCGCCGGCCGAAACCACGATCTCGTCCTGCTCGCGCGGGTGGCCGGCTACGAGCGGGGCTGGACGGACGGCCTGCTGTACGACGAGCGCGTCCTCTTCGAGGCGTACAACAAGGGCCTGTCGCTGCTTCCGACCGCCGAGCTGCCGTGGTACCGCCTCACCTGGGATCGGGCTCGCGCGGAGCACGATGGGGGCGCCTTCGACGAGCACGCGCCACTCGTCGAGGAGCTGCTCGAGCGGATCCGGTCGAGCGGGCCGCTCAGCTCGATCAATGTCGCACCGCGCGCCGCGATCGAGTGGTACTGGCGCCCGACGAACCCGGTCCGAGCCGTCCTCGAGGCCCTCGCCGAGGCCGGGATCCTGGGGCTCGCACGACGGGACGGGAACCGGCGGGTCTACGACCTTGCCGAGCGGCTCTTCCCGGCCGACCTCCTGGCCGTGCGCCCGGACGAACGCGATCAGCGCCGGCATCGTCTCCTTTCACGCTACCGGGCCCACGGCCTGCTCGGAGCCGGCGGCTCGTCGGAGCTGTGGTACGGCACGGGACGCAACGCGGCGGAACGGGCCGACCTGCGCGGCGAGCTCGTCGAGACCGGCGCGATCGTCCCGGCGGCGGTCGAGGGCGTGCGCGGCCCGCGGTTCATCGTGGCGGACGAAGTCGACATCCTGACGCAGGCGGAGCATGAGGTGGAGGCGGGCCTGCCACCGGGCGACCACCCGCCGAGCGGGGCCTTCCTTGCGCCGCTCGACCCGCTCGCCTGGGATCGAGACCTGCTCCGGTCGCTGTTCGACTTCGACTACGTCTGGGAGGTCTACGTCCCGGAGCGGAAGCGACGCTGGGGCTACTACGTCCTGCCGATCCTGTACGGCGACCGGCTCGTCGGCCGGATCGAGCCACGGATCGACCGCGCGGCAAAGACGCTGCGCGTCATTGGGCTGTGGTGGCAGCCGGGCGTCGACCCGCTCGCGGACCCGGGCCTTGCGCAGGCGGTTGCCGACGCCCTCGAGGCCCATCGACGGTTCGCCGGCGTCGCACGAATCGCGATGCCGCGCGCGGCGCGGCATCGGGCGTTTACGGCAGAGGTGCGGCGCCGGCTGTGAGGGACGGCCGGCGCCGGGAGGCGGAGCTCGGAGGTCCGACGGGTCAGGTTCGGACGGTCTGGTAGATCCAGCGCCCGATGTTGCCGGCCCGGTCCCGTGCCCGGACCCGGAACTCGTAGCGCGTGCCGCGGCTCAGGGTGACGTGCCGCCGGCCGAGCGTGGTCGCGCTCGTCACCCACACCCAGCGCCCGCCGGCTCGGCGAACCTGGACCTGGTAGTTGCGGACGCCGGCTCCGACGTCGCTCCCGGCCCAGCGGACCGTGACGACCCGGCGGCTGCCGCTGGCGCGGACGCTCGTCGTGCCCCACCGAACGGTCGGCGGCGTCCGGTCCGCCGATGTCGACGGGGCCGCGACCGGCGCGGGCGCCGGCGCGGGTGCGGCCGTCGTTCCGAGGACCACGAACACCGCGGTCCAGTACGTCTTGCCGGTCGACGCGTTCGTCGCGACCCCGACACCGACGGCGTTGTACCCGGTGCCGAGCACGACGGCCCGATGGGGGTCGGAGTCGAGCCACGAGTTGCGGGCGGTGATCGCCGAATCGGCGAGCGACGGCCACTGGTTCCAGGCGAGGACCTCGCCGGCTGCCTTCCACGGGATGCCGGCGGCGCTGAGCAGGTCGAACACCTTCCGGCCATCGGGTTGCGTATGGCTGAAGTAATCCTTCGTGGCCATGTCGACCGACCGCGCGCGGGCAACCGACGCGACGGCGGCGTTGACGGCGACCGCGGGCAGCCCCGCGGAGCCGCGCGACTCGTTCATGAGCCGGACGAGCTCGAGTTCGGCGGCCTCGACGGTGAGGCTCGCCGTGTCGCTCGCGGCGACGGCGGGCGCCCACGTGCCCGCGACGACGATCGCGAGCGCGAGCATGGCCAGGGGCGCGATCGGGCGGCGGGAACGGGAGGACATGATCCGCTGAGACCTCGGTGCTGGACCGCTCGTCGGGGAGCGGTCTCGTCTGCCAACGAGGGTGCGATCGATCGGTCGGGCCGGCCATCGCCCGCTCGTCATGTCCCCGGATCGCGGAATGGTCCCGGTCCTGCCCTACGCCGGTTGGGGGAGGGACTTCCGGTGCCGGTGCGCACCGCGCCCGGCTGCCGGTCCGGTGTGGGAGGATTCCGCGCAGGGCACGGTCCAGCCCGGCAGGAAGGGAGCGACGAGGATGGCGGAGATCAGACGAGCCGAGGCCACCTGGAGCGGGGACCTCGTATCGGGCTCCGGAACCGTCCGGGCCGCGACGAGCGGCGCGTTCGGGGACCTGCCCGTGACGTGGGCGTCACGAACGGCCGATCACGACGGCCGGACGAGTCCCGAGGAGCTCGTCGCCGCGGCGCATGCCGCGTGCTTCTCGATGGCGCTGTCTGCCGGACTCGCGCGGGCCGGCCATACGGCCGAGCGCCTCGACGTCGCGGCCGACGTGACGTTCGACAAGACAGACGCCGGATGGCGCGTCACGTCGAGCGCCCTGACCGTTCGCGGCCGCGTCGCGGGCATGTCGGCACAGGACTTCGTGGTCGCCGCCGAGGCTGCCCGGGATGGCTGCCCGATCTCGAACGCGCTGAAGGGCAACGTCGCCCTGAGCGTCGAGGCGACGCTCGAGTCCTGACCCGGTCGGTCGCGCAAAGAGACCGCCGCGGCGGGGCCGCGGCGGTCTCGACGATTTCGACGACGGGTACGATCAGCCTGACGCGCCCGGACCGGATGACGGCGGCACGTGCGGATGCTCGGGCTCGCCGGCGCCGGGCAGGAGGAGGCGTTCGTCGAACGCCTCGCGGGCGTCGTCCCACTCCTTCGACTCGGCCCGGTTCTGGAGGTAGTGCCAGATGATCCACAGCGCGATGCCGATGATCGCGAGCGGCACCTCCGTGCCGGGGAATGGGTAGATCGGCCCGATCTCGCCGGGATTGCTGAACGATTCGATGCCGGTTGCCATTGCTGCCTCCTTCCTCGCTCAGGAACCGGTGGGACCGGAGGGCCGGCCGAACAGCGATTGCGCCTCCTGCTTCTCGATCAGCTCGAAGTCCGTGTACGTCCGCGAGAAGTACGGATACGACGAGTCGAGCGTGTTCGTGTCGAGGCCGGCAAGCTCCGCCTCGGCTGGGACGCGGATCAGGCCGGCGGCCTTGAGGATGCGCGCCACGACGTAGGTCGGGGCGAAGCCGAGGACGGCGAACATGATCACGGCACCGATGATGTTGCCGATCGGGTTGACGGCCGGGAACCCATCGGGGGTCACGCCGAAGAACGGCGCGGCACTGCCGGCCAGGGGCGCCGCGGCGGGATAGCCCCACAGCAGGAAGCCGGCGATGACGACCCCGAAGAACCCGGAGTAGCCGTGGACGGCGACGGCACCGACGCCGTCGTCGATCTTGAACCGGCGCTCGACGTAGTAGTGGCCCTTGTAGGCGACGATCGCGCCGAGGCCACCGACGATCATGGCCTGGATCGGGTGGTAGTAGTCGTTGCCGGCGGAGGCCGCGATGATCCCGGTCAGGCCGCACGACAGCGTCCAGTACGGCTGGCCCTTGCTGAGCAGGAAGCCCATCATCAGGCCGCCGGACAGGGACATGAGGAAGTTGAACGTGATCGCCGACAGCGTCGTCGGCATGAGATAGATGTTCGTGGCCGAGAAGAACGGCTCACCATCCGTGCCGATGTTGAGGACCGGGATGTTGCAGGCGGCATAGAAGCCCCAGAACCCGGTATAGATGATGAGCAGACCGAGGCACGCCATCCAGACGTTGTGGGCAGGGATGGCGCGTGGTTCGCCGTTCGGCCCGAACCGTCCGATCCGCGGGCCGACCACGATGAGGGCCGCGAGGGCCGCACCGCCGGCGATGGCGTGGATGACGCCCGAGGCATAGGCATCGTGGTAACCGAGGAGCTGGACCATCCAGCCGTTCGGCGACCAGCCCCAGGCGGCGTCGATGATCCAGGTCACCGAGCCGACGAGCACGGCGATGAGGAGGAACGCCCCGGTCCGGGTGCGCTCCATGATCGCGCCCGACACGATCGAGGCGGCCGTCCACGAGAAGAGCAGGAACGCCGCCCAGAAGACGCCGGTGATCCGATCCGCCATGTTCGGGCCCATGAGCGGAGACCAGGCATAGAACAGGTCCGAGGTCTCGGACGGGATGCCCATGCCGGCGTTGATGAGCGGGCCGTTGATGAACGCGAAGTAGATCCACCAGCCGAAGAAGAAGAACGTGACCGTGACGACCGGGATGAGCATCACGTTCTTGACCAGGATGTGCTGGAGGTTCTTCCGCCTCCCCACGCCGACTTCGTACGTCGCGAAGCCGACGTGGATGAGGAACATCATGACGACCGTCACCCAGTAGTAGAACTCGGTGAACAGGACGTTCAGGGAATCGGTGAGATCGGTCATACCCTCCCTCCACGAGTCAGGGCGCCCAGGCGCGCCCGGCAGCGGTGACCTCCTTCGAGGGCCGTACGATCCCCGCCACCTGTCGGTAGCTCAGTCGCGTGGGTCCGTCGTGCGCCCCTCCCTTCTCCCCTGCTCCGTCAGCCGGATCCCTCGTCGGCATCGAGCTCGACGGTGATCGACAGGAACCGGATCGGCAGCGCATCAAGGCGCTCCGGACCGTGCGGGATGTGCCCGTCGAACATGAGCGAATCCCCGGGCCCCAGGTCGTACGTGTGCTGGCCGTAGCGGTAGACGAACGACCCTTCCAGGCCGTACAGGAACTCGACGCCGTCGTGCTGGAAGAGCGGGAACTCCTCGCTCTGCTTGGTCAGGGTGACGAGGAACGGCTGGACCCGTCGCTGGGCGCCCTTGGCCGCGGCGAGCAGTTCGTAGCGGTGCCCGTGACGGGTGCCCTGGCGGACGAGCTCGATCCCCTCGCCGGCCTTCACGTACGACGCGTCCCGCTCCTCCTCGAACCCGCGGAAGAACGTCGTGACCGGGACCTCCAGGGCAAGCGACAGGCGCGCGAGCGTACGGAGGCTCGGTGACGTCTGGGCATTCTCGATCTTCGAGATCATCCCGAGCGACAGCCCGGACCGCGTGGCGACGTCGTTGAGGGTCAGGCCGAGCCGGCGTCGCTCCTCGTGCAGGCGGCGGCCGATGGCGCGGTTGATCGCCTCGTCGAGGAACGCCGCCTCGTCGTCGGTCGCGGTGACGGGTTCGTCTGCTGGCTCCGACATCGGTCTCCGTCGGGCGGGTCGCTGGCAGCGCCGTGCACGCGTCGGACAGGGTACACCATGAGGAAAGTCGCTCGTGGGCCGATACGGGCCGCTCTTGCACCACAGTGGATCGCAGGCCTATGCTTTCGCCTGTGAGTGGAGGCTGGCCGGCTCAACGGCCCGGATCCGTCTCACGGTTCTACCCGTGGTGGAGTTGAGCCATGTGCGGCATCGCCGGTTACCTGTCCAGGCGCGACGAGCCGCAGCCCGTCGGGCGGATCCTCCTCGACATGCTCACGAGCCTCGCCCGGCGCGGTCCGGACTCGGCCGGCGTGGCGCTCTTCCGGACCGAACCCGCGCATCGCGAGACGTGCTGGATCCGGCTGCCGGAGCGCGGCGACCCCGCGGCCCACGAGCGCCGGATCGTGGCCGAGCTCGCGGTCGTCGGCGACGTCGGGTCGGTTGAGCGGCGCCATGGCCTGCTCCGCGTCGAGCTCGGGCCGAACGACGGGCCGGCGGCGATCCGCCTTGCGGTCGAGCGCGGCGACGAGGAGGTCGAGGTCGTGAGCGTCGGCCGCCAGCTCGAGCTGATCAAGCAGGTCGGCCACCCGGACGAGCTCGGCGGGACGTACCCGGTCGAGGACTTCCGCGGCACGCACGCGATCGGCCACACCCGCCTGTCGACGGAAAGCCGGGTCGACCTCACCCACTCGCAGCCGTTCTGGGCGCGCGGCGTCGCGGACCTCGCGACCGTCCACAACGGGCACATCACCAACTACCACAAGCTGCGCCGGATGTACGAGCAGCGCGGGGTCCGCTTCTTCTCCGAGAACGACTCGGAGATCATCGGCGTCTACCTCGCCGACCAGCTCGATCGCGGCCTCAGCCTCGAGCAGGCGCTCGAGGCGTCGCTCGACGACTTCGACGGCAGCTTCACCTATCTCGTCGCGAACGGCGAGTCGATCGGCTTCGCGCGCGACCCGTTCGCGCTCAAGCCGCTCGTCACCGTCGAGACCGACGACTACGTCGCGATCGCCAACGAGGAGGTCGCGATCCGCGCCGCGCTCGGCACGGCCGGCGTCGCCCATGAGCCGTCCGGCCACGTCTTTCGGCTGTGGCGGCGTGGGCCCGTGGCGGCCCCGGCAGCAGCCTGATGTCCGGCGCGTCCGCGCCGGCCGGCGAGCGGATCGTCGACGCATCGGACCGGCCGATCCGCGCGGTCAACGCGGAGATCCGGGCGGGCATCGCCGCGGGCGAGATGGTCGTCGTGCGCAACCCGGGTGCGCGCCACAACCTCGCCGTCGCGCTGCTCGGCGAGGGCACCGTGCGATTCGACGGCAGCGTCGGGTACTACTGCGGCGGCATGAGCGACGGCGCGACGATCCGCGTCGGGGGCAGCGCCGGCTGGGGCCTGGCCGAGGGGATGCTGTCCGGAACGGTCGTCGTCGACGGAAACGCCGGCAACAGCGCGGCGGCCTCGATCCGCGGCGGGACAGTCGTCGTGCGCGGCGATTGCGCGGCCCGCGCAGGCGTCGCGATGAAGGGCGGTCGCCTGCTCGTCGGCGGGAACGCCGGCTACATGACCGGATTCATGATGCAGAAGGGGTTCATCGCGATCGCCGGCAACGCGGGCGACGCGCTGGCCGACTCGATGTACGAGGGAACGGTGTTCGTCGGTGGCGAGATCGCGTCGCTCGGCAACGACACCGTCGTCGAACCGGCCACGGACGCGGAGCAGGCGGAGCTTGAGGCCGCCTTCGCGGAGTTCGGTCTTCCCCGGCCGCCGCGCTTCCGGCGCATCGTTGCCGGCCGCAAGCTGTGGAACTTCGAGAAGCACGAGATCGACACGTGGCGGGCGGCGCTGTGACGCACGACCCGCAGGGCCGGCGCACGAGCCCGGTCTACACGCCGTCCGTCATCGGGGAGATCCAGGAGAAGGCGGCCCTGGGCCGCTACCTCATCCGCGGCTTCGGAACGCTCCGGACGCGGCCACTCCCCTCGCTCGACGACCTCACGTTCCTGCCGGCCTCGCTGACCCGCATCCCGCTCGAGGGATACCGCGAGCGATGCGAGACGGCGACCGTGCTCGGGACCCGGTTCGCGGAGCAGCCGATCCGGCTCGACATCCCGGTCATGATCACCGGCATGTCGTTCGGCGCCCTGTCGCTGAACGCCAAGGTCGCCCTCGCCCAGGGGGCGAGCGCGGTGGGCAGCTCGACGACGTCCGGCGACGGCGGCATGCTCCCGGCCGAGCGGGAGCACTCGAAGACGATGATCGTCGAAGTGCTGCCGAGCCGCTACGGCGCGAACATCCACCACCTGCGCGAGGCGGACGGGATCGAGCTGACGATCGGCCAGGGCGCGAAGCCCGGCACGGGCGGCCTGCTGCTCGGTTCCAAGGTGTCCCCGGAGATCGCCGCGATCCGCGACCTGCCGCCGGGCGTCGACCAGCGCTCGCCGGCGCGCCACCCGGACTTCCTCGGGCCGGACGACATGATCATCAAGATCGAGGAGCTGCGCGAGGCGACGGACTGGCGCGTCCCGATCTTCGTCAAGATCGGCGCAACGCGGACGTTCGACGACGTCAAGCTCGCCGCGAAGTGCGGAGCCGACGTCGTCGTCGTCGACGGCATGGAGGGGGGAACCGCAGCCTCGCCGGAGATCCTCCAGGACCACACCGGCATCCCGACCCTTGCCGCGATCGTCGAGGCCCGCCGCGCCCTCGAGGACGTCGGGATGTACGGCCAGATCCAGCTCATTGCCGCGGGCGGGATCCGGAGCGGCGTCGACGTCGCCAAGGCGCTCGCCCTCGGGGCCGACGCGTGCTACATCGGGACGGCGGCGCTCATCGCCCTCAACTGCAACCGACCGCTCTACCTCGACGACTACGCTGCGATCGGCGCGGAGCCCGGCGCCTGCCATCACTGCCATACCGGGCGGTGCCCCGTCGGCATCACGACCCAGGATCCGGAGCTCATGGCCCGCCTCCCGGTCGACGAGGCGGCGGAGCGGATCGCGAACTTCCTGACGGCGATGACGCTCGAGACCCAGATGATCGCGCGCGCCTGCGGCAAGGCGAACATCCACGACCTCGACCCGGACGACCTCCGCGCGCTGACGATCGAGGCCGCCGCGATCACGGGGATCCCGCTCGTGGGCACCCACTGGGTGCCCGGCAGCTCCGTATCCGTGCACGGCTGAGGGCTCGCGTCCGGTGTCGTTTCTCCTCGAGTGCCCCCTGTGTGGCCCGCGCGAGGTGACCGAGTTCCGCTACGGCGGCGAGGTCCAGGCCAGACCGGCACCCGGATCCCCGGTCGCGACCTGGTCCGGCTACCTGTACGACCGGACCAACGTCGCCGGCGACGAGCGTGCCTGGTGGTTCCATCGCGACGCGTGCCGGCGCTGGTTCCTGGCGGCGCGCGACACTCGCACGAATCGCGTCGCCCGGGTCGCCTGGCGGCTCGATGACTGACCGACGCCTGCCGCCGGGGCCGGCCAGCGAGCTGCGAACCGGGGAGACGATCGCGTTCACCTTCGACGGCCGGCGCCATGAGGCGATCGGCGGCGACACGATCGCGTCGGCGCTCGTGGTCGACGGGGTGGACGTCCTGTCGCGGAGCTTCAAGTACCACCGTCCGCGGGGGGTGCTGTGCGCGGCCGGCCGGTGCCCCAACTGCCTCGTCGAGGTCGACGGCCTGCCGAACGCGCGGGCATGCGTGACGCCGGTCCGGGACGGCATGGCCGTCCGATCGCAGAACGCGTGGCCGTCCCTGCGGGCCGACCTCCTGTCCCTCGTCGACCGGTTCGACCGCTTCTTCCCGATCGGCTTCTACTACAAGACGTTCATCCGGCCGCGCCGGCTGTGGCCGCTCTACGAGATGGTCCTCCGGCGGGCGGCCGGCCTCGGGCGGGTGAACATCCGCGCCCGGCCGGAGCTCGGTCAGCGCAAGCGGCATCTCCGCTGCGACGTGGCGGTCGTCGGCGGTGGTCCGGCCGGCTGCCTGGCCGCCCTCGCGGCGGCCGAGGCCGGGGCGCGGGTCGTCCTCGTCGACGACGGCGTCCGACTCGGCGGGCACCTGCGGACACGCACGCGTGCCGTGGACGGCGACGGGGACCCGCGGCTCGCCGGTTCGACCGGCCAGGCGGCGGCCGACCGGCTCGCGCAGCTCGTCGCGGCGGAAGCGCGGATCGAGCACCTCGCGGCCACGACCGCGATCGGGATCTACGAGTCGAACCTGCTGGCCGCGGTGGCCGACGCGACGTTCTACCGGATCCGCGCGGGCCGGATCGTGGTGGCGACGGGGGCGGCGGAGCGGCCGGCGCTGTTCGACGCAAACGACCGGCCGGGAATCATGCTCGCGTCGGCCGTCCTGCGGCTCGCACACCTTCACGCTGTCCGCGCGGGTCGCCGGGCGATCGTCGTGACCGACGACGACCACGGAGAGCGGCAGGCGGCCGAACTGCGCGAGATCGGCGTCGAGGTGGCCGAGGTCGTCGACCTGCGGACCGGCACGCGGGTCCTCGGCGCGACCGGCGGACGGCGCGTGACCGGGCTCCGGGTCCGGGCGGGCGACGGGACGGAGCGGACGATCGAGGCGGATCTCGTCGCCATGGCGATGCGCCGGGAGCCGGTCGTCTCGCTCGCGGCGATGGCGGGGGTCGACGTCCGGTACGACGAGGCCGCCGGGGAGTGGCTGCCGGACCCCGCGGGTACGGACGGCGTGCTGTGCGCGGGCGAGGTGCTCGGCCCGGCCGGCGAGTCGTTCGTCCACACGGCCGCCGTGCTGGTCGGGCGCGTGGCGGCCGGACAGGCGGACCGCGAGGAGCTCGTCGCCCACGTCGCGCGGGCCCGAGCGGCAGCCGGGTCGGCTCTGTCCGCCCAGTCGGCCCCGTCGACCGCGGCGTTCGTCGCGCCGGTCGGACGCAAGGCGTTCGTCTGCCCGTGCGAGGACGTCACCGCCAAGGAGCTCGTCCAGGGCGTCCGCGAGGGCTTCGATTCGCTCGAGCTGCTCAAGCGCTACAGCACGATCACGATGGGCCCGTGCCAGGGACGCCAGTGCCACGGCAACGCCGCCCGCCTTCACGCGTCGATCCGGGGCACGAGCCCGGCCGAGACGGGCCTGACGACGTTCCGGCCGCCGTTCACGCCGGTCCCGCTCGCCGTCCTCGCGGGGCCGCACCTCGCACCGGAGCGGCGGACCGCGCTCCACGAGCGGCATGAGGCGGCCGGGGCGACGTGGATGGACATGGGCGACTGGAAGCGCCCGCTGCACTACGGCGACGTCGCCGCAGAGTGCCGGGCGGTCCACGAGGGCGTCGGGATCATCGACGTGTCGACGCTCGGCAAGCTCGACGTGCGCGGCCGCGACGCCGGCGAGTTCCTCGACTGGCTCCACCCGAACCGGTTCAGCGACCTGCGCGTCGGGCGCGTCCGCTACCGGGCCATGCTCGGCGACGACGGGATCATCCTCGACGACGGCACGGTGGCGCGCCTCGCCGAGGAGCGCTTCTTCGTGTCGACCGGGACGGGGTCCTTCGAGGCGGTCGACGCGTGGCTGCGCTGGTGGCTCGCGACGGGCGATCGCCGGGTCGACGTGACGAACGTGACCGGCCGGTTCGCGGCGATGAACCTCGCCGGTCCGGCATCGCGCGAGGTGCTCGCCGGCCTGGCGGACGAGGACGTCTCGCGCGAGGGATTCCCGTACCTCGGCGCACGCGAGGCGACCGTCGCGGGCGTGCCGGTCATCCTCATCCGGATCGGCTTCGTCGGCGAGCTCGCCTACGAGCTCCACGTCCCGGCCGACTACGCCGCCCACGTGTGGGACGCGCTCATGGACGCCGGACGCGACGCCGGCATCCGGCCATTCGGCGTCGAGGCGCAGCGCGTCCTGCGGCTCGAGAAGCAGCACGCGATCGTCGCCCAGGACACGGACGCCCTGTCGAACCCGATCGAGGCCGGCATGGGCTGGCTCGTGAAGGCGGATCGTCCTGACTGGATCGGGCGCGACGCGGTCGCCGCCGTCGCCGCGCGCGGCGCCCGGGACGCCCTCGTGGGGTTCGAGATCGTCGCCGGATCGAGTGTTCCGGCGGAAGGCGCCGCGGTCGTCCGCGACGGGCGGGCGGTCGGTCGGGTCACGAGCGCAAAGTGGAGCCCCACGCTTGGCCGGCCGATCGGGCTCGCCTGGCTGCCGGCCGACGACGCGGTCGACGGGCGCGAGATCACCGTCCGTCTTGGCGTCGGCCGCGGCGGAGAGACGACCCCGGCGGTCGTTCGGACGAGTCCGTTCTACGACCCGGCCGGGGAGCGGCTTCGCTCATGACCGGGTCGCCCGTGTCGGAGCACGCTGCACGGCCCGTCGCGCCGCCCGTCCGCCGCAGTGCGCTCGAGGAGGAGCACGCCCGGCTCGGCGCCCGCTGGGTCGCCGACGACACGCGCTGGCCGGCCGACTACGGCGATCCCGCAGCCGAGGCCGCCTCCGCCGCCCGCGCCGTCGGGCTCGCCGAGCTCGGGCCCCTCGATGCGCTCCTCGTGCGCGGGCCGGGCGCCGCCGCGGCGGTCGGCGCGGCCGCCCTCGACGCCGGGGTCTGGATCCTCGGACCGGACGAGGCGCTGCTCCTCTACCGCCCGGGCGCCGACGCGCAGCAGGCCGTCGAGGCGGCGCTCGCGGGCGCGGACCTGTCGCTCGTCGTGATGAGCTCCGCGTGGACGGCCCTCCGGCTCGCCGGACCGGGCACCCCGGCGCTCCTCGCCGAGCTGTCGCCGATGCCGCTCGGGCGGGGCGAGCTGGCCGACGGGGCGATCGCCCAGGGACCGCTCGTCAACGTTCGCGCGATCGTCCGGCGCCACGACGCGGCGATCGGGCCCGGCTACACGATCCTCGTCGCCCGCGAGGACGCCCACTTCGCGTGGCACGCGATCACCGAGCTCGGCGAGGGCCACGGGCTTCGGCCGGTCGGCCCCGCGTCGGTCGCCCGGGCACCAGGCGGTCGGGCGTGATCGGACCCCTGCGGCGGATCCGGGTGTGGCGGAATCGGGATCTGCGTCGGAGCTACGACGTCGTCATCGTCGGTGGCGGCGTCCACGGCCTCGCCATCGCGTACGAGCTCGCTCGCCGGGGCGTGACGAACGTGGCGGTCCTCGAGAAGCACTACGTCGGCGCCGGCGGGAGCGGCCGCAACACGGCGATCATCCGCTCGAACTACCGAACCCCGGAGGGCGTCGCGTTCTACGACGAGTCGGTCCGGATCTACGAGCGCCTGTCGGTCGAGCTCGGCTTCAACGTCCTGTTCAGCCAGCACGGACACCTCACGTTCGCCCACACGGAGTCGGCCGTCGCCGGGCTGCGCGTGCGGGCCGAGGTGAACCAGCTCCAGGGGGTGGATTCGGTCGTCATCGACCCGCCGGAGATCGCCCGGCTCGTCCCCGCTCTCGACCTGTCGGACCGGCCGCGCTACCCGATCCTCGCCGCGCTCTACCACCCGCCGGGCGGGATCATCCGCCACGACGCGGTCGTATGGGGGTACGCCCGGCGGGCGGACCAGCTGGGGGTCGAGATCCACCAGGGAATCGAGGTCACCGGCGTCGACCGCGGCGCGGGCGGCCGGATCACCGGCGTCCGCACGTCGAAGGGCGACATCGCGACCGGCACGGTGGTCAACGCGACGGCCGGCTGGGCGTCGACGATCGCCGCCATGGTCGATGTCCGGCTGCCGATCGTCACCCATCCGCTCCAGGCGCTCGTGACCGAGCCGCTCAAGCCGTTCCTCGGCCCCGTCCTCGTGTCCGCCACGCTCCACGTCTACGTGTCGCAGACGGATCGCGGCGAGCTCGTGATCGGCTCGGAGATCGACCCCTACGCGTCGTACAGCAACCGCTCGACGCTCGGGTTCATGGAGAGCAGCGCGGCCCATATCCTCGAGCTCCTGCCGTCGGTGGCCGGTGTCCGGGTCCTCCGCCAATGGGCCGGGATCTGTGACATGACGCCGGACTACAGCCCGATCATCGGGCCGGTCCCGGACGTGCCCGGCTTCGTCCTCGACGTGGGCTGGGGAACGTACGGCTTCAAGGCAGGGCCGGTAGCCGGCCGGCGCGTGGCGGAGCTGATCGCCACCGGCCGGACACCGGACGTGCTCGCGCCGTTCACGATCGAGCGGTTCGCGACCGGGTCGCTGATCGGCGAACGGGCGGCCGCTGCGGTATCACACTAGGAGGGAGCGCACAGGCGGCGGTCGCACCCGCGATCGCCGGGAAGGGAGGGTCGAGATGGCTGGCACCGTCCAGGGACGCCCCGCCGCGGAGGACGTGGCCGCGCGGATCCGCGACGAGGGCGTGACGTACCTGCTCGCCCAGTGGGTCGACATCCACGGCACGCCACGCTGCAAGGGTGTGCCCGCCAGCGCGTTCGACCAGTTCCTCGGGGGCAGCGCCGGATTCGCCGGCGCGGCCACGGTCGGCATGGGGCAGGGCCCGCACAGCCACGACCTGATCGGCATGCCGGACCTCGGGACGTACACGCCGGTGCCGTGGGAGCAGGGCATCGCCCGCTTCGCCTGCGACATCGAGGTCGACGGCGCGCCGTGGCCGTACTGCTCGCGCACGGCCCTTCGCCGCCAGATCGACCGGCTCGCCGCGGCGGGCTACTCGATGGCCGTCGGCGTGGAGGCGGAGCACATGCTCGTCACGCGCGCCCCGGACGGCTCGATCGCCCCGTTCGACCCGTCGGGGTTCGACACGCTCGAGAAGCCGTGCTACGACTTCAAGAGCCTGGCCGCCTCGCTCGGCTACCTGCGCACGCTGGTCGAGTACATGGAGGGCCTCGGCTGGGGCCCGTACGCCTCCGATCACGAGGACGCGACCGCCCAGTTCGAGCTGAACTGGAAGTACGCCGACGCGCTCACGACGGCGGACCGCTACACGTTCTTCAAGATGATGACGAACCAGGTCGCCCAGCGGTACGGGGCGATCGCGACCCACATGCCCAAGCCGTTCAGCAACCTGACCGGCAACGGCAGCCACTTCCACTTCTCACTGTGGAACGGCGACGGCTCGAACGCCTTCCTCGACGACGCCGATCCGCGCGGTCTCGGCCAGTCGCAGCTCGCCTACCACTTCCTCGGCGGCCTGCTCGCCCACGCGCGGGCGCTCAGCGCGCTCATCGCGCCGACGGTGAACTGCTACAAGCGATTGTCCGTGGGGTCGTACCTGACCGGTGCGCGTTCCGGCTTCACGTGGACGCCGGCGTTCATCACGTACGGCGACAACAACCGGACCCAGATGTTCCGGACGCCGGAGCCCGGTCGGTTCGAGTGCCGGGTCGTGTCCGGCGCAGTGAACCCGTACCTCGGGATCGCCGGGTTCATCGCCGCCGGCCTCGACGGCATCGAGCGCCGGCTCGATCCGGGCGAGCCGCAGGTCGGCCGGAACATGTACGAGACCCCGCTCGAGGAGGCTCGCCGCGAGGGTCTCCGGTTCATTCCGCAGAGCCTCGCCGAGGCGCTCGACGAGTTCGAGGCGGACGAGGTGGTCCAGGGGGCCCTGGGGCCGGAGCTCGCGGCGGAGTTCCTCCGGGTCAAGCGCTCGGAGTGGGTCCGCTACCACAACACGGTCGGTCGGTGGGAGGTCGACCAGTACCTGACCCTGTTCTGACACCGGCTCCGCCTCGCCGCCGCGGCCGGCCGGGCCGTTACCCGATCGTGAGCAGGCGGCGGGGATTGGCGACGGTGATCGTGTGGATCTCGGCGTCGGCCACGCCGGCCGCCCGAAGGCGGGGCAGGAACGTCTCGTGGAGGTACGTGTAGCCGTTGCCCTCGTAGCGGTTGAGCTGGGCGTTGTGGCACACGTCCTGCGACAGGAGTACCCGCTCGACGTGACCGCGCGCGAGCAGCTCGCACAGCAACTCGACGATCCGGCCCTCGCCGTGCCGCTCCTGCGGCGTGAACGACATGCCGAGGAAGTCGAATTCGACCGAGGCGCCGCGCCCCACGATCTCGAGGTAGTGGTCGAGCACGGGGTACGAGTCAGCATGGCCGATGACGACCCGGGTCGGGTCCGCGCCCTCCTCCTCGAACACGCGGAGCTGGGCGAGCCCGACGTCGCTCATGACGGCGTGGGTCGTGATCGCGAGGCCGGTTCGGCGGGCGGCCCGCGCGACGGCCCGATGGACGCGCTCCTCGCGGGCGGACAGCCACGCCTTGTCGGTGCCGATCTCGCCGAGGATGCCGGGCCGCACGCCGGTATCGGCAACGCCGTCGGTCGCCTCGCGCACGAGCTCGTCGGCGAGGTCGTCGACCGAGCGACGGTCGATGAGCGCCTCCGCGGGGTAGTAGGCCTCGCGATACCAGCCGGCACCCATGACGAGGTGGAGGCCCGTCGCCGCGGCGAGGGCCGCCAGCCAGCCCGGATCGCGGCCGACGCCGGGCAGGGTCAGGTCGACGAGCGACCGGCCACCGGCGTCCCGGAACCGGGCGAGCTCCGCCTCGATGACCGGCCGGTCGCGGGTGAGCTCCCAGTAGTCCCAGCGCCCGGGGATGTGCCAGAGGGCGATGGCCGTGTGCTCGTGCGGAAGCGTGAAGCCGAGGTCGGCCGGGTCAATCGGGCCGAGGACGGTCTGGACGTGGGGCATCGGCGCGGAGTGTACGCCGCGGGGCGGAGCGCGATGCAGCGGGCTACGCGGAGCTCGGCGGCAACGCTGGGCGAGGCGACGCGGCCGCGGCGAGGAGCAGCTCGAGCACGATCCGGGCGCGGCGGATGCCGTCCTCGCGCCGGAACGCCTCGCCGGCCTCGATCCGCTGGAGGACGAGCCCGTCGAGCAGGGCCGTGTAGGCGCGGGCCAGGGCGTCGACGTCGATCCACGCCGGCAGCTCGCCGCGGGCGATCCCCTCGCGGATGAGGACCTGGCCGACGCCGACGAGCTGCTCGCGCCGGCGGACGAGCATCGCCCGAACGCCCGGCTCCTCGTTCGCCTCCGCCCAGGCCGACACGAGCGCGACCTGGCCGGGCACGCCGGCATACGTGTCGACCGACTCGAAGAAGAAGTCGACCGCGGTCGCCAGGCGCTCGGCGGTCGACGTCTCACCGGCCAGCCGGGTGGCGAGTTCGCCGAGGCCGCGGTCCGAGATGAACGCGCAGCTCTCGAGGAACAGCTCGTCCTTGCCGGAGAAGTACGTGTAGATCGCACCGACGGACAAGCCGCTCTCGCGGACGACGTCCGCCATGGTCGCGCCGCGATACCCCTTGTCGCCGAACACGCGGATCGCCGCGGACACGATCCGATCACGGACTTCCCGTTCGTGAGCGGCCGAAACCTTCGGCATTCGAAACACCTCAAACCGAATGACTGCTCTCGGAACGGTACCGCAGCACGCCCGAGACCGCAATCGTTCGGGGGTTGACATAGCGAATAGTCATTCTCTATTCTCGTCCGCGTCGTCACCGACCCGCGTGCCACCCGTCCCGGAAGGAACTGCCCGATGGTCTTCTCGCGCTGGGGAGCGTTCGTCTACCGCTTCCGACGCCCGGTCGCGCTCCTCTCCCTCGTCCTCGGCCTCGCCGCCCTGCCCCTCGCCGCGGGCGCGTCCGCCCAGCTCAGCTCCGGCGGCTGGCTCGACAACTCGTCGGAGTCGTCCCGCGTGGCCGACCGCCTGGCGACCGAGTTCGACGCCGGGCGGAGCAGCATCATCGTTGTCTTCCGGTCCGACGAGCTCGGCCCCGCGACGTCGCCGGAGTACCAGGCGGCGGTCGCGAGCGCCCTCGAGGAGGTCGCGTCCGACGACCTGGTCACCGGGCTCGTGGGCTTCGCGGAGACGCGCGACGAGCGGTTCATCAGCGACGACGCGACCGCCACGTACGTGGTGATCCAGCTCGACCTCACGAACGAGGAGTCCGTCGAGGCGGTCGAGCCGATCCGCGAACGGATCCACCCGCCGGCCGGCCTGACCTATCAGCTGACCGGCTACGGCCCGGTAACGCTCGACTCGGCGGAGCAGTCGGAGGCGGATCTCCAGCGCGCCGAGACCGTCTCGCTGCCGATCGCCGCGTTCATCCTCATCCTCGTCTTCGCCTCGCTCGTCGCGGCCGGTATGCCGCTCCTCGTGGCCGGCCTGGCGATCCCCTCGTCGCTCGCGATCATCGCGATCGTCGCCCAGCAGGTCGAGATGAGCATCTTCGTGCTCAACATCGCGACGATGCTCGGGCTCGCGCTCGCGATCGACTATTCGCTGTTCATCGTCAGCCGCTTCCGCGAGGAGCTCGGCCGCGGACGCCCCGTCGGCGATGCGGTGGAGCGGGCGATCGCGACGAGCGGCAAGGCGGTCGCGTTCAGCGGCCTTGCCGTCGCCATCGGGCTGTCCGGCCTGCTCGCGTTCGAGGCGCCGGCCCTCCGCTCGATCGGCCTGGCCGGGTCGATCGTCGTCTTCTCGTCGGTCGTCTACGCGCTCACCTTCCTGCCAGCGGTCCTCGGGATGCTCGGCCATCGGGTCAATGCCCTGAGCCTGCAGGGCCTGTTCCGGCGCCTCCGCCCCGCTCGCGCCGGTGCGGCGGTGGCCGGGAGCCCGCGCGGCTCGTGGTGGGAAGCGGTGGCCCGGGCGGTCATGCGCCGGCCGGTCCTCGTCCTCGTCCCGACCCTCGCGATCCTCCTCGCGGCCGGCACCCCGTTCCTCCGCCTCGAGCAGGGTGTCCCCGGTGCCGAGATCTACCCGCCCGGCCTCGAGAGCCGCGACGCGTACGTCGCGCTCCAGACGGAGTTCCCGGCCGGCGAGACGACGCCGATCGTCGTGCTCGCCGACGTCGAGGGATCGCCCACGTCGGCCGACAACGCCCTCGCCCTGGCGCGCTACGCGGCGGCGCTTGGAGACATCGACGGCATCGACCGGGTCGAGAGTCCGTTCTCGCTGACCGACCCGGCGACCGGGCAGGTCATGACGCCGGAGGCGGTCGCCCAGCTGTGGTCCGCGCCGCGCGACCAGCTTCCGCCGCCCCTGGCCGACGCGCTGTCCCGGCTCGAGGCCGCCTACATCCGCGGGTCCACCGTCCGGATCGACGCAATCAGCCCGTTCGACTCCGCGCAGCCCGTGGCGACGGACCTGATCCCGGTCGTCCGGGCGCTCGATCCCGGCGATGGGATCACGACCGAGGTCGGCGGTTCGGCCGCCCTGGGCCACGACTTCCTCGCCTCGATGGGCGAGCGCGCCCCGATCGGGGTCGGGATCCCGCTCGTCGCCTCGGGCGCGATCCTGTTCCTCCTGTTCGGCTCGGTCATCCTGCCGGCCAAGGCGGTGATCATGACCCTCCTGTCGATCTCGGCCAGCTTCGGCGCCCTCGTGTGGATCTTCCAGGAGGGCAACCTGTCCGGGCTGCTCGCGTTCGAGCCGCTCGGGTACACCGTCGCCGGCAACCCGATCATCATGTTCTGCGTCCTGTTCGGCCTGTCGATGGACTACGAGGTCCTCCTCCTGTCGCGCATCCAGGAGGCCTGGCGGCGGACCGGGGACAACACGGCCTCGGTCGCCGAGGGGCTGGCGAAGACCGCCGGGATCATCACCGGCGCCGCCGCGATCATGATCAGCGTGTTCGCCGCGTTCGCGCTCGCCGAGGTGATCACGATCAAGTCGATCGGCGTCGGCATGGCGATTGCGGTGTTCATCGACGCGACGATCATCCGGGTCCTGCTCGTGCCCGCCGCGATGCGGTTGATGGGGCGCTGGAACTGGTGGGCGCCCGGGTTCCTCGGCCGGTTCGTCGACCGCCTCGGATTCAGCCACGTCGAGGACGATGACGAGCCGCGCGGCGAGGGCCGGCCCGCTACGATGCCAGTGCAATGAACGACGAACCGAGGGGCGTCCGCGTCTACGGCTGGTCGTGGTCGTCCGACTCGGAGCCGCGACCGGGGGTTCCGTGGCTGGGCCTGTTCCTGCTCGTGTTCGGCGGGCTGCTCCTGCTCGAACGCCTGCTGCCCGGGTTCCACCTCGCCGGGGCGACGTTCTTCCTCGCCCTCGGGATCGTCCTTCTCGCGCGCTGGGCGATCGATCGCCGGGCGATCGGCTCGCTCTACGCCGGGGCGATCGTGTCCGCCCTCGCGGCGCCGGGCGTGCTCGAGGGCCTCGACATCGTGCGCGGGCAGGGACTCGGCACGCTGAGCCTCGGGATCGCCTTCCTGTTCATCGCGGCGGTCCGCGCGGCGAGCGGTGCCGGCGTGGGCTGGCAGACGTGGGTCGGGGTGATCCTCACGGTCATCGGCGGCAGCCAGCTGGCCGATCCGCGCTTCGGTGACCTCATCCTGCCCGGGCTCATCGTCGCCCTCGGCGCGGTGCTCGTCATTCGCGGCCTCGTCCGGCGGTAGGCGGGCTTCCCCTCCCGACCGCCCGGGCCTATCGGCCGAGGAGCTGGTCGACCGGCGCGAAGTCGTCGGTCAGGACGGCGGCATCGCCAAGCCACGCGTCGAGCGCGCCGGCCCCGGCGAGGATCCCGACGTCGTCAGGATCGTCGAGACCGTCGATCCGAACCCGGAGCGCCTCGGCATCGATCGGTCGGTCCGAGGCGACGACGACGAAGTTCCCGCCGCCGACGCCGTCGAGCTCGCGCGGGTGGCCGAGCACGACCACCTCGCCGAACACGGCGCGCGCGGTGGCGACCTCCGCGCGGAGGAAGCCGAGCGGCGCGTAGTCGATCACGTTCATGACGTACGTCCCGCCGGGCCGGAGGACGCGGCGGACCTCGGCGAGGAACTCCGACGTCGTGAGGTGCCAGGGCACGGCGAGGCCGCCGAACGCGTCGCCGACGACGAGGTCGTACGCGCGGGACGGTTCGTCGACGATCGACAGCCGGGCGTCGCCGGTCACGACCCGCAGCCGATCCGACGGGGCGAACCCGAGCCGTTCGCGGTTGATCGCGACGACGGCCGGATCGAGCTCGAGCACGGTCTGGCGAACGTCGGGCAGCGTCGCCTCGAGGTAGCGCGGGAACGAGAAGCCGCCGCCGCCGACGTGAAGGACGCCCGGCGGGGTCGCGGGCGTTGTCGGCCGCGCCGGAAGCGCGATCGCGGCGACGTCGGCGAAGCGCCGGATGTAGCCGAAGCGCAGGACCGTCGGATCGGCCAGGTTGACGTGGGCGTGGGAGAGCCCGTCGAGGACGAGGGTCCGGGCGTTCGGATCGGCCACGTCCTCGACGATCCGAACGCAGTAGTAGCGGCTCTCGGCGTCGCACGCGGCCGGCGCGGCGAGGGCGCTGCCG
>DASTOB010000133.1:0-7713 GCA_035720425.1 Candidatus Limnocylindrales bacterium
GATCACCGACCTCGTCGACGCCGCGGCCCAGCAGGGCTTCGACTCGCTCGCCCTGACCGATCACGGGGCGCTCTACGGGGCGGTCGCGTTCTACCAGGCGGCGACCACCCGGGGGATCAAGCCGATCATCGGCGTCGAGACCTACGTGGCCCGCCGATCGATGGCGGACAAGGAGGGCAAGGCCGACGCCCAGCCGTTCCACCTGATCCTCCTGGCGCGGGACCTCGTCGGGTATCGGAACCTGTGCCGGCTCGTGACCGACGCGCACCTCGACGGGTATTACTACAAGCCGCGGATCGACCGCGAGCACCTCGCCCGGTACAGCGAGGGCCTGATCGGCCTCAGCGCGTGCCTCAACGGCGAAGTCGCCCGTGCCCTCGAGGTCGATGACTGGGACGCGGCCCGCCGGCTGGCCAGCGAGTACGGCGACATCCTGGGACCGGGCAACTTCTTCCTCGAGCTCCAGGACCACGGCCTGGCCGAGCAGCGGCGGCTCAACGAGCAACTCCTCCGGCTCGGGCCGGAGATCGGCCTGCCGCTCGTCGTGACGAACGACCTTCACTACGTCCATCGCGGGCAGAGCGAGGCCCACGACGTGCTGCTGTGCGTCGGGACGGGCAACAACCTCGATACCCCGGGACGGCTCAAGTTCGAGACCGACGACTTCTGGCTCAAGTCCGCGGCCGACATGGCCGCCCTCTTCCCGGACCAGCGCGAGGCGATCCTCAACTCGCGCCGCATCGCGGAGATGTGCGACCTCGATCTGCCGCTCGGCCAGCTCCGGATCCCGCACTTCCCGGTGCCCGACGGCGAGACGACCGAGTCGTGGCTCCGCGCGGAGTGCCAGCGAGGGCTCGAGCGACGCTACGGGTCGGTGACGCCGGAGCTCCAGGCCCGCCTCGACTACGAGCTCGGGGTGATCATCTCGATGGGCTACGCCGGCTACTTCCTCATCGTGGCCGACTTCATCCGCTTCGCCCGCGAGCAGGGCATCCAGACCACCTGCCGCGGCAGCGCGCCGGGGTCGATCGTCACGTACACGCTGGGAATCACGCCGGTCGACCCGATCCACTACCAGCTGCCGTTCGAGCGGTTCCTCAATCCGGACCGCGTGACGATGCCGGACATCGACGTCGACTTCGAGGACGGCCGGCGCGACGAGGTGATCGCCTACGTCACCCGCAAGTACGGCTCCGACCACGTCGCCCAGATCATCACCTTCGGCACGATGCTCGCCCGGGCCGCGATCCGCGACGTCGGTCGCGTCCTCGGCCACTCGTACGGCGAGGTCGATCGGATCGCCAAGGCCGTGCCGAACCAGCTCGGGATCCGGCTCGACGAGGCGCTCGAAATCGCCCCACCGCTGCGCGAGCAGTACGACGGCGACCCGTCGGTCAAGCGGGTCATCGACTTCGCCCGGCAGCTCGAGGGTGTCGCCCGCAACGCGTCGACCCACGCCGCCGGCGTCGTCATCAGCCGCGAGCCGCTGACGGAGCTCATGCCGCTCCAGAAGGCGACGAACTCCGAAGCGCTCATGACCCAGTACGAGATGCACGCGATCGAGGCGCTCGGCCTGCTTAAGTTCGACTTCCTCGGCCTGTCCAACCTCACGATCCTTCGCCACGCGGTCGATCTCGTGAAGGCCAACCGGGGGATCGACATCGACCTCGACACGATCCCGCTCGACGACCCGACGACGTTCGAGCTGCTCGCGTCGGGCGAGACGACCGGCATCTTCCAGCTCGAGTCCGCGGGCATGCGCCGCTACATCCGCGAGCTTCGGCCGACGTCCGTCTACGATCTCGCCGCGATGGTCGCCCTCTACCGCCCGGGACCGATGGACAACATCCCGGCCTACATCCGGCGCAAGCACGGCCAGGAGGCGGTCACCTACCTCCACCCCCTGCTCGAGCCGTACCTCGAGAAGACCTACGGGATCTTCGTCTACCAGGAAGACATCATGTCCGCGGCGATGGCCCTCGGCGGGTTCACCGGCCCGGAGGCGGACACCCTCGGCTACGCGATCCGCAAGAAGAAGTCGTCGGTCCTGCGCTCGATGCGCGAGCAGTTCGTCACCCAGGCCGCGGAACGCGGCGTCCCGGCCCACGTCATCGACCAGGTCTTCGCGGCCTTCCAGCCGTTCGAGCGCTACGGCTTCAACAAGGCCCACGCGACGTGCTACGGGCTCATCGCCTACCAGACCGCGTACCTCAAGGCCAACTACACGGTCGAGTACATGACGAGCGTGCTGACGGCATTCCGCTCGAACGAGGAGAAGGTCGCCGCCGCCATCGCGGAGTGCCGCCGGATGGGGATCGAGGTCCGGCCGCCGGACGTCCTTCGTTCCGACGTCGAGTTCACCGTCGAGGGCGACGCGATCCGGTTCGGCCTGCTGGCGGTCAAGAACGTGGGGCAGGGCGCGATCGAGTCGATCATCGCCGCCCGCCAGGAAGGCGGCTCGTTCCGGTCGCTGGCGGACTTCTGCTCGCGGATCGACCTTCGCCTGGCGAACCGGAAGGTCCTCGAGTCCCTCGTACGCGTTGGTGCGCTCAATACGTTCGGGCACCCGGCGCAGATCCTGGCCGGCCTCGACGACGCCGTCGCCGCCGCCCAGGCGACCCAGCGCGATCGGGTCACCGGGCAGACGTCGCTGTTCGACATCGGCGCCGACGAGTCCGTCGCCCTCGAGAAGCCGCTCCCGCTCGCGACGGAGGTTCCCGTGCGCGAGCGCCTGCGCTGGGAGAAGGAGCTCCTGGGCCTGTATCTCTCGGAGCACCCGATGGGCGAGGTCGCCGAACAGGTCGGTCAGTTCGTGACGGCCTACAGCGGCGACCTGCGCGACGAGTCCCTCGACGGCCAGCGGATCGTCGTGGCCGGGATCGTGACCGGCAGCCGGATCGTCATCACCAAGGCGCGCGCGACGATGGCCGTCGTGACCCTCGAGGACGTCCAGGGCCCGGTCGAGGTGATCGTCTTCCCGAAGCTCTACGAGCAGACGGCGCCGACGTGGACGGAGGGGGCGATCCTCCTCGTGGCCGGACGTGTCGATCACCGCGGCGAGGAGGTGTCGGTGCTGGCCGATCTCGTGGTGCCGTGGGACGAGGCCGTCGTCCGCGGGCCCGAGGCGTTTGCCCGAGACGTCGCGGCTGGCGAGCGTGGAGCGATGCGACGGCGCACGCCCGTCAATGGCAACGGCTCCGGCGAGCGCGGGGGTGACCGCGGCGGATACGGTGGCGATGGCGGGGGTGGCGTCAGGCGCGCTCCGGTCCCCGTCGGCCCCGGCGTGACGTCGGCGACTCCCGTCGCGGCGGGCGTGGCCGCCGCTCCACTGGCGTCGATCCCGACGGTGTCACCGCTGCGAACGTCGGTTGCGGCCGATGGGGCCGCGGCGCTGCCGCCGATCCGTCCGGCCGACCCGCGACCGACCTACGACGAGCCGCCCGGCATTGCCGCCGCACACGACGATCCCACCGATGAGCCCGCCTTGCCGGACGAGGCGCGCATGCGGGCGGTCGACGCGGCGCTGGCTCCCACCGTCCCCGTCGACGCGGCCGCCGGAGCCGTCCTCCACGTGCGCTTCTCCGCTGCCGCGTCGGAGCGGATCGTGAGCGCGATGGAGGCGTTTCGGCAGCTGCTCCGCGACCGACCGGGCTCCACGCGCGTGGTCATCCACGTGCCCGGTCCCGGCGGCGGCGAGATGGAACTCCGCCGCGGCATCGCCTACGACCCGGAGCTCCAATCCGAGGTGCGACGCCGCCTCGGCGACGGCATCGCCGACCTTCAGCTGAGCTGATCGCCGGCGTCAGCCGCCGCGGCCCGCGTCACCCTGGAGCCGGCGCAACTGCTGGATCGCAGACATGCGCTCGACGAACTCCTCGCGAACCGCGTTGAGCGCGGGCCGATCGACGCCGATCTCGCGGGCGATCTGATTCACGACCGCTGCCTCCTCGGCCGAGATCGATCCCGACTCCGCGGCGATCGCGAAGCAGCAGCGCAGGACGGCGAGCTTCTGCTCCTCCGTGGCGATCCGGGCGAACTCGCGCGTGACGAGGTAGTCCTCCGTCGCGCCGTGGAGGCGCGCCTGGAGGTGGGCCATCTCGACCACGAGGACGGCCTGGGCGGCGTCGATGCCGCCGTGCTCGATCATGAACCGCTCCATGAGCGCCGTCTCCTCGGGGCTCACGTGCAGATCGGCGTGCGCCGCGCGGCTCAGCACGTACGCGAACGCGGCAAGGTAGTGGGCCTGGCCGGGCGCGAGCGCCTCGAGGCGGGCGACGATCCGGCGCACCGTTGCCGTCTCACCGGTGACGGCCTCGGGTGCCAGCTCCTCGACCGATTGCCAGGCGGCATCGTCGTCGCGGTTCGGCCGAAGGAAGCGACGGAGGAGCATCGGCCTACCAGCGCCCGTGGGCGGGGTGCCCGGGCCGAACTGCGACGAACGTGCCGCGACAGAGCGCCGTCGGTCGGCCGTCCGACGAGATCTCCGCCTCGACGGTCGCGCGATCGTCGGACGCGTCGATGACCCGTGCTCGGAGGTGGAGCGGCTGGTCGGACGGGGTTGGGCGCACGAAGCGCACGGCATAGTCGGACGTGACGCAGCTCGGCGGATGGTCGGCGCCGCGGGCGCGCATGAGGTGGATCGCCGCCGTCCAGTTCGAGTGGCAGTCGAGCAGGGTACCGAGGACCCCGCCGTTCACGAAGCCGTCGAATGCCTCGTGCGGCGCCGACGGCATCCAGTCCGCGACGAGCGTCTCGCCGTCCTCGCGGCTCTCGATTCGCAGACCGTGCTCGTTCGCCGGGCCGCAGCCGAAGCAGTGGCTGGCCGGTGCGTACCGCCGTTGAAGGCTCTGTGTCGCCGTCGGCATATCGACGTCGAGTCTAACCGCGGGGCGGCACGCAGGCCGAAGACGAGGCTCGGGCCGAAGACGAGGCTCGGGCCGATATGACCCGGGACAAGGCCGAGAAGGGCCCGCAGAACTTCACCGCCGGGGGAACGATGTCGCGTGCGGGACCCTTCTCGCCAATCAGTGTGCGGCTTCGCGCGCGGTCCGTCGTATGCCGCGCGGAACGTGCGCCCTGTCGCCCAGCCGACACGCGCTCAGCGCTGCGAGCCCTTGAGCGTGCCGGTGAGCCGGCTGATCAGCGGGTGATAGAGCGCGCACTGGACGGACCGATCCCCCTCGACCCACGTCTCGGGGGTGGGGATGAAGTAGAAGATGTCGAGTTCCGAGTCGAGGTAGGGCATGCCGACATAGGCGTGGAACGCCGGTACGCAGTCGTCCTCGACGAAGATCGAGAAGGCCTCCTCGCCCGGGAAGTCGCCCGCCGCGAGCGACCCCACGAAGAAGACCTCGAACTCGTGTTCGTCGGCGCACACGACGGCCGTGACGTCGTCGACGTCCTCGGCCGTCGGATCCTTGAGGTCGAAGCAGTCGCCTACCCGCAGCTCGCTCGCGGGCAGGTCGCCGGACTTGGCGATCTCGCCGCTCGCCGAGCGCCCGGCGTTGAAGTACCAGGCACCGATCGCGGTGACGAGGAGCACGATCCCACCGATGGCCACCTGTGGCCCGAACTGCCTGAGCAGCGACCGCTTTGCGGGCTCCGGGGCTTCGAGCGCACCGGCCGGTGGAGCCTCGGACAACGCGGCCGATCCGCCGGCATGGGCGACGACGAGTCGAGCGTCGTCGGGGATCCGGTAGGTGCGGAGCGCATCGGCCGCGGTGGCCGCAACGACCGGCACGTCGATCGGCCACGGCCACGTCTGCGCGTAGTTGCCGCCGAAGTCGCGCCGAAATCCAAGGCGCTCAAGGGCCTCCGCGTCGACGCGGCGCCGCTCGTCCATGGGCAGGAATCGCTCGGCGACGGTTTCCCCGACGAGGGCACCGCCCGACAGGACGAACTGAACGTACACGTGCTCGCTGCCGGCGACGGAGAAGGTCGCGTACTCGAGCGCTGCCGGGTCGGCGAGGTAGGCGCGGAGCCCGCTCTCGATGGTCCGTTCCAGGGAGGTCGGCGAGTGCTGAGCCGGCGGACGCGGCGTCGAGGCGAGCGTCGCGGCGGGGTCCTCTGCGGACGTCGTCGCTCCCCGCACGGTCCCGCACGCCGAGCACGTGAACCGGTAATCGTCGTTCTCTCGTCCGCAGCTCGGACACGTCCACGCGGCGGCCATCTCCGCACCTCCAGCGCGCGGCGCCTCCGTCGGCGACGGCCGCCTTCGGGAGCGACGCTCGCGCAGAGCATAGCCCGCGACGCGGTCCGCCCCGTCACCGATTACGGATGGCGGCAGCCGTGAACCGAGCGCGGTCTCAGGCTGGTGCCGAAGCCGGGATTTGAACCCGGACGGGGTTGCCCCCAACGGTGTTTGAGACCGTCGCGTCTGCCAGTTCCGCCACTTCGGCCGAGGGCGCACCGTGATCGTACCCGGTTCGCCGACGGATCCCTTCGTGGGCGTTCGGCCCGCGTTGTGCGGTGGCGCGGTCCGTTCTGCGTCGCGCTCCGCGATGCAGAGTAGGCGGATCCGCTGGTCCGGGTGGAGCGAACCGCCGGCTGTCGGCGTCGGCTCCGGCGGTTATCGGCCACCGAAGTCACAGGAGGGCTGTTTGACCGTGCGAAGTGGCGTTCGGACGGTTCGCCGGGGCGTACGGGCGAACGAACATCGTCGAATACGCCTTCTCTAACTGCAGCGCCCTCCCTCGCGGCCATGCGCGCACGGAACGCCGGGGCCGAACACGCTGTCGGAGCGCAGCGGCGACCGAGCGCCGATTTCCAAGCCTTCTCTGACTGGCGCGCAACCCGCGCGGGCCCCCGCACGCCACGGAACCGCGGGGCGATCGTCGGCGTCTCGGACCGGAGCGATGCTAGACTCCGCCAGCCTGCGAATCGCCGTCCGGAGGGACCCCCAGACCGTGGAGGACCTTCGCTCGACGACGGTCTCCGACGACCCCGTCCAGCGCCGCGACCTCATCCTGCTCGAGCGCGCCAAGGGAGGCGACCTCGACGCCTTCAACGATCTCGTCGCCTGCTACCAGGACCACCTCTATGCGCTCGTGGTCCGGATGGTGCCGGACCGGGACCAGGCGTCCGACGCCGTCCAGGAAGCGTTCTTCTCCGCCTACCGGAACATGGGCGGGTTCCGCGGCGGCAGCGTCCGGAGCTGGCTCAGTCGCATCGCCGTCAACGCGGCGATGGACGCGCAGCGCGCGAAGAAGCGCCGCCCCGTGCAGCCGTACCCGGAGCTCGACGACGAGAGCTGGCAGCCGCCCGCGGGTGCCGATGCCGACCCGATCTCGACCGCACTCACCGTCGAGCGCACCGGCGCGCTGAACACCGCGCTGGCCGCGATCACGCCCGACCAGCGGACGGCGATCGTCCTGTTCGACGTCGAGGGTTACGACTACGCCGAGATCGCCGACATGACCGGCGTCTCGCTCGGGACGGTCAAGTCACGCATCCATCGCGGCCGACTCGCCCTGCGCAGTCTCCTCGAGGACCGGATGGAGCTCTTCCGTGGCTGACCATCGGCGAACCCCGCCCATCGGACCGCTCGCCACGCCCGGCGGCGCCAACCAGCCCAGCCCGCCGATCGGCCCGCTCGCCGCGACCCACGAGCGGCACGACCTCCTGCTCGTCGCCGCCTGGGCGTCGGACGAGCTCGACGGTGCCGCCCGCACGGCGGCCGACGAGCTCGTCGCCGGCTGCTCCGCCTGCGCCGAC
>DASTOB010000134.1:0-5338 GCA_035720425.1 Candidatus Limnocylindrales bacterium
GTCCGGCCATGGCCGCGCGCGTCCGGCAGGAACGTCCGGAACGCCTTGCGCATCGACGGCAACTGGGCGCCGAAGTCGTCCCGCCCGCTCGACGCCGCCCCGTGGAGCAGGATCGCCGGCGGTCCGGCTCCCGCGACCTCGTAGCCGATCTCGAGGCCGTTCGCGGACACGGTGGGCATCGCGCAGATCGTAGCGAATCGGGGGGGCGCAGCCGTGCGCTGGTGGACGATGATGCGGTTGACGAGGCGATTCTGCGGCGAGGAGCGGGGCGATGGACATCGAGCTGGCCGACCAGCGGATCTTTGCGCTCGACGATCGGCTGTCGTTCGAGGAAGTCCGGCAGCGAGCGATGGATCGGCGGACCAACGCCTTCGGAGGCGGCCTCGGCGCGCTGCTCCAGCGACCGAAGGCGGACGACATCGCCCTGCTCGCCAGCCAGCGCCGGCTCGAGCCGTTCTGGCACGTCGCCTGCCGGGCGAAGTACGTTTACGAGCGGAGCCGCGACTACGTCGTGCCGGCGAGCGGGTCCGAGGTCCGCGAGGTGACCGTGCTCGGAACGAGGTTCGAGGTGGCCGATTCGGGACGTACCGCGCGCGCGTTCACGATCCCGACGCTCGAGCACTGCCGCGAGGAGCTCTTCCACGAGGTCCACGTCGACGGCGTGAGTGGCGCCCCGGTGGCCGACGGACCGGCGATCATCACGGGTCCCCGGACGGAGGTGGACGATCCGATGACGCTGACGGCGAACGAGACGGTCGTCCTGCCGCCGGAGCATCGGGCGTCGTTCGTCATCCGCCAGCTCCTGTCGGAGATGCTGAAGCCCGTCCAGGCGGATCGGGTCGACGAGGAGTCGATCGCCCTCGAGCGGACGGACCTCTACTACCGGCCGATCTGGGCGTTCGAGTTCCACTGGACGACGAAGGACCGGCGGGGTGTCCTCGAGCTCGACGCGATCACCGGCCAGCTCAAGGCGGGTGAGGCGCTCATGCCCAAGCTCACCCGGATGGTGACCCGCGACGCGCTGTTCGACATCGGTGCGGACACGGTGGGCCTGCTCGTCCCGGGCGGGAGCATCGCCGTCAAGGTCGCCCGCGCGGCGCTCGACAAGGGGTACTGAGGGACGCAGCGACCGCGGGCCCGGCGGAGCGCGGCGCGCCGGAGCGCGGCGCGCCGGGGCGCGTCAGCCGGGGCCGGTCAGCCGGCGCGCTGCTCCGGCCGGTCGAAGGCGACGCCGCGATCGCGCAGGGACACCCACGCGTCGTGGCCGACGACGAGGTGGTCGAGCAGGCCGATGTCGAGGAGGCGCCCGGCGGCGAGCGCCTCGGCCGTCAGGTGGAGGTCGTCCGGGCTCGGCGTCGGGTCACCGCTCGGGTGGTTGTGAACCATGATGATGCCGCTCGCGTTGAGGCGAACCGCATCGCGGAAGAGCTCGCCGACGCGGACGAGCGACGAGGCCACGTTGCCCTGGTAGACCGTTGCGACCCGGAGCACGGTGTTCTTCGTGTTGAGGATCACGACCCTGAGCTCCTCGCGCTCGAGCCGGCCCATCTGAAGGACGAGCCGCTCGGCGACGTCGCGCGGCGATCGAACGGTCCAGCGCCCGGCCGGCCAGTCGGCGAGCAGGCGCCGGCCCAGCTCGAACGCGGCCGACAGCTGCGCCGCCCGCACGACTCCCACGCCCGGGATCGCCTCGAGTTCAACGTCGGTCGCGCGGGCGAGGCCGGTGAGGCCCTCGTGACGGGCGAGCGCCTCCTCGGCGATCTCCACCGCCGACCGACCCCGACCGCCCGTGCCCCAGATGATCGCGACGAGCTCCGACGTGGCGAGCCCGCCGGCCCCGCGCAGGGCGAGGCGCTCACGGGGACGCTCGGCGAGCGGCAGCTCGCGGATCGGTCGACCGGGTCGGTGCGGATCGGGTTGAGGGTCGGGCACGGGTTGAGGGTCAGGCACGGGTTGCTCCTGCTCGCGCGAGGGCGTCGTGGCGGTGGGGCGGAGTCCCCGGGCCCGGACGACGGAAGCCCGCCGATTTCTCCCGCCATCCGAACCCGGGAACGCGACGCAGCCTAGCGAGGGGCGCTCACCGCGCACTCATTCGGGACTTCGCGGCGCCTTCACGGGGCGTTTGGTTGGGCTCGAGGGCTTTGGGGCGCTGGATGCGCTGGCGTGCGGTGCTTCACCCGTGGGGCGGGTGAACGGGACGGGCTCGGGGTTTGATGCGTCGCGGTCAGCCGTGGGGCGGGTGAACTGGACCGAATTGGAGCTCGGCGTGTCGCGATCAGCCGTGGGACGGGTGAACTGGACCGAATTGGAGCTCGGCGTGTCGCGATCAGCCGTGGGACGGGTGAACGGGACGGGTTCGGGGCCCGATGCGTCGCGATCAGCCGTGAGACGGGTGAACGGGACGGGATCCGGGTTCAGCGGTAGCTGTACCCCTCAGCCGGCACCCTCAATGGCCCCGGCCCCGAGCTCCGACACGATCAGCAACACCGCGTTGAACGCGCTGTGCAGCCCGATCGCTGCATAGATCGACCGCCGGCGCAGGTAGACCCAGGCGAGCACGAGGGCGACCGGCAGCCGGCTGGCGAACCCGACGACCGCCAGCCCGGCCGCCTCGCCGACGGAACTCCCGCCGAGCAGAAGCACGTGGACGAGGGCGAAGAAGATCGCCGACCGCACGATCGCGCCCTGCGCCCCGAACGTCCGAGTCCACGCCGTCACGGCGACGCCGCGGAACAGCACCTCCTCGCCGATCGGTGCCAGGATCGCGCCGGCGACGAGATGCAGGAGAAGCCCACTGGCATCTCCGGTCGGTGGCAGCGGACTCTCCGGCACGACCTGAAAGAGCACAACGAGTACCCCGGACACGACGATCGTCACGCCGATGACCGGCCCCGCGAACACCGCGCCCCAGGCGAGATCCGCCACCGCGGCGCGCGCCCCGGCTCCCCACCCCATCTCGCGCCACGACAGGGCTCCCGTCCCCACCACGAGGAGCGCGACCAAACCCGCGTAGACGAGCACCTGGATCGCGACGAGGAGCAGCTCCACGACCGGACGGGCCGGCTCCAGGCCGAGCGCGGCAAGCGGCGTCCCGACCGCGAGCAGGAGGAGATAGACGACCGGGATCGAGGCGGCGAACACGAGTAAGGGCGAGGGCCCGGCATAGGCATGGAAACCAGCCGCCCGCCGCTCGATCGCCTGCGACCCGGCCGCCGAGACGAGCCCGATCGACAGCACGATCAGCCCGACCGCGAGCACGACGAGCGCCGCACCGGTCGCCCCAGCGGCGAACCCGATCGCGGTCATACCGAGACCGACCACGGACCCAAGCCAGCCGAGCACGAACAGCGCGGGGGCCGCCCGTCCCTCGATCGTGAAGTACCGCGCACCGATCCGCCCCGCGGAGGTCGGGGGCGGAACCAGCGGCGACGGAACCGGCGGGGGCGACGCCGGCGGCGACCCCGATGGTGCCGATCCGGACGGGTCGGACGGGCCGGAAGGGTCGGTCAACGCTCCGGCAGCGGATCCTGCGTCGCCGACGATCGCGGCGTTGCCGAACGCGGCGACGTCGGCCGCGACATCGTCCGCGGCGCGGCCGCCCGGAGGGCCGCGCGGGCCCGCTCCGCGCCGGCGGCGATCCGGCTCGTCTCCTCGTGCGCCGGCAATGCCTCGATCGCCGCGATCTCGCGCCGCTCGAAGTCCTTGCCGCACCACGCGCAGAGCGACCAGTCGAGGCCCACGAGGCGGCTGCAGTTCGGGCAGACCCGGTTGAGTCGGGTCCGGCAGGTCGGGCAGATGATCCACTCGTCGTGGACGCGCCGGGTGCACGTGGGGCAGGTCTTGATCGCCTCGACCTCGGCCAGCAGGGCCTCTTCCGCGAGGGTCCGTTCGTAGACCTCGCCGATCTTCTCCTGCGGGCGGATCACCCGGTAGGTGAACACCGCGAACGGAAAGAACACGGGCGTGAAGATGATGATGAACGCCGCCGCGAGGTACGGCAGGATCGGGTTGTCCGTCCGCAGCTGCATGTCGCGGTACGCCCAATAGGCGGCCGCGAACCAGAGGATGACGATGTAGACCGCCGCGGCCTGGATCCCGAGTTGGATGACGGGGTTGTCGAAGATCCCGCCGATCGCGTCGGTGATCCCGTCGATGATCTCTCTCGGCATTGGCCGGCGCGATGCCTCCGTGGCGTCCCCCGGTGTCGGACCCGAATCCGGTCCCGGCAGTCCGGGCAGTGTATCAGGGGGCGATTGCGAGCTAGACGGACGGTGGCGTGCCCGCGTGACGGGAGGCTCGCACCGCGAGCAGGCCCCCGACCACGAGGAGCAGGCCGGCGAACGCCTCGATCACGGAACCGAGCCGCCCGTTGAGCGGCCCGTAGAGGACGTACGGCCAGACGGTGCCGAGCAGCAGGCCGCCCGTCGCCAGCGGCAGGACGCCCGTCCGAAGCCAGACCGGAACGCGGTTCGGCATGACGGCCAGGGCGAGCGTCACGAACACGGCGATGAAGATCGGCACGTTCATGAGCGCGCCGAAGCCCCACGAGCTGAGGTACCCCTCCCCGGACGCGCCGATGACTCGATGCGCCCAGGGCAGGAAGAACCCGATCGTGCCGGCGATCGCGCCGCCCGCCACGAGCCAGCCGGGAAGGTCGTCCGGCGCGTCGAGGGGCAGGTCGGCGAGCAGCGGGGCATCGCCCGGTCGGCGCGGTTTGGCCTTCGGATCTGCCGAGGGGGACGTCAGGGCGGCCGATGCGGAGGCGACCGATGCCGGGGCGACCGATGCGTCGGGCAGGAAGACGGCCGACGGGGGCAGATACGCGCCCGCCGGCTGGTACGGCTCCTCCTCTGGGGCCGGCGCCGCATCTGCCGTTGCAGTCTGCGCAACGGGCTCAGGCTCCGCGCGAGTGGCCGCGGCGGCCTCGTCGGCCTCCGGCTCGCTCGGGAGCGGCCACTCGCGCAACAGCGAGGGAATGGCGCCGGGTTCCCGCCACGCCGGCGCGGACTCCGGCGGCGCGGCCAGGGTCGCCACCTCGCGCTCGGCAGACGGCGGCACCGGTTCGTCGGCCTGCGCACCCTCATCGGGCGCGTCGGCCGCGTCGGGCACGAAGGGCGCGTCGGCCGCGTCGGCCGC
Source organism: Candidatus Limnocylindrales bacterium (assembly GCA_035720425.1). GTDB lineage: Bacteria > Chloroflexota > Limnocylindria > Limnocylindrales > CSP1-4 > DASTOB01. Next base: position 5,137 of record DASTOB010000134.1, read on the forward strand.
GTCGGGTGCGGAGGGCTCGTCTGCCGCGTCGGGTGCGAGCATCGGCGGCTCGTCCGGAATCAGGAGCGGCTCTTCGGCCATCCCGTCCATCGGCCCTGGCTCAACCCGCCGAGAGGTCCCGCCGACCGAGGCGAGGAGCGCTCCGCACGACGGGCAGGCAAGCCGTCCGTACGGCAGCGGCTCGGCGCACTCTGGGCAGACG
>DASTOB010000135.1:0-4197 GCA_035720425.1 Candidatus Limnocylindrales bacterium
GATGCCGAGCGTGGCGAGCAACCGATCGGCCGCCGCGTACGGGTCGAGGCTGTGGTCGGCGACGCGAGCGATCGCCTCCGCGGTCGCCGCCTCGCGCGCCGGATCGTCGAGCAGCGTGCGCAGCCGATCGGCGAGGATCGCCCGGACGAGGGCTTCGGCTCGGGCGAGCCGGGCCCGCTCGCGATCGCCTCCGGCGGCGTCCCGGTGTCGGTCGAGGGCGGCCAGGAGGTCCGGCACGCCGTCACCGGTCGACGCCGTCGTGACGAGCACCTCCGGTTGCTTCGGTCGCGGGCCGCCCCCGTCATCGGCCGCCCCCCGAGCCCCCGCCCGCGGCACCGCGACGAGCATCGCGCGCAGCTGCGCGGCGGTCCGCTGGGCGCCCGGCTTGTCGCCCTTGTTGACGACGACGATGTCGGCCACCTCGAGCAGGCCGGCCTTGATCGCCTGGACCTCGTCGCCCATCTCGGGCGCCTCGAGGACCACCGTCGTGTCGGCCGCCGCGGCGACCTCGACCTCGCTCTGGCCCGTGCCGACCGTTTCGAGGAGGACGAGGTCGAATCCCGCCGCGTCGAGCACCGCGGCCGCGGCGCCAGACGTCGAGGCGAGGCCCCCGGCGTGGCCGCGCGCCGCCATCGACCGAATGAACACGTCGCGATCACCCGCATAGGCCTGCATCCGGACACGGTCGCCGAGCAGCGCGCCGCCGGTGATCGGCGACGACGGGTCGACCGCCACGACGGCGACGGACCGGCCGACCCGCCGGAGCTCGCCGATCAGCGCGGCGACGAGGGTCGACTTGCCGGCGCCCGGCGGCCCGGTGATCCCGACGAGGTGCGCCCGACCGGCCAGCGGATAGAGACGCCGGAGGGCGGTCTCCGCGACCGCGCCGCGGTTTTCGACCGCGGTGAGCAGCCGGGCGAGTGCGCGCCGGTCGCCGGCGAGGGCCGCGTCGGCCAGCTCGGCGGCACGCGCCGCGGGGTCGGCCGAAGCCTGCCGCGCCGGCTCCCCCACCCTAGTGCCGCGGTCGCGCGTTCGCCCGGAGGAACTCGGCGACCTCGCCGATGGTCGTGCCCGGGCCGAAGACCGCGGCCACGCCGGCCTCGCGGAGAGCCGGCACGTCGTCGTCCGGGATGATCCCGCCTGCCGTCACGAGCACGTCGTCGAGCCCCGCCTCGCGGAGCAGCCGGGTGATCTTGGGCAGGAGCGTGTTGTGCGCGCCGGACAGGATCGACAGGCCGACGACGTCGACGTCCTCCTGGAGGGCGGCGCTGACGACCATCTCCGGCGTCTGGCGCAGTCCCGTGTAGACGACCTCGAAGCCCTCGTCGCGGAGGCCGCGGGCGAGCACCTTCGCGCCGCGGTCGTGGCCGTCGAGGCCGGGCTTCGCGATGAGCACCTTGATCGGGCGGTCGGTCATGGCGGCGATTGTACGGGTCGGCGCACGCGCGGCGACGCGTCGCGCGTCAGGTCTGGGCGCCGCCGGTGAGCGAGATCGTTTCGCCGGTCACGTACGTGTTCGCCGCCGAGCCGAGCCAGACGACGAGCCCGGCGAGGTCCTCCGGCGTCGCGACACGCCGGAGCGGGATCGATCGCTCCAGGCTCTCGCGCCGCTCGTCGGGGAGTGACGGGACCCCGTCGCGGAACGTGAGGATCTGCGTCGGGGCGATTGCGTTGACGAGAATCCCCTTCGGCCCCAGCTCCTTCGCGAGCGACGCGGTGAGCCCGACGATCCCCGCCTTGGCCGCCGCGTAATGGGCGGAGCGAGCCACGCCCGCGAGCCCGGAGCGCGCCGAGACGTTGACGATCCGCCCGAACCCGCCCGCCTCCATCCCGGGCACGACCGCGCGCGAGACGCGGAACGTCGCCCCGAGCAGGTCGTCGACGACCGATGCCCACGCGTCGTCCGAGATCTCGGTGAACGGCTCAGCGCGGTACGCGGAGGTCGCGTTGACGAGCACGCCGATCGGCCCGAGCTCGCGTTCAATCGTCGCGATCATCGCCTCGATGTCGGCCGTCGCATCGAGGTCCGCCCGGACGGCGATCGCCCGCCCGCCGGAGGATCGGATCGCGTCGGCCGCCTCCTCCGCCCGTCCGGCGGACGCGCGGTAGTGGATGGCCATGGCCGCCCCCTCGGCCGCGAACGCCGCCGCAATCGTCGGTCCGGCACCACCGCCACCCCCGGTCACGAGCACGACGCGACCGCCGAGGCCGAGGTCCACGAGCGGCCTATGCGCCGGGGGCCGGTCGGTCGAGGTGGGCGAAGAACTCCGCCCGCGTCTTGTCGCGCGAGCGGAAGATCCCGAGCACGGCCGACGTGGTCATGACCGTTCCGGGCTTGCGGACGCCGCGCATGACCGCGCAGAGATGGGTCGCCTCGATGACCACGCCGACGCCCTGCGGTGCGAGCCGATCCTGGAGGAAGTCCGCGATCTGCTGGGTCAGCCGCTCCTGGACCTGGAGCCGCCTGGCATACATCTCGACGATCCGCGGGATCTTCGACAGGCCGATCACCCGTCCGCGCGGGATGTACGCGACCCCGGCGGTGCCGAAGAACGGCAGCAGGTGGTGCTCGCACAGCGAGTAGAACGGGATGTCCTTGACGACGACCATCTCCGAGTAGTCGACGTCGAAGATCGCCCGGTTGACGAGCCGTTCCGGGTCGACGTGGTAGCCGGCGGTCAACTCCGTGTACATGCGGTGGACCCGCTCCGGCGTGCCGACGAGCCCCGGGCGATCGGGATCCTCGCCGATCTCGGTGAGGATCTGGCGAACGGCGGCCTCGACCTTGCCGTTCGCGCCGTCGTGCCGCCCGGTCGCCCCCTCGATCACCGCCTCGTGGTCCGAGCTCTCGCCGATCTCCGTCTCGATCTCGGCGACGAGCTGGCGGACGTGCTCGGGAAGCTCGATCCGGGGGTTCGCTCTGGTCATCGTCGGACGATGGTACGCCGGAATGCCGGTCGGCCGGTTCGGCGGGGTCAGACGGCCGATCCGCCCGCGGCGAACCCGGCGGCCGGCAGGGGGTCGTACGGCCGCCCTCCGGCGCCGCGCAGCCACGCGCGCGCGTTCTCGCCGAGGCTCGGCCGGTGGTAGCCGCCCTCCTGGAGGATCACGAGCCGGCGCCCGAGCGCCGCCACGCGACGGCCGACCTCGTGGTAGACCGGCGTCGTCAGCGCGAAGTCGCCGATCGGGTCGAGGGCGTACGTGTCGAAGCCGAGCGAGACGACGATGACCGAACCGCCGAAGTCCCCGATGGCCTGCAGCCCGCGATCGAGGGCCTCGAGGTACGCGGCGTCATCCGTGCCGGCCGGGAGCGGCAGGTTGAGGTTCGCACCGGTGCCCTCGCCCTCGCCGCGTTCGCCCGTACGCCCGAGGAAGTACGGATACTTGCGGTCCGGGTCGGCGTGGAGGGACACGTACAGGACGTCGCCGCGGCGCCAGAAGATCTGCTGCGTCCCGTTGCCGTGGTGGAAGTCGACGTCGAGGATCGCGACCGGCTCGCCGGTGGCGCGGGTGATCGCCTCGGCGGCAATCGCGGCGTTGTTGTAGAAGCAGTAGCCGCCGGCCATCGAGCGCGCCGCGTGGTGACCGGGGGGCCGGCACAGTCCGTAGGCGGCGCGCTCTCCACCGAGCACGAGGTCGACCGTCGTGAGCGCGACGTCGACGGCCGACCGGGCGGCGACAGCCGTGCCCGGCAGGATCGGGTTCGCGGTGTCGAGGCCCCACCAGCCGGCGCGCCCGCCGACCGCCTCCGGCTCGCCGATCCCGGCGACCGCGTCGGCGCTCATGCCCTCGAACATCCGGAACGTCGGGTACGTGTCCGCGGTGAGGTAGCTGCGGGCGATCGCCTGGCGACGGTGCTCCGCCCATGCCGCGTCGAGGAACCGGACGAGTCCCGGGTCGTGAACGGCGAGGATGGGATCGCTGCCGTGCTCGGTCGGTGCCGTGATCTCGAAACCTCCGTCCGCGTCGAGGGTCGTCCGGATACGCTCCGCCCGCGCGGCGACCTCGTTGGCGGGGACGGCCTCGCCCATGTACGTCTCGACGACGGGGTCGTGGCCGAGGTGGGCGGGGCTGTAGACGGCTTTCACGGCGCGGATCGTAGCGCGAGGACCGCCGCTGCGACCTCGCGTGGCCGATAGCGCAACAGGTTGTGGCCGTCGGTCGGGAAGCGGGCGAGGCGGATCGGCCGGCGGCCGG
>DASTOB010000136.1:0-26836 GCA_035720425.1 Candidatus Limnocylindrales bacterium
AGCAGGCCGCCGGGTGCGAGCCAGCGTCGGGCCGCCGCCACGAGCTCCGCCCGATCGGCGGGTGCGGCGCCGCCGACGAGGAAGGCGGCCAGGACGGCGTCGGCGGGCGGACCCTCCGGCGCGTCGGTCGCGGCCCGAACGTGGAGGTGGGCGCGCAGGCCGTGGGCGACGAGTCGCTCGCGCGCCCGATCGAGGAACGCCGGCCGCGCGTCGAAGGCGCTCAGCTCGCCGCGCCCGGCGAGGAGCGGCGACCACCAGCCCGTCCCGGCCCGGAGCTCGACGATCCGGCCACCGATCGGGAGGCCGTCGAGCCAGCGCCCGGCGGCGTCGAGCTCCGTGGCCCATGCCGTGTCGTGGATCGGACCACGTACGTATCGACCGCGCCGCAGCAGCCAGTCGTCCTCGTCGTCGGGTGAGTCGGCCGCTCGCGCGCGCTCCGACAGGGCACGGTGCAGCCGGAAGCGGAGGAACTCGTTATCGCCGGCCTTGCCGAGGCAGTCCGGACAGAGCTGGGCCCAACCCTCGAGATCGTCGAGGCCACGGGTCGTGTGCGAACGCCCGCACCACAGGCAGTCGAACGACGCGCGATAGGGCACGCGGGGTCAGTCGCTCGCAGCGCCGCTGGTCAGGTCGCCGCGTGTCGGAATTGACACCCTCAGTGGCTGGATGGTCGCTCGCTCACCGAAGGCGGAGGCGACGCTCCTGCGAGCCATCCGCCTGAGGTTGCCATCAAGCCGAGGGCTTGAGCTCGTCGACGGCCGCCCGGGCGGCGGCCTTGTCCGTGAACCAGGTCGCGTCGATCTGCGTGTACTGCGCCCACTCCGCGGGGAGCGACTCCTCCGGGAAGATGGCGTTGACCGGACACTCCGGCTCACATGCTCCGCAGTCGATGCACTCGTTCGGGTCGATGAACAGCTTGCGGTCCGTGCCCTCGTCGTAGTGGATGCAATCCACCGGACAGACGGACACGCACGAGACGTCGAGCACGTCGATGCACGGCTCGGCGATCACATAGGCCATACGACTCGACTCCTCCGCTGGCGTTCATCGATCGAGGGCGGGACGGACCCGAAGCGTACCACCGGGACGCGCCGGGCCGCCTCCTTTCATCCGTCGCCGAGCGGACGGCCGTCGGGGCCGACGAAGCGGACGGGAACGACCATCCCGAGCTCCCAGTGGCCGGGGATGTGGCAGCCGACGAACCAGTCCCCGGCCGCATCGGCCGGAACGGTCCACGTCACGTCGGCCCGCTGCCCGGATTCGACGACGACGCGCAGGCCGGTCACGTCCGGCGGGACCGAGACGGCCGGGGTGGGACCCGGAGGCGGATCTGCGGCAGCGGCCTCCGCCGCTTCCCACGCGTTCTGGACGGCGGCGTCGCCGATGATCGCCTCGTGGACGACGAGGCCACCGTTGATCACGTGGAGGAGGACCGTCTCGCCGGGCGACAGGTCGACGACCGGCGGCGCGAACGTATAGTCGCGGGCAATGATGTTCACCTCGCGGGGCGAGGCCGGCGTGCCGGGGCTGATCGGCGGCGTCGCAGCCGGGGTCGAGGAGCAGGCGGACGCGCCCATCGCGAGCGTCACCAGGAGTCGGAGAACGAAGGCCGACCGAACACGCTTCACGGCCGTGAAGCATAGGTGCTCGTGGCGGGACGGCCCGGTTGCCGTCTTGACATCGCCCGAGGCGCCGCCGCACAGTGCCCGCCATCCCGCCCACGGGGCCATTCCCCGCGGAGCCCCACCCACGAGGTGTCATTGGCGACGTCGAGCGTTCCGCCCGCGGTGACGGTCGGATCCGACCAGCGTCCGGCGCGCAGGCCCGCATCGTCCGAATCGGCCGTCCGGCTCGAGGGGGTCGTCAAGCTGTACGGCGACGTTCGCGCGGTCGCCGGCATCGATCTCGACGTCCGCGACGGCGAGTTCTTCTCGATGCTCGGCCCATCCGGCAGCGGCAAGACCACGACCCTGCGCATGATCGCCGGCTTCGAGCTGCCGACGGCCGGACGTGTCCTGCTACACGGCGAGGACGTGAGTCATCGGCCGCCGTTCGAGCGCGACGTGAACACGGTGTTCCAGGATTACGCGCTCTTCCCGCACATGTCGGTCGGCGACAACGTGGGCTATGGGCTCATGGTCCGCAAGGTGAGCCGCGACGAACGCGACCGCCGCGTCGCCGACGCGCTGCGGATGGTCCGTCTCGACGGCTTCGAGCGACGTCGCCCGTCCCAGCTGTCGGGCGGCCAGCGCCAGCGGGTCGCCCTGGCGCGCGCGCTCGTCAACCGGCCGCGCGTGCTCCTGCTCGACGAGCCGCTCGGCGCCCTCGACCTCAAGCTCCGCCAGGAGATGCAGATCGAGCTCAAGGCGATCCAGCAGCAGGTCGGAATCACGTTCATCTACGTGACCCACGACCAGGAAGAGGCGCTCACGATGAGCGACCGGATCGCCGTGTTCAATGAGGGCCGTATCGAGCAGGTCGGGACGCCCGCGGACGTCTACGAGCAGCCGGCGACGTCGTTCGTGGCCGGCTTCGTCGGCACTTCGAACCTGCTCACCGGAGAGGCTGCCCGGCAGGTCGTCGGGGAATCGGGCACGTTCACCGTTCGGCCGGAGAAGATCCGCCTTGCCGACCCCGGCGGGTCGGTCGGGCCGGACGAGACGTCCGCTGCCGGGACCATCCGCGAAGTCGTCTATCTCGGCCCCGACACGCGGTATATCGTCGCGCTCGACGTGGGGGGTGAGCTGGTCGTCACCCAGCAGAACCTGGCGACGTCCTCGATGGAGGCGCTCGCCGCACAGGGCAGGGCTGTCCGCCTGGTCTGGAAGCGACAGCACAATCTCCCCGTCACCGACGGCGGGGGTCGCTAGCACGAGCCGGGCGTTCCCGGCACGAAACATGGTGGAGGAGATACGGAGCATGCGGAAACGAAAGGCTGCCGCCGCGATCGCGTCCCTGGCGCTGTTCGTGGCGGCCTGTACCGGCGGCGGGGCGACCGGATCGCCGGCGCCGAGCGTGCCCGGCGAGCTCGGCGACACCGAGGGTGCGCTGAACCTCGTCGCGTGGGCCGGCTACGTCGAGGAGGACTGGGTCGCGCCGTTCGAGGCGGACACCGGGTGCCAGGTCAACGCGACCCTCGGCAACACCTCGGACGAGATGGTCACGCTCATGAAGACCGGCAACTACGACGGCGTGTCCGCGTCCGGCGACGCGTCGAACCGTCTCATCGCGGGCGGCGATGTCGCCGCGGTCAATCTCGACCTCATCCCGAACTACGCCAACGTGTTCGAGGGCCTCAAGAACAAGCCCCACAACACGGTCAACGGCGTGGCCTACGGTGTACCCCACGGTCGCGGCGCCAACCTGCTCATGTGGCGGACCGACATCGTCGATCCGGCGCCGGACAGCTGGTCCGTCGTGTTCGACCCGGATTCGATGTACAAGGGCAAGGTCACCGCGTACGACGCGCCCATCTACATCGCCGACGCGGCCGTCTACCTCATGGCGACCAAGCCGGAGCTCAACATCACGAACCCGTACGAGCTCGACGATGCCCAGTTCACGGCCGCGGTCGACCTGCTCAAGCAGCAGCGCACGATCATCGGCAAGTACTGGTCGCTGTACACCGACGAGATTGCGGCGTTCACCTCGGGCGACAGCGTCGTCGGCACGACGTGGCAGGTCATCAAGAACGTCCTCGACGGCGAGTCCGTGCCGGTCGAGGTGACCCTCCCGAAGGAGGGCGCCACGGGCTGGTCCGACACGTGGATGATCTCGTCGAAGGCCAAGAACCCGAACTGCATGTACGCCTGGATGAACTACATCATCTCGCCGGCCGCCAACGCGGCAGCGACGGTGTACTTCGGAGAGGCACCGGTCTCGCAGGCCGGCTGCGACGAGGCCGAGAAGCTGAGCCCCGGCCACTGCGAGACGTTCCACGCGACCGACGAGGACTACTTCTCGAAGGTCTACTTCTGGGCGACCCCGCAAAAGGAGTGCGGCGACTCGCGCGGCGCGGTGTGCAAGGACTTCGCCGAGTGGAACGCCGCCTGGACCGAGATCAAGGGCTGATCCCGGCCACCCGGCGATCAGCGCTCCCCGGAGGCCCGCCGGGCCTCCGGGGAGCATCCGTTCCCGGAGCGTCCACGATGAACGACCAGGCTCGATGACGACCGCCTCGGCGACACCACCCGGCGGCGCGGGCCTCGTCCGGCGGACCGCGAGCGCGCTGTACCGCCGGCCGCGGCTCCAGCTGGGCCTGCTCCTCACGGCGCCGATCGGCTGGCTCGTCGTCGCCTACCTCGGCTCGCTCGCGATCCTCCTCGTCAACTCGTTCTGGCGGGTCGACGCGTTCACCGGGGCGATCCTGCTCGAACCCGGGCTCCACAACTTCGAGCGGCTGCTCTCCGGCGAGGTCTTCCGGACGATCACGATCCGGACACTCGGCATCGCCGCGGCGGTGACCGTGACCGACGCGCTCATTGCCTTTCCGATCGCCTACTACATGGCGCGCGTCGCCGGACCGCGCCTGCGCGGCTGGCTCGTCGTGGCGATCCTCATGCCACTCTGGTCGAGCTACCTCGTCAAGGTTTACGCCTGGCGGATCATCCTCCAGGACAACGGGCCGCTCAACGGAATCCTCCGACCGCTCGGCCTTGAGGGGCCGGACGTGACCGCCGGCGAGATCCGGCTGTGGATCGTGTTCTCATATCTGTGGTTGCCGTACATGATCCTGCCGATCTTCGCCGGACTCGAACGGATCCCGAACTCGCTCATCGAGGCGTCCGGCGACCTCGGGGCCCGCTCATGGCAGACGTTCCGGCGCGTCGTCCTCCCGCTCGCATTCCCGGCCGTCGTGGCCGGATCGATCTTCACCTTCTCGCTCACGATGGGCGACTACATCGCCCCGAACCAGCTGTCGAGCGTCCAGTTCATCGGCAACGTCGTGCAGTCCAACGTGGGAATTGCGGGCGACCTGCCGTTCGCGGCGGCGTTCGCGACGGTTCCGGTCGTGGTGATGGTGCTGTACCTCATCGTGGCGCGCCGCCTCGGCGCGTTCGAGTCGCTGTGATGACCGGCTCGCGCGTGGCGCGGCTGGGGCTGCGCACGGCGACGATCGCGGGGCTTGCGTTCATCTACGTGCCGCTCATCATCATCGTGATCTACGCGTTCAGCGAGTCACGCGCGCTGGCCTGGCCGATCCGTGGCCTCAGCCTGCGCTGGTGGGAACAGGCGTTCGGCGACCCGGACGCGCGCGCCGCCCTCATCACGTCGTTCCAGGCGGCCCTCGGCGCGACGGGCATCGCCCTCCTGCTCGGCAGCCTCGCCTCGTTCGCCGTCCAGCGCTACCGGTTCTTCGGGCGCGAGACGATCTCGTTCGTGGTGATCCTGCCGATCGCCCTGCCGGGCATCGTGACCGGGATGGCGCTCAACTCGTCGTTCCGAACGTTCGGCATCGACCTGTCGCTGTTCACGATCATCGTCGGCCACGCCACGTTCTGCGTGGTCATCGTCTACAACAACGTCATCGCCCGACTCAGGCGGACGGCACGGTCGATCGAGGAGGCGTCGATGGACCTCGGCGCCGACACGTGGCAGACGTTCCGCTACGTGACGTTCCCGGTCATCCGGACGGCGCTCCTCGCCGGCGGCCTGCTCGCCTTCGCCCTGTCGTTCGACGAGGTCATCGTCACGACGTTCACGACCGGTGGGAATCAGACGCTGCCGATCTACATCCTCAAGCTCCTGTCACGCGACCCGTCGCCGACGGTCAACGTCATCGCCGTCGTCGTCATCGTGCTGTCCGCGATCCCGGTGTACGTCGCTCAGCGACTCAGTTCCGATGCCGGCGCCACGGCGGGGCGTGCCTGAATCACGGGTCCCGGTCGTGACACCGACGTCGCGGCCGACTCGGATGCCACTACCAACGCCGGCCGGCGACCTCCGCGAGAGCGGTCGCGACGAGGGCAGCGGCGGGCAGCCACTGACGCGCCCGCGTCAGGGCCCGGGCAATGAACGCGCGCATGCGGTCGACCTCCACCCGGCCGTTCCCGGTCGACCGGACGATGTCGCGGCCCGGCCCCGACGAGGCGTGCCCGGCCGATCTCGTGCCGCGAGACCAGGATCGTAGCGAACGCCGCTTAGCTGCGACTTACCAGCTCCGCCTCGATCGAGCGTATGTGCGGCAGACCCGCACACACCACCGGCCTGGTCATCCGGTCGGCGATCATCCACGAGGCGACGTGGTGCGTGATGCGTTGGATTCTTGACTGCCGCGATGGCGTGGTGCGACGCTTGAGGACCAGGATCGCCCGTGGCCGCGCGGCTGCCATCGCCGGTCCGGCGGTGCCGAACGGCCCCTATTCGGGAGTCTGGATGACTGGAGCGGGTCGACCCGCATCGTTGCTGGCCGCCGCCGCGCTGGGGGTGGGCGTGATCGTGATCATCGTGACGCCCCTGTACCTCGAGTCACCCAACGCGCTTGCTGCGCCGTCCGCGGTAGTCGTGGGGATAGGGGCGGCAGCGGCGCTCGCAGGAGGCCGTTCGGGGATCCGGATCGGACTCCTGATCAGTGTTATCGGGCTGCTGCTGAGCGCGGCTTGGTTGTGGCTCGCGAAGGACGGCTTCGGCAAGGGCGTGCCATGGGTCGATGACATGATCGAAGCGGCGATTCTCAGCGGTATCTTCCTCGCCGCCATCATCCTCTTGCTCATCGCGCGACGCGGGACGTCGCGCACCGCCGGATCGTCGCTGTGAGGGCGATAGAGCACCAATCAACTCTCAGGCGCGGAGCGATCCGGTCCCGCTGACAACGGCCTCTTCGCGTCGATCGGGCGCTCGCCCGCCGGTCACATCGACGGCTCGTACGCCGGGTCGAGGTACTTCTCGGGGTCGTCGCGGAACTCGAGCAGGCAGCCGCGGCCGCAGAACCAGTACGTGGTGCCGTCGTGCTCGAGCTTGAGATCCGAGGTGTCGGTGTCGACCTGCATCCCGCAGACCGGGTCGGTGGCCATCGCCATTGGACGTACTCCTCTCGATGGTTGAAGGCGGCGTGGTTACTCCCGGGGAGTATAACGGATGCGCCGTGCGGTCGGCCGCACGCGCGTCGCGGAGCACGCTGCCGTGTACGATCCGGGAGTGACGGCCAACGACGCTTCCGAGATGCGCCGCGCGCTCCTTGCCGAGCGCGAACGCCTGCTCGTCGAGATCGAGGAGACGATCCAGGCACCCGGGCCGATGACGTACGGCTCGCAGGCGGCCGCGGCGAGCCAGGTCTTTGAGCAGCAGCGCGACCTCGCGCTCCGCGACCGGGCGCGGCAGCAGCTCGAACTCGTCGACGAGGCGCTCGAACGGCTGGACGGAGGGACGTACGGGACCTGTCTCCGCTGCGGCCGCCCGATCGCCCCGGAGCGACTCGAGGCACTGCCCTGGGCGGCCCACTGCATCGACTGCCAGCGCGAGATCGGGCGCGGCCGGGCTTGACCGCACTCGTCGGCCTCGACGCGATTCGCGCCGCGGCCGTCACGCTCGACGGGGTGACCGTCCGAACTCCACTCGTGCCGTTCGGCCGACCGGAGTCTCGCCACCTGCTGAAGGCGGAGAGCCTCCAGCCGATCGGTGCGTTCAAGCTCCGCGGCGCGTACACGGCGATCGCCGCGCTCGACCCGGAAACGCGGGCGTGCGGCGTCATCACGTACTCGTCGGGCAACCACGCGCAGGGCGTCGCCCGGGCGGCGCGCCTCCTCGGGGCACCTGCCGTCGTGGTCATGCCGGACGACGCGCCGGCGATCAAGCGCGCGCGGGTCGCGGCCGATGGCGCAGAGATCGTCACGGTCGGGCCGTCGAGCGAGGAACGGCAGCGCGTGGCAGAGGAGGCGGCCGCGCAACGCGGCCTGACGATCATCCCGCCGTTCGACGACGACCGGATCATTGCCGGGCAGGGCACCGTGGGGCTCGAGATCGCCGAGGCGATCCCCGACCTCGCGGCGGTACTCATCCCGATCGGCGGCGGGGGTCTCGCGAGCGGGGTCGCGGCCGCGGTGCGGGCGCTTCGGCCGACCGCGCGGCTGATCGGCGTCGAGCCGGAGCTCGCGGCCGACGCGCGGGAATCGCTCGAGCGAGGCCGAATCGTCCGCTGGGCGTCGGAGCTGGTCGGCCGGACGATCGCCGACGGCACGCGGACGACGTCGCTCGGCGAGCGTACCTTCGCCCACTTGTCGGCCCTGCTCGATGCGATCGTGACGGTGAGCGAGGCCGAGATCGCGGCCGGCGTGCGCCTCGCCGCGGAGGAGTCGAGACTCGTCGTGGAGCCGTCCGGAGCACTGTCAATCGCGGCGCTTCGCTACCGTGCCGCTGAAGCCGGGGTGGCCGATGCGACCGGTCCGGTCGTGGCGGTGGTGAGCGGCGGCAACGTCGACCCGGCTCGCTTCCTCGAGCTGCTCAGCGCCCCTCTTCCCGACTGAGCCGTTCCGCCAGACGGGCCTCTCGCTCGCGGATGGCGGCGCGCGCGGCGTCCGCCCGCCGGTCCGCCCGAACGGTGTCGCGCGTGTCGTCACGCATCCAGACCCAGACGAGCCCGATGACCGCGGCGAGGAAGGCCACGTCTCCGACCAGCCACATGATCCCGGCCGCGATCTGCTGGTCGCGCAGCGGGTCGGGACCCCACGTCCGGGCCAGCGTCGCGTAGTGCGGATAGAGCGCGGCCGGCGCACCGAGCAGGGCCACCGAGAGGAACGTGTTCTGTGGCATCTGGAGGAACACGTACAGCGCCCGGACCGGTGGGGCCATCCGCCATGGCGTGGGATCGAGCCCGAGGGCCGGCCACCAGAACAGGAGCGCGCTGCCGAGGAACAGGCCGTGCTCGAGGTCGTGCAGCAGCGGATCCTCGAGGGCGGCATCGAACAGCGGCGAAAAGTGGGTCGCCCACATGACACCGGCGAACGCGAGCCAGGCGACGACCGGGAACGCAAGCGCGCGCACGAGCCGGGAGTGGAGCGCCGGCAGGATCCAGCGGCGTCGCGTCGCGGGGCTGGCCGCCCGAAGGAGGAGCGTGATCGGCGCGGACAGGACGATGAGCGGCGCGGCAACGAACGCGAGGAGCACGTGCTGGATCATGTGGACCGAGAAGAGCACGGTGTCGTACCGCCCGATCCCGGACAGCAGGGCGACCGCGATGGCCGCCAACCCCCCAAGGAAGGCGGCCGAGCGGCGGCGAGGAACCGCGTTCGTCGGGTGCGCCCGGTTCACCCGCCGGACGAGCGCCATCCAGGCGAGCGCGAGCCCTGCGAGCGGGAGCGCCACGAGCGGCTCGACCGACCACCCGAGGAGGAGCGTGGCCGCCGTCGGACCCTCGGCCGGCACGCCGCCGTGGGCGACCACCACGGCCGGTGTCGCAAGGGACGCGACGGCGCCCGCGACGATGGCGGCACGAAAGCTCGGTCGCGATTGCACGCGCCCATTCTCGCCCGTTCCGTCGCACCGGGCCGATCGGCCCGTCGTACACGGGCCGGAGTGCCCGGCGACGTCGTGCAGGGCCGTCGCGCTCGGGTATCATGGGCCGCGGTTCGCTCACGAGCGGGCCGCATCGCGCGCCAGTAGCGGCGGCCCGCGTCCCCGGGCCCCCGATCGCCCACGACGCAGCCTGAGGACACCCGATGTCGAGCAGCCCACGAACGAGGTTCGCGCCCGGCTCCATCTGGGCGTGGGTGCTGCTTGCCTCGATCGCGATCGGCCTCATCCTCACCGTCGTCACCGGCTCGGTCGGCGCGCTCTTCCCGCCCGAGGCGGCGACGGCCCAGGGCCGCGAGATCCGCGACCTCTACACGATCGTCTTCGTCATCGCCGCGGTCATCTTCTTCGTCGTCGAAGGGCTCATCGTCTGGACCGTCATCCGCTACCGGCGCAAGCCGGGCGATGACGAGCTGCCACCCCAGACGCACGGCAACAACCTCGCCGAGATCGCCTGGACGGTGGTGCCGACGCTCATCGTCGCGTTCCTCTTCGTCATCTCGTGGCAGACCCTCAACAACGTCGAGGCCGTGAGCGCGGAGCCGGAGGTCACCGTCCGGGTCACCGGCAGCCAGTTCGCCTGGACGTTCGACTACCTCGACGCCGGCGGCAACTCGGTGGCGAAGCAGACCGTGGCCAACGGCGAGGGCGGGATCCTCGCCCTGCCGGTCGGCCGGTCGGTCCAATTCCGCGTCCATTCGGTCGACGTGATCCATGCGTTCTACGTCCCGGCGTTCCTGTTCAAGCGCGACGTCAACCCGGATCCCGACGGCCGCGAGAGCGTGTTCGAATTGACGATCGAGGAGTCGTTCGCCGGTGAGGTCCTGCGCGGCCAGTGCGCGGAGTTGTGCGGGCTCGGCCATCGCAAGATGACCTTCGAGGTCCACGCCATGACGCAGGCTGACTTCGAGGCGTGGCTCGTCGAGGCGCAGCAGACCCCATCACCCGCGCCGAGCGGTCCCGTCGGCACCACCCTCCAGCTCGTCGCCAAGGACATCACGTACGACACGCTCGAACTGGAGGTTGCGGCCGGGGAGCCGTTCGCGATCGAGTTCGACAACCAGGACGTGGCGGGCATCACCCACGACGTCGACATCCGCCTCGCCGACGGTACCGTCGTCGCCAACACGACCGAGATCGACGGCGGCACGTCGACGACGTACGTCTACGGTGCCCTCGACGCCGGCGAGTACACGTTCATCTGCTCGATCCACCCGGTCCCGTCGATGACCGGCGTGCTGACGGTCAACTAGGAGGCCCGATGGCGACGACCGCGCCCGCACTGACGCCGGCCGCCTCCGGGTACCGGAGCGGCCTGTACGAGTGGCTGACGACGACGGACCACAAGAAGATCGGGATCCTCTACGTCGCCAACTCGTTCATCTTCTTCTTCCTCGGCGGCCTGCTCGCCCTCGGCGTCCGCACGGAGCTTGCCCAGCCCGGCCTGCAGTACCTGGCCGACGAGAACCTGTACAACGAGCTGTTCACGATGCACGGGACGGTGATGATCTTCCTGTTCATCATCCCGATGCTCGTCGGCTTCGGGAACTACGTCGTCCCGCTCCAGATCGGCGCGCCGGACATGGCCTTCCCGCGGATCAATGCCCTGTCGTTCTGGATGCTGCCGCTGGCGGGGATCCTGCTCTTCCTCGGCTTCGTGACCGGCGGCGCGGCGGCCGCGGGCTGGACGTCGTACAGCCCGCTCGCCCAGGATCGGCCGCTCGGGTCGGTGGGCCCGGGTCAGGACCTGTGGATCGTCGGGCTCCTGCTGATCGGCACGAGCTCGATCCTCGGCTCGATCAACTTCCTCGTCACGATCTTCAAGATGCGCGCGCCGGGCATGACCCTGTTCCGGATGCCGATCCTCGTCTGGACGGTGCTCGTGACGAGCGTCCTCGTGCTCATGGCCACGCCGGTCCTGACGAGCGCGCTGGTCATGCTGTTCATCGACCGGAACTACGGCGGCAGCTTCTTCGACCCGGCCAACGGCGGTAACGCGGTGCTCTGGCAGAACGTGTTCTGGTTCTACTCGCACCCGGCGGTGTACATCATGGTCCTGCCGGCGATGGGCATGATCAGCGAGATCCTGCCCGTCTTCTCGCGCAAGCCGCTGTTCGGCTACAAGGCGTTCGTGTTCGCGACGGCCGGCATCGGCGCACTCGGCTTCTCGGTCTGGGCCCACCATATGTTCACGACGGGCTCGGTGTACCTGCCGTTCTTCAGCCTCATGACGTTCCTCATCGCCGTGCCGACCGGGGTGAAGATGTTCAACTGGATCTTCACGCTCTTCCGCGGCAAGCTGACCTTCTCGACCCCGCTTCTGTTCGCGCTCGGGTTCCTGTCGATGTTTCTGATCGGCGGGATCAACGGGGCGTTCAGCGCGGCGGTGCCGGTCGACTTCGCGCTGCACGACACGTACTGGGTCGTCGCCCACCTCCACTACGTCCTGTTCGGCGGATCGGTCTTCGGGGTCTTCGCCGGGGTCTACTACTGGTTCCCGAAGATGACCGGCCGGATGCTCGGCGAGGGGCTCGGCAAGGTGCAGTTCGTGCTCATGTTCATCGGCTTCAACCTGACGTTCTTCCCGATGCACGCGCTCGGGCTGTCCGGCATGCCACGCCGCATCGCGGACTACGCGTCCGACGCCGGCTGGAACGAGCTGAACCTCGCCGCCACGGTCGGCGGGTTCCTCATCGCGGCGAGCATCCTGCCGTTCCTGTGGAACGTGTTCGTGTCGCTCCGCTCAGGCAAGCCGGCCGGCGACGACCCATGGGAGGGCAACACGCTCGAATGGGCGACCTCGTCGCCGCCCCCGCCGTACAACTTCGATCACCTCCCGGAGATCCGCTCGGAACGGCCGGTGTTCGACCTCCGCCACGGCCGGGCAGGGTCGGGTCATTGAACCGGCACGACCGACAGCGAGGACGACGCCCGTGACCTCCGACAGTCATGCGCTGACGACGACCGAGCACAGCCCGGTGGCCGGGCTCGCCCACGATGCGCACGGCGGGATCAGCAACCCGATCCTCGGGATGCTCCTGTTCATCACCTCCGAGGTGATGTTCTTCGCCGGGCTGTTCGCCGCCTACTTCGCGAGTCGGGCGGCGGTCGCCCCGTGGCCGCCGGCGGAGTTCGAGCACGCGCTGGAGCCGTTCTCGCTCGTCTTTCCGGCCACCGTCATGCTCGTGATCAGCTCGGTCACCTGCCAGATCGGAGTCAATGCGATCCGGCGCGACGACCGCGCCGGGTTCATCCGGGCGATCGGCCTGACGCTCATCCTCGGCATCGTCTTCCTGCTCATCCAGGTCTACGACTACGGCCTGCTCTACGCGGAGGGCCTGACCGTCGCGGCCGGACCGTATGGGACGACGTACTACACGCTGACCGGCTTCCACGGGGCCCACGTGTTCGGCGGCGTGATCATGCTCGCGGTGATCCTCTACCGGGGGATGGCCGGCCAGTTCTCGTCGCGCCACCACGACGCGGTCGAGGCGACCTCGATCTACTGGCACTTCGTCGACGTCGTCTGGATCGGCCTGTACACGACGCTCTACTGGCTGCGCTAGGGAGGAAGCGATGCATCCGCTGCGGCACCCGCGCAACGCCCTCGCGATCGGCGTCCTGTTCGTCGTGATCGCCGTCATCTACTGGGCGGTCCCCTACTTCGGCGGCTGGCACCTCGACTACGCCGGGGTGACGATGCTCGCCGCGCTCGGCATCGCCATGGCGCTGATGGCCTACGTGCTCATCGCCGGCTCGCCGAGCGAGTGATCCGCGCCGGCCGCGCCTGAGCCGACCGACCGATGGACGCGCTCTGGACCTCCATCCTCGAGCTGACCGCCCGGTTCGTCATCCCGGACTGGGGCGCCGTCATCGGCCTCATCCCGGCCGCCCTGCTCCTGCTCGTGGCGGTCTATGTCGTGTGGACCGCGTGGCGGTTCGCCCACGCGGGGCCGGTCCGTCGAGGGCCGCGCCGGCGGATCCCGGTCGCCCCGGCCGGTGTGCATATGCCAGGGCCGTCGATCGCACCGTTCCTCGGCGCGTTCGGGACGTTCGCCCTGCTCGCGGGCCTCGTGTTCGGAGACGTCTGGCTGTTGGTCGGGGTCGTCCTGCTCGTGCTCGGTTTGCTCTACTGGGGCCGCGAGGGCCTCGCGGACTTCGATCACCTCGTCCATGCCGAGCCGCTGCCCGCGGTCGTCCATCCGGGACCGCCCGCCGGCGTCCACGTCCCTGGACCGTCGTTCCGCCCGGTGCTCGGTGCGCTCGGGACGTCCCTTCTGCTGGCCGGGCTCGTGTTCGGCGGCTGGCTCCTCGCGGCCGGCGCGCTGTTCTTCGTCGTCGCCCTGCTCGGCTGGCTGCGCGATGCGCGCCTCGAGTACGTCAAGACGCTGGAGGCAGACCGATCCGGGCACCTCGAGAACATCCCGTCGCCCGGCTGGCCGCGCCGGCTGCTCGTCACGTTCACGATCGTCGTGGCCGTCGCGCTGCTCATCGATGCCGGGGTGCTGTTCAGCTCGCGGCCGGCGAGCGAGGCCCCGGGCGGTGGCGGTGGGGCGCCCGAGGCGTGCGCGGAGCCCGGATCGGCGTTCGAGCTCGTCGCCGTCGACATCGCCTTCGACGTGCATGAGCTGTGCGCCGTGGCGGACACGCCGTTCACGATCGATCTCGTGAACGACGATCCGGCGGGCGTCACGCACGACGTCGACATCCGCGCGGCCGATGGGGCCGTCCTGGCCGATACGCCGACGATCGACGGCGGCGAGGAGACGACCTACGAATACGACAGTCTCGCCGCCGGCGAATACGTCTTCATCTGCTCGATCCACCCCATCCCGCCGATGACCGGGGCGCTGATCGTTCGCTAGCCGAGACACCGCCACGCCCCGACGACCGATCCTGCTCGCCCTCGCCCTGGCCCTCGCGACGACCGCCGGCGTGCTCGTGATCGCGCGACTCGCCGAAGGGACCGGGCCGCGGGTCGGTCAGGCCGTGCCACCGCTGGCCGGCGCGACGCTTGACGGGGCCGCGCTCGATCTGGCGAACCTGCGCGGCCGGCCGGTCGTCGTCAACTTCTGGGGGCCGTCGTGCATCCCGTGCCGCGAGGAGTTCCCGCTCATGATCGCCAAGCTCGCCGAGCACGAGGCGGACGGGCTCGCCATCGTCGGGGTCCTGACCGACGACCCGGAGGAACCCGCCCGCGCCTTTGTCGCCGAGTACGGCGCGTCGTGGCCGACGGTGGTCGACCCTGAGGCGGCGATCAAGCGAGGGTGGTCCGTCGTCGCGCGGCCGACCTCGTTCTTCATCGACCGGGACGGGGTCCTGCGGTCGATCCAGATCGGCGAGTTTCGCGAGCCGGACTTCGAGCGCCAGTACGCACGGATCCGGGGGTAACGAACGAGGGGCACCGAGTCGGTGCCCCTCGTGGGACTGCGTGGTGTCGGGCCGCTGGCCCGAGTGGCGTGGCTTAGCTGTCGGCGTGGTTGCTCGTGATGAGGATGATCTCGAAGTCGTCGGCCTCGACGTCCTCGACGAACTCGAGGACGAGCACCCGGTCGGACGCGTACGAGTCGCCGAAGTACTCGGGCTGAGCGATCACGATCCGCTGCCCGGCCTCGTCGAGCGTCATCCAGCCGCGGCCGCTGCCTGAGAGGTTCGTCCAGGTCAGCTGGAGGGTGCGGGCGTCGAGCTGCTCGACCTTGACCTCGCCCCATCCGACTGACGCGCCGTCGCCGGGAACGCCGCCCTCGGCCGCCTTGATGAGCTGGCTGTAGTCGACGATGTCGAGGTCGTACGTGCTGCCGTCGCCGGCGGTGAGTCGGACCTTGATCGGGGGTGCGTTCGGGTCGCGCGTCGGCTTCGGCGTGGGTGTGACGACCGGCGACGGGCTCACCGACGGGCTGGGCGACGGCGAGGCGGTGGGGCTGCCGGTGGGCAGTGGCGCGCCGCCGCTATTGTCGCGCCCGAATCCGCCGAAGCCGATCGCCGCCACGACGATCGCGGCCACGGCGAGCAGGAGGATGGCGAGGTTGGCCGGCCGGAGGAATGCGGCCTGGCGAGCACTGGTTCGTGCAGTCATGTCGGTCTATTGCCCTTCTCTCGCATCGCTGTGTATTGAGGTTGTTCGATGCACTGAGAGCGTGGACCGCGTGCAAGGCGCGGACAGTCGGCAAACGTCCATGCCGGACGACCACGTACGTCACGATCGGTCGTGAAGCCCTGCCCACCGGTGGTCGGGAATAGGCGACCCGGGCCCACCGCGGTCGGGAATCACGAAACCCGGCCCATCGGCCGGGTTTCAGTCGCGGTCTGTTGGTTGCGGGGAGGGGATTCGAACCCCTGACCTTCGGGTTATGAGCCCGACGAGCTGCCGCTGCTCCACCCCGCGACCGCCCATTCTATGGATGACCCTCCGATCGGTCAAACGCGCTCATCCCCGCGGCCTTCCCAAAATCTCTCTTCAACCCCTCGTTCAACCCCCATTTCAACCCCCGATCGAATCCCCCATCCAGCCCGCTGTCCAACCCCTCATTCACGGCTGACTCAGGACCGGGTCCCGCACGCTCGGCCGCGGCGACGTTCTGTCGGAACTCGAGGTCGGACAAGCGTGCGAGCGGGGACTCCAACCCAGATCTGCATCACGGCACCGACTACGGCCGGGCCCGGCGCAACTGTGGGTAACGATTCCGCGATGAACGAGCGTGCCCGAGTCCCAGTTCTGTCGGAATCGGGCCGCGGCCACGCTCACTCGTCGGGATTCCGTTACCAGGAGTAGCGGGCGCAGGGTGCAGCGGGCGAGGCTGGCGGTCGGCAGGAGACGCGGGCGCATCGTGCAGCGGGCGAGGCTGGCGTTCGGCAGGAGACGCGGGCCCAGTGCGCGGCCGGCGAGGCGGGCGGTCAGCCCGGGACGGCGAGCGGCGCCCGCTGGCGTTCGCGGCCCAGCCGGCCACGGATCGCCGCGCCACCGATGACGAGGCACGCGACGAGGCAGACCGTCATGCCCGCGCCGCCGACCCAGAACGGGAAACGCAAGTCGATCGCGGCCAGCGAGCCGGCGGCGATCGAGGCAACGATCGTCCCGACCGTCCCGGCTGCGCCATAGAGCCCCTGCGCAGTCGACGATCGGCCGCGCGGTGAGCCAGCCGCCACGACCGCGTAGAGCGCCGGGTTGAGCAGCGCGAAACCGGTCGCCTCGACGACGAGGATCGGCACGGCCTGCACCGGCAGGGCAATGAACGGATACGACACGCTTGCCACCGCGGCCGCCACACCGCCGATGACGAGGAACCCGTAGCTCCCCCGTCGGTCGACCCAGCGACCGGCGATCGGCGAGAACAGCAGGACGGGCAGGCCGAACAGGGCGAAGGTGAAGCCGATGAAGTCGAGCCCGGCGCCCTTGCTCTCGAGGTACAGGCTCCAGATCACCTCGTACGTCGCGCCCGCGAAGTAGCTCCCGAGGTTTAGCACGAGGGCGGCGATGAGCAGCCGGTTCCAGAGCGAGCGTGGCGCAGCCGATCCCGCGTCGGTCGGCTCGACGGCCTCGCCGATGTCGCGCTCCACGTCGTCGGCCGCGTGCTCGTAGACGATCGGCGCCTCGATCGGGAACTCGGCCAGGTCGTGGCCCGGTGAGTGGCGCGCCCGGGCCGGCCCGACCGGCTGCTCCGGAACGCGCAGCGCCACGGCGAGCCCGGCCACGAGCGTCCCGACCGCCCCGAACACGAACACGAACTCGAACCCGCCGAAGGCCGCCGCGCCGAGGCCGCCGATCGCCGGGCCGAGCATGAGCCCGCCCATCTGCGCCGCGCCGTACAGCCCGAACGCCTCGCCGCGCCGGTCGGTCGGCGTCGCGTCCGTCAGGTAGCCGCGCGCCGCCGGATCGTAGGCGGCGGTCGCGAAGCCGGCGAGCGCACGCATGACGAGGAACGGCCCGGCCCCGATGAACACGAGCGGGATGGCCATCGCGAGGCCCGTCACGATGAGGCCGCCGACCATGATCGGGACCCGCGCGGTCCGATCGGCCAGCCAGCCGAAGATCGGCTCGCCGACGAGCCGCGCCGCCGGCCAGGCGGCAACAATGACGCCGAGCGTCGCGAGGTCGACGCCATGCTGGGTGAAATAGAGCGGCATGACCGGCAGGAGCGCGCCGAACCCCACCCAGGCGATGAACTCCGCGCCGAGGAGCGGAAGGATCGGGCCCCAGCGGGCGAGCCAGCCGGTCGGGCTCAGCCTGGGCGGCCTCGGACCACGGCCCATCCATCGGCCGCGCGAGGAGCGCAGTCGATCGGCGATGCGGGCGAGTCGCTGAGAACGGGGCATGCGGGACCGGATTCCTGGCTTCGGGGACGAGCATCGTAGCGGACGCGTCGCCACAGCCATGAAGCCGATGCGGGCGATGGGACGAGCGCGAGACGCCGCTGCCGTATGCTCGCGGACGTGCCGCCGTCCCTCCTCGCGATCGTGCTCATCACCGCGCTGCTCGTGCTGCTGCCGACCCGCCGGCTCTATCTGTCCGGCCGCTCGCAGGGCCTCGTCAGCGCCTACTTCCTCGTCCTGTGGAGCGCGGCGAGCTTGGCCGCGTGGGCACCGGGGCCACTGCGCCTGATCGTCCCGATCGTCGTCATCTCCTGGCTCGCGCCGTTCGTCGTCCTGCGGACGGCCCGCTGACGTGGGACCGATCGGGCTCCATGGCGGCGGGGAGTTCCTCGCCGGCGACGAGCCGTTCCTCCGACTCGTGCTCGAGACGGCGGCGGCCGGGGCGGGTCGGACGGCGGCGGCCGGCACCGCGATCCGGATCGCGGTCGTCCCGACGGCCACCGCCAGCGGCCGACCGGACCTGTCGGGCGCCCACGGCGTTGCCGCGTTTCGGTCACTCGCCGGCTCGCTCGACATCGCGTGCGACCCGGCCGTGGTCCCGGTCGTCGATCCACAATCCGCGGCGGATCCGCGCTGGTGCGCCGCCCTCGAAACGAGCGATCTCGTCTACCTGCCCGGGGGCGATCCCGGGCTCGTCGTCGAGATCCTCGCTGGCTCGCCGGCCTGGGCAGCGATTTTGGCCGCGCGGGCTCGCGGCGCCGTGATCGCCGGCGCGAGCGCCGGCGCGATGGCCATGGCGGAGTGGACGTGGACGCCGCGCGGCGGGCGAGCCGGCCTCGGGATCGTGCGTGGCCTCGTCGTCGTGCCGCACTTCGAGCGCGTGCCGCCGGCGTTCTGGCAGGCCGAGCGCACGGCCCACGGGCGTGACGATCTCGGCGTCCTCGGGCTCGACGAGCGGACCGGCATCCTGTCGGGTCCGTCGACCGAAGCGTCCGACTGGCGCGTCGCGGGCGCCGGTGCTGCAACATGGCTGTCCCCGACCGCGAGCGAGCCGATCGTGGCGCACGACGGTGAGTCGATCGACCTGCGCGGAAGCCCGCTCGCCGCGGTGTAAGCGCCGCGGGGTGAATTGCCGCGGGGTGAAGCCGCTCGCGGCCGCGTAGGCGCGCGCCGGTCAGCCGGTGCCCTGGAGTCCCGCCGCGACCCCGTTGACGGTCATCTGCACGAGGCGCCGAAGGCGATCGCGATCCGGGTCGTCCACCGACCGACCCCGGAGGTCACCGAGCAGGCGCAGCTGGAGCTCCGACAGCGCGTCGACATACGGATTGCGCAGCCCGATCGAGCGCTGGACCACCGGCGCCCCGTCGAGCAGCCGATCGCGACCGGTAACCCGCAGGAGCCAGCGAGCCGTGCGCTCGTACTCCTCCTCGATCGATGCCCAGCGCCGCCGATCGTCCGGTGACCGAGCGAGCGAGGCGAACCGGCGGGCGACCGCCATGTCGGCCCGGGCGAGGCTCAGTTCCGCGTTGTCGAGCACGCTCGTGAGGAACGGCCACGCGCGGTACAGCCGGCCAAGCGCGTCGAGTCCGCCATCGCCATGGGCGGCACGGAAGGCCTCGAGCGCTGTTCCGAGGCCGTACCACCCCGGCAGCTCGATCCGTGCCTGTGACCATGAGAAGACCCACGGGATCGCCCGCAGCGCGTCGACCGGCGGCGCATCCGACGCCGCCTCGGGCGGCCCCCCACCCGCTCCACCACCCGCGCCACCACCCGCGCCCCCGCCGGCACCCCCACCGGACCGTCCGCGTGCGGCGGGGCGGGAGCCCAGCCGAAGGCCGGTGATCTCGGCGATCGGTGTCGCCGATCGGAAGAAGGCCGCGAAGCCCGGATCGTCGAAGACGAGCGCGCGGTAGGCCGCCCGGGACGATTCGGCCAGCTCGGCGACAACCGGCGCCCCCCGCCGACGCACCTCCTCGAGAGCGGCCGCGTGATCGGGCGTCGACGCGAGCAGGACCGCACCGACGAGCTGGTCGAGCTGACGACGCGCGATCTCCGGGTTCGCGTAGTGGGCCGCGATGACCTCCCCCTGCTCGGTCAGCTTGAGCCGGGCGTCGACGGAGCCCGGTGCCTGGCCGCGGATCGCGCGATGGGTCGGCCCACCCCCGCGGCCGATCGCCCCGCCGCGCCCGTGGAACAGGGTGAGCTCCACGCCGTGTCGTGCCGCCGCCGCGACGAGCGCGGCCTGCGCTTCGTGGAGCATCCAGTTCGCGGCGACGAACCCCATCTCCTTGTTCGAGTCGGAGTACCCGAGCATGACCTCCTGCCGGTTGCCGCGGCCGGCGAGGTGGTCGCGGTAGCGTGGATCCTCAAGGAGCCGATCGAGGATCTCCCCGGCACCCTCGAGCGCGGCCCCGGACTCGAACAGCGGGACGACATCAAGCGTCGGCGGGGTGCCGTCGCGGCTCGCCGCGGCGGCGGCGAGGTCGAGCACGTCGAGGACATCGGACGGGCTCGACGTGAAGCTGATCACGTAGCGCTGGGTCGCCGCCTCGCCGTACCGCGCCTGGAGATTCGCCACCGCCCGAAAGGTCGCGAGGACCTCGTCGAGGTCAACCCCGGGAACGAGCTCCGTCGTGCCCGGCGCGCCGGCGCGGATGGCCGCGAGCGCCGCCCGGTGCACGGCCGCGTGCTGGCGGACCTCGAGCGCGGCGAGGTGGAAGCCGAACGTCGCGAGTTGCCAGCGCAGATCCTGGACGACGCCCCATGCGACGCGTTCGAGGCCGTCGGCAACGAGCGCAGCCTGGATCTCGGCGAGCTCCTCGTCGAGCGCTTCGGGCGACGGGTACCGCCCGGTCAGCGGTGCGGGGGTGCCGGTCAGGAAGGCGCGGGTGCGCCGGAGTCGTTCGGCGATGAACCCGAAGCGCTGGCGGTACGGCTCGTCGGGGAATCGGCGGCGGAGCTGACGATCCGCCTCCTCGAGGGTCTCGGCGTCGCGGGCCAGGCGCCCGGCGAGCGAGCGCGGCACGTCGGCGGCGGGAACGGCGGCGGCGAGCGTCTGCATGAGCCGGGTTGCGACCGCCTCGTAGCCGCGCAGGACGTGGTCGGCGTGGATGCGCAGGGTCCGCTCGGTCAGGTCCGCGGTCACGCTCGGGTTTCCGTCGCGGTCGCCGCCGATCCACGACCCCCAGTGCAGGAACGCGCCGACGCGCGGCGGTCTCGTTCCCGTTCGGCCGGCGTCGCTCGCGGCGGCCCCGTCGGGTGCCCGGGCATCGGCCGCGTCGAGCGCGGCGTCGAGGCCGCGGTACAGCCGCGGCACGAGCGTGAACAGCGTTTCGTCGAAGAAGGCGAGGGCCGTGCGCACCTCGTCGAGCGGCGTCGGCGTCACTCCGCGCAGCTCCGTGGTTCGCCACAGGAGCGTGATCTCCTCGCGCAGCCGGCGGCGCACGTCACGGTCCTCCTCCGGGGTCAGGCGCGGGTCATCGAGCCGCTCGAGCAGCCCGGCGCACCGGCGCAGCGCGAGCAGGAGCGTGCGCCGCCGGGCCTCCGTCGGGTGCGCCGTGAGGACGGGGCTGATCCGGAGTCGGCCGATCAGATCCGTCAGGGCGGCGTCGCCGCTACGCCGGCGAAGCGTCTCGATCGCCTCGGCCGCCGAATCGTCGAGGACCCCGCCGCGAGCGGCCCGGCCGCGACGGCGCAGGATCCGCACGCGATGCCGCTCTTCGGCGAGGTTGATCAGCTGGAAGTACAGGCCGAACGCGCGAACGACATCCTCCGCCCGGTCGAGGTCGATCGCGGCCACCTCGGCGGCAAAGGAGGCCCGCAGGCCCGGGTCGGCGTCCCGTCGGGCGGCGACGGCAGACCGGCGCACCCGTTCGACGAGCTCGAACAACTCCGGTCCCGCCTGCTCGACGATGACCTGTCCGAGGAGCGCCCCGAGCAGCTTGACCTCGCGTGACAGCGGGTCGCGCGCGCCGGCCGTGCCGATCCCGGCAGGCTCGGCCGCAACCGCCGCGTTCGGGCTCGGTCGCCGAGTCCGGCTCATCGGACCATCACGCGGCTCGTCCGTTCCGGTCCCGAGGCGCAACCGTCCCGAAACCTACCGGGCGCGATCCCCTGCCTAGGCTTGTATCGTGATGACCATGGCGCCCGGGAAATCGATGTCGATGTCGACCGAACGCGAGGACCAGCTCTCGCAGCTGCGCTTCCTCCACAAGGTCGCGCGCCTCGCGACGACGGCGCGAACATGGGACGAGCTGCTCGAGACCGTCGTCGACGGCACCCGCGACGCGCTCCATGCCGACGTCTCCTCGCTGTACCTGCTCGATCGGGATGGAGCGTACCTGACCCTCGCCGCCACGAACGGGCTCGACCGCTACCAGATCGGCCGGGCCCGCGTCCCGTTCGGCGAGGGGGTGACCGGCCGCGTGGCTGCCAGCCGCCGGCCACTCGTCATCCCGGACGTCCGGGCAGACCCGCGCTTCCTGTGGGTCCGCGGCATCGACCAGCGCCGGTTCGTCGCCTCGATGCTGTCCGTACCGCTCACGTGGCGCGACCAGATCGTCGGCGTCCTCAACGTCCAGACCGAACAGTCGCGCGACTTCAGCGAGGCGGACGTTGACCAGCTCGGTGCCATCGCCGACCTGCTCGCCGGGATCGTCGAGAAGGGACGCCTCCAGACGGAGGCTGAAGCGCGGGTCGAGGACCTCAAGGCGATCGACCAGGCGCGCACGGAGCTCATCGCCCTCGTCACCCACGAGCTGCGGACGCCGCTCGCCGTCGTCCGCGCCTACGCCGACCTCCTCGCCGACGATCCCCCGCTCGAGGGTCGCGAGTCGCGCGACCCGGTCCGCCGCGCGCAGCGCGCGGCGTGGCATCGGGCGACGCTCGAGCAGGTCGAGCGGCTCGACCGACTCGTCGACTCGATCCTCGCCTCGGTGCGCGTGGTCCCCGATCAGCCGGCGGCCCTCGTCCCGACCGATGTCGGTGGCACGATCGCCGACGTCGTCGGCGGCCTCGAGCCGATTCTCCACCAGCACCGCCTCGACGTGCGCGAGGGCATCGCTCTCCAGGTCCTCGCCGATCCGCCTCGCCTGCGCCAGATCGTCGAGCACCTCGTCGAGAACGCCGTGAAGTACGCCCCGCCGGAGACGACGATCACGATCGACTGGCGGCTCGTCGAGGGCGTCGTGCGGCTCGGCGTGACCGACGAAGGCCCGGGCATCCCGGCGGAGTGGAGGGAGCGGATCTTCGAGCCGTATGCTCGGCGCGACACGCACACCGCGCGCGGGTCCGGGATCGGGCTGTACGCGGCCAAGCGGCTCGGTGAATCGATGGGTGCCCGCCTCTGGTGCGAGCCCGCCGAGCCGACCGGAACCCGCTTCGTGGTCGCCCTGCCGGCGGCGGTCGCGGTCTAGGAGGACAGCATGGCCCAGCGATCGCTGCGCATCCTCGTCGTCGACGACGATCCCGCGATGGTCGGCGCGATCACCGCGCTCGTCGGGACGGAGGGCCACCAGGTGATCACCGCCTACGACGGGCTGACGGCCGTCCGCCGGTTCCGCGAGGAGGCCCCGGACATCGTGCTGCTCGATCTCGCCATGCCGGGTCCGGACGGCTTCACCGTGGCCGGTCAGATCCGGGCCACCGGTCCCGCGCCGATCCTCGTCGTGTCCGGCGAGAGCGCGGAGGCGGCCAAGGTCAAGGCACTCGGCATCGGCGCGGACGACTACCTCGTCAAGCCGTTCGGGAAGGCGGAGCTGCTGGCCCGGATCCATGCCGTCATGCGCCGGGTCGACCGATCGATCGGGGGCGCGGGCGCCGGGCCGGTCGAAGCCGGCGCGCTCAGCCTCGATCCGGGACGCCACGACGCGCGGGTCGGCGAGACGGCGCTCCAGCTCACGCCGACGGAGTTCCGGTTGCTCGAGGCGCTCGTCCGGGCGAACGGCGACATCGTGCCGCACCTTCAGCTCGCGCGGGCCGGCTGGCCGGCCGAGGCCGACCCCGATCTGCTGTGGCTGAAGCCGCATCTTGCCCGGCTGCGCGCCAAGGTCGACGCGGCCGGCGGGCCGGCGATCGTCGCCGTGCGCGGCGTCGGCTATCGGATCGAGGTCGACTGAGGTCGACCGAACCTCGTCAGGCGGCGAGGACGCGCCCCGCGGCGTCGTGAGCGCGGTCCGCACAGTCCACCCGGCAACCGCGGGCGTCACGCCCGGCGAGCGGATTGAAGTGGCGGAACGTCGTGCCATCCGACGCACCCTCGAGGCGGCAGCCGCATGCGGCGCACGTCACCGGAGCACCATGGCCGTCGCGAACGGCGAGCGGGGCGCGGAATTCTCGATCGGGCGGGTGGATCATGCCCCAACGCTACGTGCGACCGACCCGCCGATCGGCGTCGGTGCGGGTGCGCCCAGGTTGCGATCCGGTGCCGGAAGGCCGTCCGGGACGCCCGCCGGCGTGCCGATCGCCGCCTCGGCCGCTTCCGCCACCGCGAGCGGCTCGACGAGCCAGACGTCGTCGTCGTGCGGGTCTGCCGTGGTGATCATCGAGGCGAGCGCGGATCCGGCGTCCCGATGGGCCTCGACGAGGCGGCGGAACTCGGCCAGCCGCTCCAGCCCGTCCGGGCGATCCGCGACGACGGACGCGAGGCGCCGTGCGCGCACGCTCGGCGCGTGCAGCGCGGCCACGTGCCGGCCGGACGGGTCATAGAGGTACGCCCGTCCCCCGGTCATGCCGGCCCCGAAGTTCGCACCGACCGGCCCGAGCACGACGACCGTTCCGCCGGTCATGTACTCGCAGCCGTGCGGGCCGATGCCCTCGACGACCGCGTCGGCGCCGCTATTGCGGACGCCGAAACGCATCCCCGCCCGGCCAACGAGGTGGAGCCGGCCGCCGGTCGCCCCGTACAGGCACGTGTTGCCGGCGATCGCCGCGCTCCGGGCGGTCGTACCGAGATCTGGCTCCGGAACCACAACGACGGTGCCGCCGGACAGGCCCTTGCCGACGTAGTCGTTGGCCTGCCCGACGAGGCGCAGGTTCATGCCGTGCGTGGCGAAGGCACCGAACGACTGGCCGGCCGATCCGTGCAGCTCGAGCCGGATCGGGCCCCGCAGCTCGCCCCGCTCGATCGCCCCGGCGATCGACGCGCCGAACGACCGATCCGCGGTGGTGAGCGAGAGGCCGGACGCGGCGAACGATCCCTGGCCGGCGAGCGCGCGAACGAGACGCGTCTCGAGCGCCGAGGCCTGGGCATGCACCGCGGCCGATCCGGCCGCCGCGGGATCGGCCCGGCGGGCCGCATCGGCCGACCATGACGCGCCGCCGAGCGCCGCGCGGAGGTCATGGGTCGTGCGGGTGCGGGCCGGGGTCAGCCGGCGGGCCTCGCCGACGACCTCGCCGACGGTCCGGGCGCCGATCGCCGCGAGCTCCCGCCGCAGGTCCTCGGCGAGGTTGATCGCGAACCGCTCGACCTGCTCCGGCGTCCCGGTGAACTTGGCGCGGAGGTCCTCGCGCTGGGTGGCGACGCCGGTGGGACACGTGTCGAGGTGGCACTGACGTGCCATGTCGCAGCCGACGGCGACGAGCATGGCCGTGCCGAATGCGAACTCCTCCGCGCCGAGCAGCGCGGCGGCGAGCAGGTCGCGCCCCGTCTGGAGGCCGCCGTCCGTGCGGAGCGCCACGCGGTCACGCAGGCCGTTGCGGAGCAGGACCTGGTGGACCTCGGCGAGGCCGAGCTCCCACGGCGCCCCTGCGTGCTTGATCGATGAGAGCGGGCTCGCGCCGGTGCCCCCGGCGTGGCCGGACAGGTGGACGTACGTCGCGCCCGCCTTCGCGACGCCCGCGGCGATCGTCCCGACCCCGCGACTGGCGACGAGCTTGACTCCGATCCGGGCCGACGGGTTGATCGCCCGGAGATCCGCGATGAGCTGGGCGAGGTCCTCGATCGAGTAGATGTCGTGGTGCGGTGGCGGGCTGATGTACGACATGTTCGGCTGGCCGCGCCGGAGCGAGGCGATGTACGCGGTCGCCTTCTTGGCCGGCAGCTGGCCACCCTCGCCGGGCTTGGAGCCCTGGGCGATCTTGATCTCGAGCTGGTCCGCCCGGGCGAGGTACGTGGCGGTGACCCCGAAGCGGGCCGAGGCGACCTGCTTGATCTTCGCGTCGTGGCGGCGGCCCTCGGCGTCGGGCAGGTACCAGGTCGGGTCCTCCCCGCCCTCACCGGTGTTCGCGGCGCCACCCGCCCGTTGGATGCCGATGGTGAGTGCCTGGTGGGCCTCGGGGCTCAGCGCACCGACGCTCATGGCGGAAACGACGAACCGCCGCACGATCGAGCGCGCCGATTCGACCTCGTCGAGCGGGACCGGGGTGGTCGCCCGTCGGATCCGCAGGTCATCGCGCGGTACTGCGCGGTCCCCGCTCGCCCGCAGGACACCGGCGCGGAACCGCTCGAGCTGGTGATCGATGCTTCCCTCGGCCGAGGTGTCGGCGATCGCCTGGACCTCGCCCACGATCTTTGGCGCGAAGAGGTGCGCCTCACCGTCGGTACGGAACCGTGCGAACCCCGGGTCGGGTAGACGCGGCTCGCGTCCGGGCGGCGGAGCCGGGATTGCGAGCGCGGCCGCGCGCCGGCGGAGCTGGCGATCGGCCAGGTCGCCCAAAGTGACGCGACCCGGCCATGCGGCCGCGGTCGGGAAGCAGCGCGCGATGACGTCCGGCGCAAGGTCGAGCGTGTCGATCAGCGCGCCGCCCACATACGAGGCGATGGCGCTGATGCCCATTCGCGCCAGCGTCTTGCGCAGGCCCGCCTCGAATGCCGTCATCAGGTTCGCCACCGTGTCGGCCGGGGTGAGCTCTTCGGCCCCGCGCGTCCCGGCCAGTTCGGCCGCGACCGCGACCGCGAGCCGCGGATGGACCGCGGTCGCGCCGGCGGCCAGGGTCATGGCCACGGCATGGACGTCGAGGGGGTCGGCCGCGTCGACGATGAGGTCCGTGCGCCCGCGTAGGCCCGCTTCCGTGAGCGCGG
>DASTOB010000137.1:0-34809 GCA_035720425.1 Candidatus Limnocylindrales bacterium
GCGATCGACCACGGCGTCGACCGCGGCCGTGATCTGGTCGAGCCGGGTGACGTCCATCGCCACCGGCAGGGCCCGCCGGCCGAGGGCCTCGACGGCGGCCACGACATCGGCCGCCCCATCGGCCCGCCGCAGCCCGAGCGCGACGTCCGCCCCGGCGTCGGCGAGGGCACGTGCGATCGCCCGCCCGAGGCCGCGGGCGGCCCCGGTCACGAGGGCCACCTGCCCATCGAGGCGGAAGGTCGGGAAGGCGACGGCGGCGCTGGGGAGGCTCAGGGGACGACTCCTCAATCCGTTGCGCTTATCGCTGAGGCTTATCGTTGGGGCTTATCGTTTGCGCTTGACGATGAGCGGCCGGAGGATAT
The DNA here is from genome assembly GCA_035720425.1 of Candidatus Limnocylindrales bacterium. GTDB lineage: Bacteria > Chloroflexota > Limnocylindria > Limnocylindrales > CSP1-4 > DASTOB01. The sequence continues at coordinate 363 of DASTOB010000137.1, forward strand.
ACTCCCGGCGAGCAGACCGTCAAGTGGCTTTTCCACCCCGCAGCGAGGAAACGGAGGCCCCCCTGAGCACGATCGAGCGGACCCGCCAGGCTCCCCTGTCGGTGACGCTGCGCGATGTCGCTCGCTCGTCCGGCGTGTCGATCACGACGGTGTCGCGGATCCTCAACGGCCGCGAGACCGGCGTGCCCATCCGCGAGGAAACGCGCCAGCGCGTGCTGACCGTCGCCGCAGAGCTCGGCTACAAGCCCAACCTCCTCGCGCGGGGTCTGCGCGGCAGCCGGAGCTCGCTGCTCGGCGTCATCGCGCGCGACATCGGGGACCCGTTTCACATCCAGATCCTGCACGGGATCAACGCCGTGTCCCAGGAACGCGACTACCGGCTGTTCCTCGGCCACGTCGACTACCGGCCGGACGTCGCGCTCACGTACGGCTCGATGTTCGAGCGCTCGCACGCCGACGGGATCATCGTCATCGGCGACCTCGAGGGCGGCGACTCGACCCTCGAGGTCATCGCCGAGCAGCACCGCTACGTCCTCGGCGTGACCGACCGGACGACCCGGCGCCAGATCCCGGGCGTTTACAGCGACAGCGTGGCCGGCACCCGCCTCGCCCTCGAGCACCTCTGGGAACTCGGGCATCGGGCGATCATCTGCGTGTCGGATGACCGGACGTACGACGGCCGGCTGCGGGTCACCGAGTACGAGCGGTTCATGCACGAGCGCAACGTCGGCGACCGCATCCGCGTGTTCATCACCGACCAGGAGCCGGCTCCCGCGTTCATCCTCGGCCAGCGCATCTTCGCCGATTTCGCCGCGGACCCGGCGACCGCGATCTACGCCACCTCGGACACGACCGCGATCGGCCTCATGCAGGCGGCGTTCCAGGCCGGCGTGTCGATCCCCGATCGACTGTCGATGGTCGGCTATGACGACATCGACTTCGCGGCGTACACGATCCCGCCGCTCACGAGCGTCAGCCAGGGCGGCGTCGAGATGGGCCGGGTGGCCGCCGAGCTCCTGCTCGACATGGTCGAGAAAAGCCGGACACGGTCGGAGGTCAGCGACGTGCTCCTGACGCCGCGTCTCGTCGTGCGCGCGTCGACGACGACGCCGCGCCGCTGACCGGGGTCCCGCGCGCCCGTTGCGCCGGGATGTGGCGGCTCACCCCGGCCCAACTTCTCGTCTATTCCTCCCACGACTCACCCGCGTCGTCAGGGCGCCCCCATGGCTCGCGGTGGAGGCGGAACCGACCGAATCTGGCCGTGCCACGGCCGATTCAGGCACGTTCCGCCCGGATTCGGCCGCTTCGGACGTCGAGTTCATCCCGGTGAGTCGTGCCACGAATATTCGCGAAGTTGCGGGGGCAGGAGTCATGAACCGACATGGGGCAAGGACCGACGCGGGGCGCGGGCGCGGTCGCCGCTCGTCGCGCCGGCCCCTTACCCGCGACCGTGCCGGTAGAACGGGATCGGCTCCGGTGCGAGCGGCGTCGACCCGGCGATGAGGTCGGCAGCCTTTTCGGCGAGCATCATGACCGGGGCGTAGATGTTGCCGTTCGTGACGTACGGCATGGCCGAGGCGTCGACGACCCGCAGCCCGTCGAGCCCGTGCACGCCCATGGTCAACGGGTCCGTGACCGACTCGACGTCCGTCCCCATCCGCGCCGTGCACGAGGGATGGAGCGCCGTCTCCCCGTCGCGGGCGACCCAGTCGAGGATCTGCTCGTCCGTCTCGACCGCCGGGCCCGGCGACGTCTCGCCCCCGTTGAACGGTGCCATCGCCGGCTGGTTGAGGAGCTGGCGCGCGACGCGGATCGCCTCGACCCACTCGCGCCGATCCTGGGCGGTCGACAGGTAGTTGAAGCGCAGTGCCGGGTAGACCCGCGGATCCGTGCTCCGCAGGGTGAGCGATCCGCGCGCGTCGGAGTACATCGGCCCCACGTGCACCTGGTAGCCGTGGCCGCTCGCGCCGGCGCTGCCGTCGTAGCGGATCGCGAGCGGCAGGAAGTGGAACATGAGGTTCGGGTAGGCGACGTCGTCGTTCGAGCGGACGAACCCCCCGGCCTCGAAGTGGTTCGTCGCGCCGGGCCCGCTGCGCAGGAACAGCCACTGCGCCCCGATGAACGGCCGCCGCCACAGCTCCGTCGCCGACGGCTGCATCGAGACCGGCTGGCTGCTCTGGTACTGGACGTAGACCTCGAGGTGGTCCTGGAGGTGGCGCCCGACGCCGGGCACGTCGGCGACGACCGGGATCCCGAGCGCTTCCAGGTCCGCCGCGGGCCCGACGCCCGACAGGAGCAGCAGCTGCGGCGTATTGAACGCGCCGCCGGCGAGGATCACGTCACCGGCCGATGCGCGCCGGACCGGGCCCCCACGGGACGAGTACTCCACCCCGACGGCCCGCGTCCCGTCGAACAGGATCCGGGTGACGAAGGCCCGCGTGCGCACGTCGAGGTTGCGCCGGCCGCGGACCGGGTGGAGGTACGCACGCGCGGCCGACAGGCGGCGCCCACGGTGGATGTTCCGGTCGAACGGGGCGAACCCCTCCTGGCGGTAGCCGTTGACGTCGTCGGTGAGCTGGTGACCGGCCTCCTGCACGGCCCGGAAGAACGCCCCGAAGAGCGGGCTCGAGGCCGGCCCGCGCTCGAGCACGAGCGGCCCGTCGTGACCCCGGAACGGGTCGTCCGGCGCCGCCGCGAGGCACGTCTCCATGCGCTTGAAGTAGGGCAGGCAGTGGGCGAAGTCCCACGTCTCCATGCCCGGATCGGCCGCCCAGCGCTCGTAGTCGAGCGGGTTGCCGCGCTGGAAGATCTGGCCGTTGATGCTGCTGCTCCCGCCGAGGACCTTGCCGCGTGCGTGATAGATCCGGCGGCCGTGCATGAACGGCTCCGGCTCCGATTCGTACTTCCAGTCGTAGAACCGGCTGCCGATCGGGAACGTCAGCGCGGCCGGCATGTGGATGAACACGTCGAACCAGTAGTCCGGCCGGCCGGCCTCGAGGACGAGGACGCGCGTGGACGGGTCAGCCGACAGGCGGTTCGCGAGGACCGAGCCGGCCGAGCCGCCCCCGACGATGACGTAGTCGTACCGTCCGCTGTCGCCCATGGTCGGGCGATGCTAGCAGCGCCCCCGGCGGGTCGGGGCGCGGTCGCACGTGCCGCGCGTCAGGCAGGCGCCAGGGCGTGCCACAGGTCGAGCGCCCAGCGCCAGTCCTCGGGATCGTCGAACTCGATCCGGATCGCGGCGCCGGAACCCGTTACTGCTGAGAAGCCCTCGAGGATGCCGACCTCGATGCCGGAGGACGGATCGGTCCGGAGGCGCCCCCGACCGACCACCGGACCCGCCCGGTGCTGCAACGCATCCGCCCCGAGGTCACCGGCGACCTGGGCGAGGAACGCCTCCGCCGGCATCGGGCCGGCCGCCGTCCCGGTCTCGGTCGCCGCGAGCGTGACGGACCGCCCGCCGGCTGCACCGGACCACTCGTCGTCCGTCCGCTGCTCGGTGAACGAGCCCGGAACTTCGAGCGCCCACCCGGCATGGATGATCGTCACCGGGTCACGGCGGTAGCCGATGAGCGGCACGTCCCGCGCGACCGATGCCGCGCGGAGTGCGACCTGGCGGGCCGCCGGGTCGTCGACGCCGCGCAGGTCGAGCAGTTCGAGCCATTCCCGCCACGGATAGGGCAGCGACTGGTCGAGCGGCAGCGCTCGCCACAGGAGGCGCGCGACGTCGTCGAACACGGCACGCTCATCCGGCGTGACCGGCTGGCGCCAGCGGACCTGGGTCCACAGGAGGCAGAGCGCCGCGTTGAGCAGGTACCGCGCGTCGGTCGCATCCGCCCACCACGGGACGGCGTCGAGCGCGACGTGCGGATCCGCGAGTGCCCGCTCGATCCACTCGTCGTCGCGCGGTCCGAGCGGCGTGACGAGGGCGGCATCGGCCGTGTACCGGGTGCCCGGCAGCATCCCGACGTGGATCGCCGATGCCCCGCGTCGGCGTGCCTGGCGAGCCGCGGCGAGTGTCGAACCGAGCCATGCGAGGTGGGCCCGCTCGACGACGGTCCGCGGGGCTCCCGGTGCCGCGGCGGCCTCGAGCTCGCGCCCCGGACCGGCGGCGGACCCGGGTTCAGGCGCCGCCCACGCGATAGCCTCGGCCTCGCCGAGGCGCTCGACGAGGCGGGCGACGAAGGTGTGATAGCCGGGTCCGGCGTTCTCCGTCTCGGCACGGATCGTGACGGTCGCATCGTCGCGGGCGACGAGGACGACGGGCGGAGCCGCCGGATGGGCGGCCACGCGCAGTTCCGTGGCGCCGTCGTCGAGCGTCCGCTGGCCGAGCGGCCGGACGACGTCGGGATACTCCGCCCGGAGCCAGGCCTCCGCGTCGGCGACGAGGCGCGCGCCGGTCGGCAGGCGCGGGATGAGACCGCGCTTCGCGGCGCGGCCGGCAGCGTGGACGACGATCGACGCCATGGCCGTCCGACGATACCCGGCCCCGGCCCTCGCGTGCGAGGGCGATTCGGCCGCCCCGGACCATCCGGAAGTCCCGTCCCGCGTCAGTCCCCGATCCGGATGGTCTCGCCGGGCGCAACGGCGGCGCCGTCGTCCGGGCTCCCGAGGTGCAGGATCGCCGGCTCCCAGCGGAACGCGCCGGCGTTGACGACCCGTGCCACGTACCGCATCCGCGCCGTCGGCCCGGCGCCGGCCACCCCGAACGGCACGCAGAAGGTGACCCGCTGGCCGACGATCGACGACGGTCCGATGTACGAACCGATCGCGCGGACCGAGCCCGTGGCAACCGGCACCAGACCGCTCGGGACGACCTCCTCCACCTCGTAGCAGCTGCTCCGGAGCGCGGCGCCGGTGAACGTGGCGGCGAGATCGACGATCACAAGCTCGTCCGTCGGCAGGACCCGGTTCGCCACGGTCCTCGTCAGCGACAGGTCCGGATCCCGCGCGACGTCGGCGATCGAAATCGGCGTGCGCGCCGTGATCGCAATGCCGACCGCGCCGGACAGGCGCTCGACGACGAGATCGGCGCGCTGGGCCGGCGTGAGGGCGAGCGTCCGCGATTCCCCGGCGGCAAGCCGGACGACCGTACGGTGGCCGTCGACGGTCCAGGCGAACGACGCCGCGGTGGCCGGCGTCCGCTCGAGGACGCGCATCACCGCGCCGGCGACTTCGAGCGCGTGGCTCGTCTCGCGCGACGGATGCTCGACGACGAACGCGACGACGTCGGCCGCCAGCGGGTCCCCGACCGCGGCGGCAAGGAGCCCGAACAGGGCCGTGGCGTCGACAGTCTCGTCGATCGTGGTGCCCGCGCGCAGCCGGATCCACGCGCCGCGACGCTGGCCGTGCTCCGCGAGGAGCACCTGCTCGATGCTGCGCGCCGTGCCGTCGTCGCCGAGCGACGCGAAGCCGAGCCCGAGCCACGTCCGCTCGGCCACGGTCAGGTCCGGCTCGTCGAGGGCCGCGGTGAGATCCTCGACGACCGGCTGACCGAGCGCGGCGAGGGCGGCGAGGGCGGCGATCCGGAGGTCGCGAGCGGTGTCATCGCGCGCCGCGAGCTCGCCGGCGATGTAGCCGAGCGCTTCGGGGTTGACCCGTTCCGGGGCGACGAGCGCGACGCGCAGGGCGAGCCACGGATCCGGTCCTCCGTACGGCAGCAACGCCAGGCCCACCGTGGGAAGCCCGCCCTGCGGGGCGTCGAACGCGCCGGCGGGATAGCGGCTCGGGTCGAACGAACTCTCCGGCAGGGTCGCCGGGTCGCGCCCGAACCAGTCGACGAGGACGTCGCGGGCGAGCGCCTGGGCAAGGCCACGGTCGAGACGGGCGCCGGGCGGATCGGTCAGACCCTCGAGAACGGGGAGCCAGCGACCGCGCGCGGCGTCGGTGAACGTGTACCTCGCGACGTCCTCCCCGGCGATGGTCGGCAGCGCGTCGCCGGCCCGCACGAACGTCGTGTCGGTCGCGGCGAGGCGCGATTCGATGACGTCGAACGAGCGGACCAGGCGGTCGCCGAGGACCCGTCCGGTCTCGTCGCGGCGCGTCGGGGCGACGACCGCGATGTCGATGGTGTGGTGACCGACGCTCAGCGCCGGAAGCTCGAACCAGGTCGTCTCGAGCGCGGATCCCTCGACGGTCGTGGCCGCGAGACCGAGCGTCCGCGACGAGATCGTGAACCGGACCGGATCGCCCGGCCGGAGTGCCTCGCCGAACGCGCGGAGGCGGATCGCCGGCCGATCCGCGACGAGGTACTCGTCGGCCACGGTCGCCTCGACGAAGAGCGGCAGGCTCACCGGCACGAGTCGCTCGCCGACGCCGGCGCGCAGGTCCGCGGTGAGGGCACTGGCGATAACGTGCCACGACGTCAGGTCGTCCGACAGGCGGATCGTCGAGGTCGCCGTTCCGTCGGCGCCGGTGTCGAGCGTGAGGAACGCGAGCGTGTCGCGGAAGTCGATCCGCGCCCCCCCGCCGGTCGTGTCACCACCCTCCCCCTCCGGCCCGGCGAGGGTCGGGAGCTGGTGGGTGGAGGTGAGCCGGACGATCCCGCTGTCCACGGGTGCATAGAGATCCTCGAGCGGCGTCGGCACGGTCGCACCGTCGATGGCGAAGAGCTTCTCGTCGACCACCTGGACCACCACCCGCGCGGGTAGCGGCTGTCCGTCGGCGTCGGTCGTGCGGACCGTGAGGGTGACTTCCTCGCCCGGCCGGTAGCCCGTCCGATCGGCGGTCACGGCGACGTCGAGGCGGCGCGGCTCGGGCTCGAACGACGCCCACGCCGCGGCCTTGGGCGGGTAGGTCGCGCCGGTGAAGCGGATGCCCATGATGAAGATCCGCGGCGCGTCAGCCGGCGCGAAGCGGCGATCGAACGTCGCCGACGACGTGACGGTGGTGTCGACGAGCCCGCGCTGCGCGACGATGTACAGGTATCGGTTCGGACCGCCGGACTCGAGCGGCTCGCCGTCGTCGGTCATCCGCCAGGTGACCGTCTCGCCGATCGCGTACGAGTCCGCTCCGGCGTCGGCACCGGATTGCGTCTGGAATCGGACACCGGCGTCGAACCACCACGTCTCGACCGCCGCCCCGACCGTCTGTTCGTGGCGAGCCGTCCGTCCGGCCCGGTCGACGACCGACAGGACGATTGCGTACTGGTGTGCCGGATCCGGAACCGGGACGGTCGCGTTGATCGTGCCGTCCGACCCACTCGTCAGGGTCAGGGTCCGGACCTCGCGACGCTGCTCGCTCCACTCATATCGTGGGCGGCTGACCTTCTCGATGAAGTCGTACTCCGTGCCGATCAGCCGGCGGACCGGGATGAGCTCCGTGATGACCGCTCGCACCGACGCACCGGCCAGGGCTCGGCCTTCCGGATCGCCGTCCCACGTTCCGTTCGCGATGTCCGCCTCTGCCGCGGCCAGGTCGATCGTTGCCACGGTGCCGTTCAGCAGCAGGCGATCACCGTCCAGGCGGCCGCTCGCGTCGAGGTCGAGCGCGGCGGGAAAGACGACAACCTCGTCGGTCGCGTAGATCTCCGCTTCTTCGGGACCGGACGGGCGGACGTGGAGGTATCGGGTACCGGAATCTCCCCACCAGTCGTCGGCGACCACGGTGGCCTCGAACGTCGCGCGCCCGTCCGCGTCGGTGGGCCCGGCGGGCCGCTCGCCTCCCTCGCCCGATGCGATGAGGTCGAGCGACGGGACGGGCGACCCATCGAAGAACGTCGCCGTGGCCGTCCAGTAGACGCTCGCGCCCGCGACGACGGCCGTGCGGTCCGGTTCGAGCGTGAGCTCGAAGGCCGGCTTGCGAATGATCGCGACCTCGACCCACCGGCGGGCCACCACGCGACCGTCGACCACGGCCTCCAGGACGTACGCGCCGAGCGGCAACCGCTCGAACGGCAGGCTGGCGATGAACGCCCCGGACGGGTTCGGCGCGACGGTCGTGCGGGCGATGACGGGCACGTCGCGCGCGGCGCCGTACTGCTCGATGACGAGCCGCAGCTCGACGGCGGGCGGCACGGACCCGTCGTCCCGGCCGCGCAGGTAGCCCCACGTCTCGATGCGGTCGGTGGACCGGTAGAGCGACCGCTCCGTGTACAGGAGCGACCAGAACGTCGAATCGGCGGCGGTCGACTTCTCCCACCACTCGCCGCGGTAGATCCCGCCGTCCCAGCCCACCTCGAATGGGACGAACACGACATCGCCGGCCGGCGACGTGACCGACAGGAGGGGCGGTGTCGGCACCGGGGCATCGCCCGCCTCGGCCGGCGGGAGCAGGCTGGCCGGTGTCGGCGCAACGAGCAGGCCGTCCGCGCCGGTTTCGCCGAGGGCGGCCCCGCCGACGATCGCGACCCGTGCCCCGGACAGCGGGCCACCGCCCACGACGTCGTTCACCCAGACGACCGTTCGATCGGTCAACACGGATACCCACGTCGAGACCGGCGTGACCTGCAGGAACGCCTGGCTCCGCCGCGATCCGGCCAGCTCCACGATGTAGCGGCCGGCGGCGAGGGTCTCCGGGAAGCGCAGGACGCGGTACGGCGAACCGGCCACTTCCTCGAGGGCGGCGCTGAAGCGACTCACCACGGGCAGCCCGTCGGTCGTCATCCGCGGCTGGCTGTGCTCTGTCCAGCGCGGCGCGGCGAGGAACGTCGTGAGCGTGGCGGACGCGGCCGCAGCCGTGGGCAGGCGGTAGACCGTGACGTCGGCCGACCGCAGCTCCGCCGGCGTCTGTGCGTCCGGATCGAGCTGGACGACCTCGACGCCGAGAATCGGCGGTTCCGTGAGCCCGGTCTCGACGACGTCCCGCCCGAACCGGAGCCACGCACCGGCGGTCGCGGGACCCTCCGTCTCGAACCGGAACGTGACGTCGGACTCGAGGACGAGATTCGTGCCGCTGCGCTCGAGCCCGGCGCGAACGGTCACCGTGTACGCGGTCGCCGGCAGCAGCGCCGTGGGCACGAAGACCTGCGTGCGGCCGTGGCGCTCGAAGCGTCCGTCGACGGCGGGCTCGATCGCGAAGTGGTCGGCCAGGTCCGCAACCCCGTCCTGGTCGAACGTGACCTCGATCCCGGTCCGCACCGGTACCGCCGTGGTCCGGTCGCCGGGAATCGTCGAGAGGACGTGGACCGGCGTCCTGACTCGGAACGCCCACGACCCGGCGAGACTGCCGTCCTCGCCACGGAGGGCAAACCGGTAGAGCGTGCCCTCGGCGAGCGGCGTCGCCGGACGGACGAGGGACGTGTGCGCGTCCGACCCCGGCTCGACGGTGAGTTCGGTGCTCGGCGTCACCTCAAGGCGCGCGGCGAGGTCCGCCGCCCCCGCGTCGGTCAGGCTCCTCAGCGTGAACGTCGCATCGGGGCCGATGCCGGCGCCGTCGACGGCGCTCGGCGTGAGATCGGCGAGCCGGGCGAACGGCGCGAGCTCGACGCCCGTCCAGCCGGCCTCCGGGTCCGGCTCGCGAGTGGCGGACGGGCCGACCGAGCTGTCCGGCGTTGGGCTCGAGGTGGCGGGTGGAGCGGCGGCCCATGGCTGGGCGAGCAGCGTGGCCGACAGCGCCACAACGAGGACGGCCACGATGGCGACCTGGGTGCGTCGCTCCCCGACGGCACCGCGCAGGCGCGCGAGGTCCGGGACGGTGGGACGCCGTGGGCTCGGTGTTCCGGTCACGTCGAAGGTGCCTCTGGTAGGGCCCTGGCTGCGTGGGCGCCACCGATGTGACGAACGAGCGCCCGATTCGTTGCGCGGGCGCCACACAAGCGCGGCCGGCGGTGCAGTGCGGGGCAGTACGTTCGTACTACGGGAGACGGATCGGCGCTATGCTCTCGGCGAATCATCCACGCGCGCGGGGGAGACCATGTCCCTGCTCCAGCGAGTAGAGCGAGCACAGAAGCCGGCCGGTGGCGGCACCGCGGACGGCGCCACGCCCGCCGCCCCGGGGAACGCCGGCGGTGCGGGTGCGCTCGTTCCGGTCGGTCCGGCGCCGGCGCCTCGAAGCCCGGCCCGTGAGCAGTTCCTGCGCGAGATCCGGTTCCGCCTCCAAGCGGAGGTCATCCACGCCTCCGACTCCCTGCTCTCGGTCCCACCGGCGGAGGTCCGGACGCGGATGGCGGAGATCGTCGACCGGATCGTGAGCCAGCACGGCTTCGCCGTGACGAGGGACGAGCGGGTCCACCTCGTCGAGGGGCTCGTCCACGACGTGACCGGCTTCGGACCGATCGAGCCGTTCCTCGCCGACGAGACGATCACCGAGGTCATGGTCAACGGGCCCAAGCAGATATACATCGAGCGAGCGGGCAAGATCGAGCGCGTCGACGTCGCCTTCCTCAACGACGACCACGTGATGCGCGTGATCGACCGGATCATCACCCCGCTCGGCCGGCGGATCGACGAGACGAGCCCACGCGTCGACGCCCGGCTGCCGGACGGCTCGCGCGTCAACGCCGTGATCGCCCCGCTGTCCCTCGTCGGGCCGTGCATCACCGTCCGCAAGTTCTCGGCCACGCCGTACACGGTCGACGACCTTGTCGGGTTCGGGACGGCCTCGGCCGAGATGTTCGACTTCCTGCGCGTGTGCATCGAGGCACGCCTCAACGTGTTCGTGTCCGGCGGAACGGGATCCGGGAAAACGACCACGCTCAACGTCCTGTCGTCGTTCATCCCGGACGACGAGCGGATCATCACGATCGAGGACGCCGCGGAGCTCCAGCTCCGGCAGTCCCACGTGGTGACCCTCGAGTCGCGCCCGCCGAACCTCGAGAGCCAGGGCGAGATCACGATCCGCGATCTCCTCCGCAATGCCCTCCACATGCGGCCGGACCGGATCATCGTCGGCGAGTGTCGCTCCGGCGAGGCGCTCGACATGCTCCAGGCGATGACGACCGGTCAGGACGGCTCGCTCTCGACCGGCCACGCGAACTCGCCGCGGGACATGCTCCGCCGGCTCGAGACGATGGTCCTCATGACCGGCTACGAGCTGCCGCTCCGGGCCATCCGCGAGCAGATCGCGTCGGCCGTCGATCTCATCGTCCACACCGCGCGCCTCAAGGACGGCACGCGCAAGATCGTCAACATCACCGAGGTCTACGGGATCGACGACGACGAGATCCTGACCCAGGACATCTTCACCTTCCAGCAGACCGCGTTCCGGGACGGGAAGGTCGAGGGCGCGCTCGCGCCGACCGGCATCCGTCCCACGTTCATGCCGAAGTTCAAGGCGAGCGGGATCCAGCTCCCGGAGGGCGAGTTCGGCATCCCGCCCGAGGACCCGTCGCGGCCGAGCGCCGTCCGACAGGGCAAGGGCCGCCTCATCGGGGTGATGGCCGAGCACCTCCGCGACGTGGCCCCCAAGACCGTCGGCATGGGCCGTGCCGTCGTCGCCGGGGGGATGGTCTACGTCTCGTCGATCGGTCCGATCGATCCGGACAGCGGCGAGGTCAAGAGCGGCGAGATCAAGGACCAGACCCGCCAGTGCCTGACCAACCTCAAGGCGAAGCTCGAGGAGGCCGGCAGCTCACTCGACAAGGTCGTCTGGGCGAACTGGTCCCTGCGCGACCCGGCGGAGTTCGACACGTTCAACGAGGAGTGGGTGCGCTGGTTCCCGGGCGACACGCCGATCGGCCAGGGCACGCTCATGCCGCCGCTCCAGCGGCGCGCCGGGTTCCGGATCTCGATCGGAGTCATCGCCGAGGCGTAGGCCGGCGGCGATCGGCACGTGACCCCCGACGAGGACGTCCTCGACCTGGTCGGCCGCCTGGTCGCGATCGATTCGGTCAATCCGTCGCTCGTCCCGGGGGCCGCGGGCGAGTCCCGGGTCGCCGCCTTCGTCGCGGACTGGGCCCGATCGGCCGGCCTCGGTGTCGACGTCGTCGAGGAAACGCCCGGCCGACCGAGCGTGATCGTCCGCGGCGGCGGACGAACCGGCGGCGGCCGAACGCTCCTCCTCTGTGCCCACCTCGACACGGTGGGGCTCGACGCGGTGGCGGATCCGCTCACCGTGCGGGCCGATGGCGACCGGCTCTATGGCCGCGGCGTCTACGACATGAAAGGCGGGCTCGCCGCGGCCCTCGTGGCCTGTCGCGACGCGGTGGCCGCCGGCATCGCGGGGCAGATCGTCGTGGCCTGCGTGGCCGACGAGGAGCACGCCAGCCTCGGGATCCAGGAGGTGCTCCGCCACGTGACGGCCGACGCCGCCATCGTGACCGAGCCGACCGAGCTCGCGATCGCGACCGCGCACAAGGGCTTCGTCTGGACCGAGATCGCGATCGCCGGCCGGGCCGCCCACGGCTCGCGACCCCACCTCGGCGTCGACGCCATCCTCAAGGCCGGTCCGATCCTCGTCGGCCTCGAGGCGTTGAATCGCCGCCTGGCCGACCGCCCGCACCCGGCGCTGGGACCCGGGATCCTCCACGGTTCGCTCATCGCCGGCGGGATCGGCGAGTCGACCATCCCGGATCGCTGCGTCATCACCGTCGAGCGCCGGACGCTGCCCGGAGAGTCCGTGGCCGACGTCGAGGCCGAGATCGAAGCGGTCCTCGGGGCGTGCCGCTCGGCGGACCCGGAGCTCGTCGTCACGCAGCGCACGACCCTGGCCCGATCGGCGTTCGAGACGGACCCGAACACGCCGATCGCCGAGGCGCTCCGTGCCGCGACCGGGTCGGTCCTCGGCACCGCCGCGCCGACGACTGCGGTGAGCTACTGGGCGGACTCCGCGTTCATCGCCGAGGCGGGCATCCCGACCGTGCTGTTCGGCCCGATCGGCGACGGCGCGCACGCCGAGGTCGAGTGGGTGAGCGCGTCGAGCACGGTCGCAACGGCGCGGGCGCTCACGGCCGCGGCGATCGCCTTCTGCGCCTGAGCCGCGGCGGCGGCGTCACGGCTTGAGGATCGTGACGCTCGTCTCAGTGTTGCGCCCGGATGCGTACGTCCAGCCGCTCTTCGTCAGGTTGACCACGCTGAAGGTGACGGAGGCCGTCTTCTTGTTGAGCGACGAGCTCGACAGGCTGCACTGACCGGCGCCGTTCGTCGTGCACGTCGTCGCGCCCGAGCCCACGGTCCAGCTGCCGGTCACGACGGCGCCGGCCAGTGGTCCGAGGTCGTCCCGCACCGAGATCGTGACGGTCGCCGTCCACGAATTCCGGGTGCCGGCCCGCGTCGGGGCAAGGTCGCTGACCCACGCATCCGCCGCCGCCGGAGCCATGACCGTCACGCTCGCGCTCGTCGACGTGGCGGCGCCGTCGTCGTCGGTCACCGACAGTCCGATGGCGTACGTGCCGCCTGCGGCGTACGTGTGCGTCGGGCTCACCGCCCCGGACGTCCCACCGTCCCCGAAGGTCCAGGCATTCGTGGTGATCGTGCCGTCGCCGTCGGTCGAGGTGTTGGTGAACGTACAGACCAGGCCGGAGCAGGCGCTCGTGAACGAGGCCGTCGGTGGCTCGTTGGCCGTCGGCGTGCCCCACGTGTAGCCAGCGTCCCACGTGCCGGACGCGAGCCGCGCCTGGCCGGAGAGCGACGGGTGGAAGTAATCGCCGGCGACATCGTTACGGGTGAGCACCGTGTTGAACACCGCGTTGCCATCCCAGCGGCAGCGCGGCGTCAGAGCGCAGGCGTTGGCCAGGGCCGTGTTGAAGTCGATGTTCCGCTGGCGGACCTCGAGGCGCCGCTGGACGTCGGCCTGCTGGGTGGAGGTCGGATTGGCGAGCAGGGATTGGCAGATGCCGCCGACGGACCAGATGAACCGGGCCCAGAAGTCGTTCTTGAACAGGTTCCACAGCTGGTACGCGTCGGGGATGCTCGTGACGTAGATGAACGTATTCGGCGAGCCGTTCGTGACCGCAGCGAGCGCGGCCTGGACCTGGCCGCCGAAGACGGACACGTCCGTCATCGTCGATACATTGTCCGTGCACAGGTCGTTGCCGCCGATCTGGACCGTCAGGTAGTCCGGCTTGAGGTTCACGACGTTCTGCATCTGGGTGGCAAGTCCGGCCGCCTTCGCGCCGCTCACCGAGAAGTTGTGGTTGGCTCCGCTGATCGGTGCGCCGAGCGCGAGCAGGCGGAGGTAGTGGCTGTTGACGGTGCTGCTCGTGCCGGTCGACCACGAGTTCTGCGGGGCATCGCCGCCGAGGCTGCCGTCGCTGCTGGCGGCCTGGCTGATCGAGTCGCCGACGGCCGCCATCGTGTCCGGAAACGGGATCGGATCGGCCGCACCGACCGTCGCGGGCGGCAGGAGACCGCCGAGCAGGAGCGCCGCGAGAGCCGCGATCGAAGCGATGCGCCGTGACATTCGACTTCCCCTCCACACGTCGCGCCTGGCCGGCGTCGTGCCTCACGATAGCGGTCTGCGCAAGGCACGCGCACGGGCCCGTCGCGCACGGGTCCGGGTATCCTCCCGCCGGAGGAGGTGCGACCGATGCAGATTCCCAAGCCGACCGACGACGACGTCGCGCGCTTCCGCGCGCTCGTCCCGGACGATCCGAGGGTCACGATCAAGCCGATGTTCGGCAACCTCGGAGCGTTCGTGAACGGGAACATGTTCATGGGCCTGTTAGGGTCGGACATCGGGGTGAAGCTGGCGCCGGCCGACGCGGAACTGCTCGGCGCGATCGAGGGGGCCGGGCCGTTCGGGCCGGCCGAGCGCCCGATGGGCGGCTACGTGACGCTGCCGCCCGCGATGACCGAAGCGACCGACGCCGGTCCCTGGGTCGCGCTCGCCCTCGAGCACGTCGGGGCGCTGCCGCCGAAGCCCAGGAAGCCCTGACGGTCGCAGGCCTGAGGTGCGCCCCCCGGTCCCAGACGCGAGCCGCTGCCGATCAGCCCTCAGGCTCGAGCGTCAGCGCCGCCGAGTTGATGCAGTAGCGAAGCCCCGTCGGGTTTGGCCCGTCGTCGAAGACGTGCCCGAGGTGCCCGCCGCACGTCGCGCACAGCGCCTCGGTCCGGGTCATGAAGAAGGAACGATCCGTCTCCGTGACCACGGCCGCCGGATCGGCCGGGGTGAAGAAGCTCGGCCAGCCCGTGCCCGATTCGAACTTTGCGTCCGAACGGAAGAGCTCCGTGCCGCAGCCGGCACAACGATACGAACCCGGCCGATGCTCGTCCCAGAGCTCTCCGCTGAAAGCCCGCTCGGTGCCCTTCTGACGAAGGACCCGGTACTGCTCGGGCGTGAGGGCCGCACGCCATGCGGCGTCCGACTTGATGGGTGCGGGGGTGGTCTTTGTGTCTCTCATGGGGTTGAGGCTACATCCGGAATGTGGCGAGGCGATGACGGACCGGCAGCACCGGCGGCGACGAACCTCACACCGTGTGATCATGCGCGACGGCAACGCCGACCGAGCTTCGTTCACGCGCCTCACCGCCCTCCGCAGCAACGGGACGTGGTACGGCCGGAACCCGGTCGCGTAAAGCTGGCGCGTCAGCCTCGACCGAGCACGACGTCGATGCCGATCAGCGCGAGCTCGAGGTTCGATGCCGAGAGGCGACCGGCCCGCTCCGTGAGCGCCGCCCGGTCGAGCGTGACGAGCTGGGACACGTTGGCGACAGACGGCTTCGGGAGGCCCGTGGCCCGGGCGGGCAGGAGCACGTTGCCGGGCGCCTCACCCCACTTCACGTTACTCGTCAGCACGACGCAGACGACGGTCCGCAGTGAACTCGCGTTGAAGGCGTCGCCCTGGACCACGACCACGGGGCGCCGATAGCCCGGATCGGAGCCGGCGGGCTCGCCGAGGTCGGCCCACCAGACCTCGCCCTGGGCGATCACCACTCAGTGGACTCGAGGGTGCGCCTGGCTGCGCGGGCCGAGATGTCGCCGCTCTCGGCGTCGCCCGCTTCGGCCACGACGGCATCGAGCCTGGCCGTCACCTCGTCCGGGGCGTGCCGGGCAACGTACTCGCGGAGGGCGGCGCTGTATACCTCGCTCCTCGAGCGGCGCGAGCGCCGGGCCAGGCGGTCCACCTGGGCGAATAGATCGTCGGGGACGGACACCGCTGTCTTCATACCCGGAGTATAACCCCGCTCCGTCCTCACGGGCGAGGTCGCGCTCGCCATACTGTGGAGCCCGCGCGGGGTTGGGGCCGTGCGGACGAATCACCTCGGAGGATCGCAGCGTGTCGACGTTCGTCATCGTTCCCGGGGCCTGGGACACACCGGCCACGCTGGAGCCGCTCGTCGAGCCGCTGGAGTCGGCCGGCCACGCGGTGACCATCGTGGACCTGCCGTGCGAGGATGCCGAGGCGACCCTGGAGCACTACGCGGACGCGGTGAGAGGCACGCTCCCCGACGACCTGGCCGACGTCGTGCTGGTCGGCTACTCCTTCGGCGGCTTCACCGCCGCGAGGATCGCCGTGGAGCATCCCGAGCTGCCGGTGGTCTACGTCGCGGCCTGGATCCCGCGACCGGGCGCGTCGGTGCTCGATCTCTTCATGGGCGGTGATCCGTTCGCCGGGGGCGACGAGGCGGCGGGGATCGCCGCATTCGGCGGGCTGGTCGTCAGCGCCGGCCCTGGTCGCTGTGCCCTGAACATCGACCAGTACGTCGCGGCGGCCGATCCGGCGGAGCGGGACGCGGTCCGCTCGTATCTCGAGCGGACACAGCGTCCGCAGGGCATCGCCGCGCTGCGCCAGACGTGGCATGGCGGCCTGCCGATATCTGCCCGGCGCACGTACATCCTGACCACCGCCGACACGCTCGTGCCGCCGGAACTCCAACGGGTGATGGCGGCATCAGTGGACGCGGAGATCGTCGAGATCGCGACGGGCCACGGGCCCTTCCGGGAGCAGCCCCAACGCCTCGCCGAGCTGCTGGTCGCCGCCACTCGCTGATTCGGGGGCTCGACGAGCGGGCCGTGTCTCCGACCAAAGCCTGGCAGACGCGTCACTATTCCTCATGTGACTCAGGCCGGCGCGCCGATCGACCGACTCCTCGAACCGTTCCGAGCATTCACCGGCAGCAACGCTGCCGGTGGGATCGCGCTGATGGCCGCCGCAGTCATCGCGCTCGTGTGGGCGAACTCGCCGATCGCTTCCTCCTACGCCTCGCTCTGGGACACCAGGCTGTCCGTCAGCATCGGCGACGCGACGCTCTCGATGACGGTCCTGCACTGGATCAACGATGGCCTGATGGCCATCTTCTTCTTCGTCGTCGGTCTCGAGATCAAGCGAGAGGTCCTGGTCGGCGAGCTCGCATCGGTCCGTCGCGCCGTCCTCCCGATCGCTGGCGCGATCGGCGGGGCGGTCGTGCCAGCCCTCGTCTTCCTCGTGATCGTCGGCCCGGGCGTGGGTGCCCGCGGCTGGGCCATCCCGATGGCGACCGACATTGCGTTCGCTCTCGGCGTGCTGGCACTCGTGGGTGATCGCATCCCGCTCGGCCTTCGAGTGTTCCTGACCGCACTGGCCATCGTCGACGACCTGGTGGCCGTCGTGATCATCGCCCTGTTCTTCACGTCAGATGTCTCGGTCATGGCGCTTGCGGCCGCCGGCGGTTGCCTCGCGGTCCTCGTCGCCGCGAACCGGCTCGGGATTCGTCGGCCGCTCGTCTACGCGGTCGTTGGGCTCGCACTCTGGATCGCGATCCTGCAGTCGGGGGTCCACGCCACGGTCGCCGGTGTTCTCCTGGCGATGACCATCCCAGCCAGGGCCAGGCTCGACAGGGCCGACTTCGCCACTCGGGCCAGGCAGATCGTCGATCGCTTCGTCCGAAGCAAGGATCGTGACGAACCGACGACGATCGCGGAGCACCACGACGCTCTTTGGGACCTCGAGACCGTCACCGAGCGGGCGCAGGCGCCGATGTTGCGGTTCGAACATGCCCTGTTGCCGTGGGTCGCCTTCGTCATCGTCCCGATCTTCGCGCTGGCGAATGCCGGAGTCGCCGTGGCCGGCGACCTCGCGAGCATGGTCACGGACCCCGTCGCGCTCGGTGTCGCGTTCGGTCTCGTGATCGGCAAGCAGGTCGGGATCACGGCCGCGGCGCTGTTGGTGCTTCGCGCCGGTCTCGCTCCGTTGCCAACAGGCGTGACCATCAAGCACATCTACGGTGCGGCATGGCTCGCTGGCATCGGGTTCACGATGAGCCTGTTCATCAGCGACCTGGCCTATGGCGGAGGACCGGTCCTCGCGGTGGCCAAAATCGGGATCCTCGCTGCCTCGATCGTCGCGGGTGTGGGCGGCTACGTTGTGCTGCGATTCGTGACGCGGGAGCCCGCCGCGACCTGAGCGCTCGCAGCCCACGGCACGCCCGTCGACACGGCATCGCCCGCTTGCGAGCTACTGCGGCGGGCGGACCATCCCGGTCAGCGTGTACCCGTAGCAGTCCGCCTGGCCGATGATCTCGAAGCCGCGCTTCCGATAGAAGGCGATGTTGGAGTCCGTCCCGGTCTCGAGGTAGCAGGGCACGCCGGCCGCATCCGCCTGTGACGTCCCCATCTCGACGAGCGTCGAGCCGAGTCCCTGGCCCTGCCTGGCCGTCCGGGTCCCGACGGTCATCAGGTACCAGTGCGGCCCCTCGACCTGCTTGTGGAAGCCCTCGGTGGCGGACATCGCCTTCGACATCCGGCCCAGGCCGTCCAGTCCGAGCATGAACGGCGCCCGCCACATGCCGGCGCGGAGCAACCGGGGCATGGTCATCGGCCCGCTCTCGGGTGGGAGCCAGATCGCCACTGCGGACGCGTCGTCATTCGCCCAGACGCGGCCGTAGCGCATGCCGTATTGCAGGAGCACGCCCATCATCGGAGGCCCGAGCTTCACCCGCCGCGCAGGGTCTGGGGCGAGGATCTCGAGCAGAGGGTCCGTCGCGAACGCCTCCGCGAGCGTCAACGCCGCCGCATGCTGCTGATCGGAACGCAGCGGTTCCACGTGGGCACCTCACCTGATGTCGGACGGGGGGAACGAGAGTCCGCGGAGCGTATCAAAGACGCAGACCCTCGACGTACAGGGTGGGTCTCGCCACCGCCGAAGCCAGCATGCTTTACAGCGACGCCCCCTGGCTCTATCGTGGCGCGCTATAGCGCCGAGCGATATAACTGAGGAGTCGGGGATGTCGGTTGCCCCGGGGTCCAGTGGTCGGCGGCCCCTGCCCGTCGTGCCGTCGGGTGTGCGACTGACCCTGGTAGCGGCGCTCCTCGCCGCGTCGTGCGCGACGCCGACCCCGACGCGCAGCCCGACGGCCTCGGCCCGTCCGTCAGCCCAAGTCGCCGGAACTGACTGTGCCGCCTTCGCCCCCGACCCGTCCGACGCGTTCTTCACCCCGGTCGACGTCTCGTACCAGGACCCGACGGCCCTCGGCTGGCCGACCGGCACGCCCGCGGACGTGGGGCTGGACGCCTCGCTATTGGGGGCGGCCGCGGACAACGTCGCGCTCTCGGCCGACGTGCGGAGCCTGCTCGTCGTGCGCCACGGCAAGCTCGTGTTCGAACGCTACTTCAACGACAGCGACGCGGGCGAGGCCAACCTGATCGCCTCGGTATCCAAGTCGATCCTGTCGGTCGCCACCGGCATCGCCATCGATGACGGCCTGCTCGAGCTCGACATGCGGATCGACGAGTTCCTGCCGCCCGACATGGTCGGGGAGCACGGCGACCTGACCGTCGAGAACCTCCTGACGATGTCGGGCGGGCTGGCGCTGAGCGAGGATGCTGAGTACCTGTACGACGTGGTTCCGAGCGACCTGCCGGGTGAGCCTTCGTTCGTGCGTGCCGTCCTCACGCGGGAGAGCGTCGCGCCGGCCGGCGCGGAGTTCGCCTACAGCACCGGTCTGACCCAGGTCCTGGCCGCACTGCTCACCGAGGCCACGGGCCAGTCGTTGTGTGCCTACGTCACGGACCGCCTGCTCGGCCCGCTCGGGATCGATGTCGAGACGTGGTGGGTCGAACCGGACGGCTACTTCGCCGGCGGGCACTCGGTGTTCATCACCCCACGCGAGATGGCGCGCTTCGGTCAGCTCGTGCTCCAGCACGGCCAGTGGGGCGGCGAGCAGCTCGTGTCGTCCGAGTGGCTCGACCAGTCGCTGGCCGAGCGCTGGGACCTCGGCTGCCGAGGCGTGCTGGGTGCGCACCAGGGATACGGCATGCTGTGGTGGCTCTACAACGTCGACGGTTACCAGGTCTGGAACGCCTCGGGCTACGGGGCCCAGGAGCTCTGGATCGCGCCGGACATCGACCTGCTGATCGTGGTGACCCACGACGCGACCAGGGTCGGCGAACCGGATCGTCACGAGGTCGCGCCCGGCGCCGTCGCCCGCGCCGCCATCCTCCGCACCCTGGGCGCCCCGCGCCCGCCGCGGTGCCCGCCCTTCGAGCTCCTGGCCCACACCATGCGGCCCGATGGCAGCGACCGTGCCCCTGTCGCCGGATGGCCCGCCGGCGGGGTCCCGGGGTCCTGGTCGAGCGACGGCTCGCGCCTTGCCATCCAGCTTGACAGGCGCGATCTCAACACGGAGATCTACACGATCGCGCCGGACGGTACGGACCTCACCCGCCTCACCCGCGACCTCGCGTCCGATACCCGGCCAGCGCTTTCGCCCGACGGTACGCGCATCGCGTTCGCCCGAGGAGATCCAAGCACGACCGATCTGTACCTGGTCAACCGCGACGGGGCCGACCTTGCCCGCCTGACCGACTTCGGGGGCTTCGAGCATTCCCCGACATGGTCGCCCGACGGTACGCGCATCGCCTTCGTCTGGGGCCACGACGAGGTGAACGGCTTCGGCGAGACGGGCGCGTTGTGGGCGATCGATCCGGAAGGATCGAACCGGGCGTTGTTGCTCGATCGTCAGGTGGGCTACCCGGCGTGGTCGCCGGACGGCACCCGCATCGCGCTGGAGCTGCGCGACGACGACCACATCGGCGTGCTCGACCTCACGACCGGGGCGGTGACCGACCTCGGGGCGGGGCACGCGCCCAGGTGGTCGCCCGATGGAACGCGGATGGCGTTCATCCGAGCCATGGGCGACGCCCTCGACATCTACGTGATACGCGCGGACGGCACCGACGTCGTCCAGCTGACCGACGACCCTGCCTTCGACACCTTCCCGATCTGGTCGCCCGACGGCACAACCATCCTGTTCATGTCGTCGCGCGCTTGACGCGCAACGACCCGTGCCGACCACCGCCCACGTCCACCAGCACGTGCGACTCGGCGACCAGGCCTGGGGCACCGGCAACTGGGACCCCCTCGGGCTCCTGGGGTGACCGCCACCCGAATGCCCCTCCGAGCCGACGCCGACCGTCGCCTCGTCAGCCAGACCCGGTCCGTCGATCTGCAGTGGACGCCCGTGCGCGCGCCTGTAGCCAGGGCACGATCGCTTCGGCAATGAGCGCGCCGGCCTGCTCCGTCGAGCGGGTACCGCCCTTCAGAGCGTCGAAGAACGGCGGCGCCATGATTCCCCGGAACACCGCTTGGACATCCTCGTCGTCGGCGAGCGGCCCGAGCGCCAGCCGCTGGAGCTCGGACCAGCGCGCCCCGTACCGGGCGCCCGCCTCCGTCCAGGGGCTGGTCAGCATCGGCTCGCGCAGCCACATCCGTTGCAGCCGGCCTGTCTGGCCGAAGAACGTGCCGGTGACACGCAGGAGCCGCTCGACCCGCTCCTCGAGCGATTCCGCCCCCTCGAAGATCGAGGCGTCCGGGAGCGGCCCCTCCGCGGTCAGCCGCTCGACCATCGCCTCCTCGAGCGCCATCCGCGACGAGAAGTGATTGCGGAGGGTCCCAGGGGCCACGTCCGCCCGCAGGCCGATCTGACGCATCGTCGCCTGCGAGATCCCGACCTCCATGAACAGCTCGATCGCGGCGTCGACGATCCGGTCGCGGGTCGACCGCATCTGCACCTCGCGTTCCCCGAGCCGATAGCTGCGCGGCATCTCACTCCAATCTATTGACACACACTGTGTCAGCCAATTATCATCCGCCCACCTCGGGTCTGTCGAGCGACGGCAATCATCGCCGACATCTCCTGAAACCGATCCAAGGAGGGCGACATGGGACGGACGCGTCGAACCCGCCACATCGATGCGCCGGCGGCCGCGGTCTTCCGCGCCTTCACGGACCCGGCGCTCGTGGCGGATTGGATGGAGGCCGACGCCGTCGTGGACCAGCGCGGGCCGCTGGACGCGGCCGGCAGCACCTACACCCTCGTCATCACCGGCCCGTGGCGGTTCCAGACCCGGGTGACCCGCGCCGATGCTCCGAGAGCGTACAGCCTCGAAGGGCACGGACCGCTCGGAACCCGCTATCGATTGAACGCGACGCTGGCCGACCATGGACCCACGACCGAGCTCATGGTCGAGATGGAATGGACCCTGCCGCTCGGCCCGATCGGGCGATGGATGGACCGCCGCTGGGTGGAGCCGGGGACGCGCGGCGAGGAGGATAGGGAGCTCGATCGGCTCGTGGCGATCGTGACCGGCCAGGACGCGATGAGCCCGCGCGCCGGTGTGCGGGCAGGGCGACGGCGCCGCGATCTGGACGCACAGGTCGAATCTGCGCAGCGCGCCTTCCTCGACACCGAGGTCTCCGGCTGGACAAGCCGGCAGATCCACTGGTCGGGCGGCGAGACGCAGGTCATCGAGGCGGGCGCCGGCGAGCCGCTGCTCCTCGTCCACGGGGGCATGGGCAACGCCGCGGATTGGGCCCCGCTCATCGGGCGCCTCGCCCGACATCGCCGGGTCGTCGCCGTCGATCGGCCCGCTCACGGGCTCGCCTCGTTCTTCGACTACCGTGGCGTCGACCTCTGGGCCCATGCGGCAGGATTCCTCACGGAGGTCCTCGACGCTCTCGGGCTCACGCGGGTTGACGTCGCCGGCAACTCGATGGGCGGGCTGTTCGGGATCGCCCTCGCCGAGGCGCAGCCCGGTCGCGTCAGGTCGCTCACGCTCGTCGGCGCGCCGGCAGGCGCCCAGCGGCAGCTGCCCACAAAGATTGGCCTGATGGCGTGGCCGCTCCTCGGCCGGCTCGTGGTTGCCATGATTCGCCGGAGCACACCGGCGAGCACCCGGTCGTTCTGGGACGGCCTGATCGTAGCCCACCCCGAGCGCCTGTCCGACGAGTCGTTGCTGTTCACTGCCCTGGCCGCACGCCGCAACGCCGACGGCTGGCGGGCCATCGTCTGCGCCAACGCCTCGGCCCGTGGCATCCTGCCGCGCAATCTCATCGCCGGGCGCATCGCCCGGGTCGCGGTCCCCGTCGCGTGGGTCGCGGGCGAGCGTGACGCGTTCACCTCCCCGGCGGACAATCGCCGGCTTGCCGCCCTTACGCCTGTTCCCGGGCCGTTCGTCGTCATCCCGGATGCCGGCCACCTCCCCTGGTTCGATGAGCCGGACCTGGTGGCCGAGGCATGCATCGCAGCGGTCACAAGTGGAACCGCCGCGCGGGCTCGAGTCGAGGTCGGGGCGCCGCGACCGGACGCAGTCCCGGCGTGATGAGCGACGACCGGAGCGGCGAGGCGGCCGTTGCCGCTGGCGCGATCGCGGGCATCGCCGGTTTCGGCGTCTTCCTCGTGGCGCACCAGCTGTGGATCGTCCCGATCTGGTTCATCGCCCCGGTCGGCGTGGTCATGGCGGTGGTTGGGGGTGCCGCCGTGGGGACGTCGTTCGCGGCCCTGCGACCCCGCCTGCCCCGGCGCCCGTGGACCGCGCCGGCGGTGGCTGCCCTGTTCGCCAGCATGCTTGCGCCGGCGGTCCTCATCGGCGAGTTGCGCGGTCCCACTTTCGCGCTGGACGCCGACGGCGGGGGGACGCTCCTCGTGCCGCCGACCGAGGCCCTGGTGGACGTCCTCCTCGGCCTCCTTGGGGCGAGCTCGCTGGCGGGAGCCATCGCCGGGGGCCTCATCGGGCGACATCGCCGCGCCGTGGGTGCCACGACGCTGGCGGCGATCGCCCTGGCGATCGGTCCGGGCCACAACATCCCACTCCTCGGCGGCACACCGGCCGTCGGAAAGGAGCTCGCCATCCTGGGCGCGGTCGTCGTGGCTGCCTCAGTGGTCCTCGTCGAATCAGAGGCACGGCTTTCCGCTGGCGCGCGATGGCGACGCGTGAAGGACCAGGGGCCCGCGGACGTGGCACCGAAAGCGAATAGACCGCGCCGCCCTGCCCGTCCACGCATCGCGGATTAAGCTGGATGCCGGGGACCGTCGAGTGCTACCGCTCAGCCCTCACGGGATGCGGAATCCCACCCCGACAAGAGCAGACAATGGTCGGGGCGAGAGGATTTGAACCTCCGACCTCATCGTCCCGAACGATGCGCGCTACCAAGCTGCGCCACGCCCCGACCGAGTGCCCGTTGAACAGGGCCAACGGATGATAGCAAAGGTCGGGTGTCGGCCCATCGGGCCTGTCCGTCCATCGGGTCGGCCGGTCAGTCGACGAGTCCGATCTCCGGGATCTCGTGCGATCGGTGCTCCGCCGCCGGCCCCGGTCGGCCGCCGGCCCGCACCGGCAGGATCGCCAGGGCCGCCGCGACGTACGACCCGGCCATGAGCCAGAACACGATCGGCAATCCTGCCTCGTTGCCGGCGACCTGGATCACCGCGCCGTAGATGGCGGTCCACAGCGAGCCCACGCCAAACGACAACGTGAAGTACAGGGCGAACGACGCGTCGCGCAGGCGCGGCGGCGCGATGTCGGCGAGGAGCGCCTGGAGCTGCGGGCTCTCGGCGAAGCTGAACGCGCCCATCACGAGCATCGCCACCCACAAACCCACGAGCCCGGAGCCGACGAGCAGGAAGGCGACGAAGCCGACGGCCCCGCCGAGGTAGACGCCGACGATGAGGGGCTTCCGGCCGAATCGGTCGGACAGCCAGCCGGCGACGAGCGGTGCCGGGACCGACAGGGCGATGAACACCCCGTACATGAGGTCCGCCGTCCCCTGCTCCACCCCGATCACGGCGGTCAGGTAGACGAGGGCGAACAGGTTGACCACGCCGAGCCCGCGGCCGCCGCCGCCGATCACCGAGGCGAGGAAGATCCAGCGATGATCGCGGTCCCGCGCGACCGCGCCAAGCGCAGAGCGGACGCTGCCCTCGGCGACGGCTGCCGCCCGATCCTCGCCGGTCTCGCGCACGAGCGCGAGGATGAGCAGCGCGACGATGACCCCGGGCAGCCCGAACAGAACCACCGCCCCGCGCCAGTCGAACGCCGAGATCGCCCACGCGCCGGCGAGGGCAACGACCACCGTGCCGACGTTGCCGCCGGTGATGTGGGCGCTGATCGCGAAGCCGCGCCGCCGCTCGGGGAACTGCTCGGCGAGGAGGGCGTTGCCGACCGGATGCTGCGGCGAGCCACCGAGCCGGGACACGATGCTCGTCAGCGCAAACGCCGCGAACGACGGGGCGAGAGCCTGGGCGGCGAACCCGGCGCCGACCACGAAGCTCCCGGCGGCGAGCAGGCGGCGACGCGCAGCAACGCGGGTGAGCTTCGCGTAGGCGAGCTGGATCGTGCCCGTCGCGACGCTGCCGAAGGCGGCGAGGTAGGCGATCGTGTCGACGCCGACGCCGAATTCCGCGATGACCCGCAGGTAGACGAGCGGCAGCAGCACGCCCTGCGCGTGGATGACCGCGTGGGCGGCCGACAGGAGGACGAGCGTGAGAGCCGGTCGCGGCGCGCTGCCATGCGGCGGGCTGCCGTGGGCCGCCGCCGCGCCGGGTGGGTGGTGGGCCATCGGGCCCATCATGACGAAGCGAGGCCGCGTGCGCGTTCGCGTTGCAGCGCACCCCCGTTTCGGGCATGGTTGCCCGGTTACCCCAGCGTTGCGCGTGCGGCCGACCGGTCGGTCGCGAGGGAGGTCGAATGCCCGCGGTCCTCATCGTCGACGACGAGCACCACATCCGGCTGCTCATCGAACAGACGCTCGAGGAGCTCGAGGACGACGACGTCGAGCTGCTCACCGCGGCCGACGGCGAGGAGGCGCTCGACGTGGTCCGGAACCATCAGCCTGCGCTCGTGTTCCTCGACGTCATGATGCCAAAGCGCAACGGCTACGAGGTCTGCCGCACGATCAAGCAGGACTGGGGCATGACCGGCACGACCGTCATCCTCCTGACGGCGAAGGGGCAGGCGGACGACCGATCCGAAGGCCTCGCGGCCGGGGCCGACGACTACATCACGAAGCCGTTCGACCCGGACGAGCTCCTCGCGCGGGCGCGCTCGGTCCTGGGCCTCGACGGGTAGGCGGCCGATGGACCTCGACCTGCGCCGGCTCATCATCCGCCACCGGCACGTGGCGCCGATGGTCTCGTCGCTCCTCGCCTCGACGAACGCGCGCGTCCGGATCCTCGATGCGACCGAGGGCGTCATCCTCAACCGCGAGACCGGCGCGGAGCCGGACGGGCCGATTCAGCGCTTCCCGGTCGTCGCCGAACGCGAGGTCATGGGCTGGGTCGAAGGCGGCCGCGTGGCCGCCGGCATCGCCGCCGCGCTGTCCTACGCGTGCGCGCGCGAGCTCGACAAGCGGGCGCTCTCGCAGGAGGCCCTCGAGCGGTACCGCGAGCTGAGTCTCATCTACGACCTCGCCCAGTCGATCGGGGCGTCGCTCGAGGTCGCGGCCGTCGCCCGCGTGGCGCTCGACGAGGTCGCTCGCCTGCCCGGCGGCGGGTCCGCCTTCTTCCTGCTCGACGGCGCCGCGGATGGCGGATTCGGTCCGCCCGACGGGGTCGAACCCGGGCCGATTGCGTCCGTCCGAACGGGAGCCGGTGTCCTCGGCGCGATCGCGGACGGTGAGCCGGAGATCGTCAACGACGTCGCGGCCGATCCGCGGGCAGCCGACGCGGAGCGTGGACTCGGCGCGGTCGTTGCCGCGCCGCTCGTCGTGCGCGGCCGGCGGCTCGGCGTCGTCGGTGCGGCCGCGCCAGCCGGGCACGAGTACCGCGCGGCGGACCTCAAGGTCCTCACCGCGATCGCCGCGCTGGCCGGCCCGGCGATCGAGCAGGCTCGGGCGCACGAGGCGGCCCTGCGGACCGCAGCCGGTTGACCGGCCGAGCGTCGAAGACCGGCTGAGCGTCGTCCGGCCGATGCCGTCGCTGCGGGCCCGTCCCGTCGAGATCATCGTCGGTGCGGGCGGGTCGCTCGCCGTCCTCGTCGCGCTCCTCCTTCGGCCGCCCGGGTGGGACGTCGCCGCCGTCGTCCTCGCCACCCTGCTCCCCGCCGCGCTCGTGCTGTACGGCGTCGCGGCCGCGCGGCGGGCTCGCGAATTGGCCGCCCAGCAGGCGACCCTCGTCGAGCAACGCGAGGCGATGGCGCGTGACGCGGCCCGCGCGGAGCAGTCCCGGGCGGAACTCGCGGATCGGATGGCGGAGCTCGTCACGCTCAATGAGCTCGGGGGCTCGCTCAGCTCGACGCTCGACCTCGACGAGTTGCTTGATCGGGCGCTCGCCGCGGTCGTCGCTCACCTGCGGTTCGATCGGGCGCTCGTGCTCCTCGTCGACGAAACGGGCGAGCACCTGACCGGCGGCCGATCGATCGGCGGGTCGGACGAGATGACCGCACTCGTGGCCGGGGCGGAGGTGTCGCTGGCCGACGATCGCTCCACCCTCGTCCAGCTCGCCCGGGCCGACGGGCCGATGCTCTTTCGGGGCATCGACGAGGACCCGTACGAGCCGAACCGGGCCTTCGCCGCGGCGGTCGGCACGACGTCGTTCCTCGGCACGCCGCTCATCACGAAGGGTCGGACGGTCGGCGTGCTTGCCGTCGACAACCGGCTGTCCGGCCGCGAGCTCGAGCAGGCCGCCGGGCCGCTCCTGTTCACGCTCGGGAACCTCCTCGCGGCCGCGGTCGAGAACGCCCGCCTCTACGCCGAACTGGAGGCGTCGAACCGCGAGCTCGAAGCGCGGGTCGCGCGGCGAACGGCCCAGCTGGCCGATGCCGTGGAGGAGGCCCAGGCGGCGCGCGCGACGGCGGAGGCGGCAAGTGCCACGAAGAGCTCCTTCCTGGCCAACGTCTCGCACGAGCTTCGGACGCCGCTCACGTCGGTGGTCGGGTTCACGAAGATCGTCCGCAAGCGACTCGAGGACGTCGTCTTTCCGGTCGTCGCGTCCGCTGGCGGCGCCGGCGCAGACCCGAAGGTCGAGCGGGCCATGCGCCAGGTCTCGGAGAACCTCGGGATCATGGTCTCCGAGGGCGATCGGCTGACCGCGATGATCAATGACGTCCTCGACCTCGAGAAGATCGAGGCCGGCCGGATGGAGTTCAAGCGCGAGCCGGTGGACGTGGCGGCGGTCATCGACCAGGCGACGGCCGCGACCGCGGCCCTGTTCGAGACGACCGGCCTTGCGCTCGTCCGGGATGTGTCTCGCGAGCTCCCGGTCATCGAGGGCGACCGAAACCGGCTCGTCCAGGTCGTCATCAACCTGCTGTCGAACGCGGTGAAGTTCACGCCCGCGGGATCCGTGACCGTGCGAGCGCGTGCGGTGGACGGCGCCGTCCGGGTCGAGGTCGTCGACACCGGAACGGGGATCGATCCGGCCGACCACGCAAAGGTCTTCGAGCCGTTCGGCCAGGCCGGCGACACCCTGACCGACAAGCCACGCGGAACGGGCCTTGGCTTGCCGATCTGCCGCGAGATCGTCGAGCATCACGGCGGCCGGCTGTGGCTCGAGAGCGCAGTCGGTCAGGGCTCCACGTTCGCCTTCACGTTGCCGGTACCGCCGTCGGCCTGACCGGGCGGAGTGGCGTCGCAGCCGCACGGATGTTCTCGGCCGCACGGATGTTCTCGCCCGCCCGACCGTTCCCGTCCCCTCGCATGTTGTCGTCCCCCCGCATGTTCTCGCTCATTCGTGGGACGACTCGCGCACACAGCACCTCGCCCTCTGGCGGCCGACCGCCGGGTGGGTCGACCCGTGTTCACGCTCAAGGATCGCTCGAATGAGCCGTTGGCGACCTGGTTTTCGCGCCGCTCGGCGCGAGGAGCGTGCACGCGAGTCGTGCCACGAATAAACGCGAAGCCGCGGTGCCGGCGTGGCGTCCGGGAGACCCGTTCATCCGGGTTCGTGGCGCCGCTGGCCGCTGACAGGCCGCTGCCAGAGCGCCACGCGCTCGGGCTGGACCGTCTCGACGACGGCGTCGACGAGGTCGGCTTCGATGACCTCGAGATCGACCTCCCGGCCGATCCGGGTCGCGAGCTGCGCGGTCATGCGGGCGCCGTCGTAGCGGGCCCGGTAGAAGCGGCGGTCGATGAGGCCCTGGAGCCCGCGCCGCAGCGGCTGGAAGGCGGCGGCGGCGACGAGGGTCGCCGCGGCGACCGCGAGCGTCTCGCCGCCGGTCACCGGGTCGAGCAGCGCCTGGAGCAGCAGGATCGCGGCGACGTAGCCGGCCCCGAGCACTGCCGTCAGGGTGCCGTACACGAGCGTCCGGCGGATGATCAGATCGATCGCGTAGAGCCGGTAGCGCAGGATCGCGACGCCGATGGCGATCGGCAGGGTCGCGACGCTCGTCCAAAAGACGAGGTCGGACACCGCGTCCCAGGGCCGGAGCACGGCCAGCAGCCCGAACACGGCGGCCACGAACGACGTTGCGGCTGCCACCCACCGGAGCTGAAGCTGTTCGACGGCCGTCGCGCGTCGGTACCGCACGATGAGCGATGTCGCCGCGAAGACCGTCAGGAACACAACGAGCAGCACGCCCGTGTTGAGCGCCTCACGCGGAATCGGCGCAAGCGCGTCGAGTCCGAGCGGATTCTGAACGCCGAGGGTCAACGGCATCGGACCCGGGGCGAACGCGCCCACCGTCATGATCGCGGTCGACACTGCCAGCACGATCGCGAACGCTCGCCCCCAGGCCCAGGAGATGGGCCGACCACTCGGAAACAGAAGCAGGACCGTCGCCAGGATCGCGAGGGTTGGACCCCACACGTGATTGTTCGCCCACGCAGCGACTTGACCGGCGGGCAAGACGTCGTCGGTCTCGTGCGCCACGAGCGTGTAGCCCTGGGTCAGGGAGCCGATCGACCACAGGGCCGCCATCGTGAGGAGCAGCCATCCGAGCGGATGGCGAGGCAGTCGCACCGCGATGAGCGCTCCGACGAAGGCGGTGAGTGTGAGACTCACGCCGAGCAGGGTGGTCGCCCCAGCGACAACGGGGCCCGGTTCGCCGTAGGCGCCAACTCGCCGAAACGCGTCGGCCGAGGCCGATAGCGTCAACACCGTCCCGACGACCGCCATCGCCGCGGTCGCCGTGCCGACGATCGGGGCCACCACCCGCCGCGTCGCGCGGCGAGGCGGGAACGCCTGCCCGTCCATAGTCGGCAGTTTGCCGCGCCGGCGTCCGGAGATCGTTACGGCCGCCGGCGTTCGGTCATCGGATCAGCCGCGACGGGAAGATTCGGTCGCCCGACACCGACGTCCACAGGAGGCCGTCCGCGTCTGGAAGCTTCGCTCCGGCTCGAAGCGCTGCCAGCCACGCGGTGCCGGATGCGCCGAATCGGGCCGTGAACACGGCCGACGCCTCGCGGACCACGCGTTGGTTCCGGGCCGTCGCGCGGAGGACGAGGAGACCCCGAACGGTCCATTCCTGCCCGCGCTGGCGCTCAATTGCCGCGACCTTGTCGGCCAGCTCGCGCATCTCCGCGCCGGCGTCGGTCAGGAGGTCCACGACCTCGACGACGACCGCCTCCGACGCCGGCGTCCGCTCGAGCAGCACGTCGATGCTGCGGGACCGGAGGGCATCGGGATCGATCGGGTACTCCGGCCGGGCCACCCAGCCGCCGGCGCGCGCCATCCGAATCAGGAGGTCCTGGCGTCGGAGATGCTCCGCGTCTCGCGGCGGGTCGACGCCGGGCGCCAGCTCGATGAAGGCCGCCAGCTGGAGCCCGACCGCGGCCGCGCAGGCGGCGAGGGTCTCGAGCGACGCGGTGGTGCCGTGGCCGCGCTCGATCCGGCTCACGAAGGTCTGTGACACGCCGGCCCTCTCGGCCACCTGCCACTGGGCGAGACCGGCACGTCGCCGCGCATCCCTGAGTGCGATCCCGATGCGCCGCGCGAGGTACGCGGCGCGTTCGCGGGCGTGGGCGCGGGCGATTCCAGTGCGGCGTCGGCGACGATCGGGCATGGCGCGAGCCTCCGTGGGCCGGCGGGCGCGGAGTGGGCGGGGCTGGGGAGTGGCGGGTGCGGCGGCGGGGGAGGCGGTGGTGGGGGCGAGCGGCCGCGGCGGGGCGCGTCGGCGGGGGGAGGCGGGGGCGGGTGCGGGCGGCGGGGTGCGGCGGCGGTGGCGGCGGGGGCGCGGCGGGGGGAGCAGGCGGTGCCGATGCAGAGAAGGATTACCGAGCGCTCTTAGCTGCGCCTCAACCGCCGATTACGTCGCGTTCCACGCCGGCCGAGGTCGCTTGGGCGGCGTTTGATGCGCCGGGTGACTCGGATCAAGCTTTGGCCCGCTCGCGCCGCGCTTCCGCCCGCATTCGAAGCCTTCTGTGACTCGCCGAGGGCTTCGGAGCCAGCGTGGACCGGCGAGCCCGCGTGCTGTACCGCATCGGGCTCGATTTGAAGCCTTCTGTGACTCGCCGCGGGGGCTGGACTGGCCGGGGGCGGCGAAGCGACCCACCGACTGCGCCCCGCGGGGTGAGATCACCGGGCGCGCCGCCAGCGTCGAGAATCGAAACGGGCGGGCCCCTGCGCGGCCCGCCCGTCCGTTGTTGTGGGGAGGCGAACGCCTCAGATCGCCTCAGAACGCCTCGAGGTAGCGCTCGACCTCCCAGCCGGAGACCTGCGTGCGGTACTCGTCCCACTCCGCCCGCTTGGCCTCGACGAAGTGGTTGAACACGTGCTCGCCGAGGGCCTCGCGGATGACCTCGTCGCGCTCGAGCTCGTCGATCGCCTCGCCGAGCGTGCCGGGCAGCTCGCGGATCCCCTTCGACGCGATCGTCGAGGCGTCCATCTCGAACAGGCTCTCCTCGACCGGATCGCCGAGGGTGAGGCCCTTCTCGACTCCGTCGAGCCCGGCGGCGATCATCGCCGCGAAAGCGAGGTACGTGTTCGACGACGGGTCCGGGCAGCGGACCTCGACGCGGGTTCCCTCGATCGACTTGCCGGGCGAGACCTTCGGCACGCGGATGAGCGCGGAGCGGTTCGTCCGGCCCCAGGTCAGGTAGGTCGGCGCCTCGTAGCCCGGCACGAGCCGCTTGTACGAGTTCACGAGCGGCGCGAGCACGGCGATCATGCCGCGGGCATGAGTGAGGATGCCGGCCATGTACGAGCGCGCCGCGTCGGACAGCCCGTACGGGTTCGACGGGTCGGCGAAGGCGTTGCGCGACTCGGCGATCGAGAAGAGTGACTGGTGGGTGTGCATGCCGGAGCCGTTGATGCCGTGGATCGGCTTGGGCATGAACGTCGCGTACAGGCCGTGCTGCTGGGCGATCGCCTTGAGGGTGAACTTGAAGGTCACCGCGTTGTCGGCCGTGCGCAGCGCGTCGGAGTACTCGAAGTCGATCTCGTGCTGGCCTTCGGCCACCTCGTGGTGGGCGGCCTCGACGCGGATGCCGAACGCCTCGAGGGCGTCGACCATGTCCTGGCGGACCTCCTGGGCAAGATCGGTCGAGTAGTCGAAGTAGCCGGCCTGGTCGTGCGGCAGCGGCTTGATCTCGCCGTCCCCATTGCGACGGAAGAGGAAGAACTCGAGCTCGGGCCCGGTGTTCACGACATAGCCGAGCTTCTTGGCCCGCTCCACCTGACGGCGGAGCACGAACCGCGGGTCACCGACGAACGGCTCGCCGTTGGGGGTAAACACATCGCAGATCACCCGCGCGGTGCCGCGCGGGCCATCACCACGCTGCCACGGAATCTCCGAGAACGTGGTCATGTCCGGCATGAGGTACTGGTCGCTCTCCGCGATCCGGGTGAAGCCCTCGATCGACGAACCGTCGAACCAGGTCCCGTGCCGGACGGACCCCTCGAGCTGGTGGATCGGGATCGTCACCGCCTTGACGTGCCCGATGATGTCGGTGAACTGAAGCTGGATGAAGCGGATCCCGCCGGCCTTGGCCTGCTCGATCTTCTCGATGCCGTCGACGGCCTCGTGTGCAATGACCACTGGCGTGTCGCCTCCTCTTCGTCGGCGCTGCATCTTGTGCACCGAGCACGACAAGCGCCGACCTCTGGTCGAATGTGCGGAGGATAACAGCCGCAACCTTCGCGGAACGGTTGCGGGACGGCGTCAACCTTGTTGCGTTTGCACAAGTCTGAGCGCGATCGCCAGTGGGAGCCGGATGTCCGGGTCACCGAGACGCCACCCCGTCAGCCCCTCGATGCGACGCACCCGGTAGGCGACGGTGTTGCGGTGCACGCCGAGCGCGGCGGCCGCCTCGGCGATTCCGGGTTGGTCGAGCACCGCCCGCAGCGTCGCGAGGTGCTCGTCGCGCACGTCGGGCCGGCCGCCGAGGATGGGCTCGAGCAGCTGCCGTGCGTCGCGCGCACCATCCGGGAGGTTGTGCAGGTTGCCCAGCAGCCGGTACGCGGCGAGCCGGTCGGCCCGCGCCACGCGCGGGGGCTCGGGGACGAGCGAGGCGGCCTCGAGCGTCGTCCGCGCCTCCGCCTCGGCGGCCGGCCGCCCGCCCGGCTCGGCGAACGGGCGCGAGACGGCGACGGTTCGGCCGAGGTACCCGGCGACCCGCTCGGCGAGAAGCGTTCCGGCCGGGTCGTCGGGCGGCGCGGCCGCCACGAGGCGGAGCTCGACGCTCTCCGGCGTGCCGCGCAGGGTGGCCCGGCGGGGCGGCACGATGACGGCGAGCTCCGCCCGAACGCGCTCGCGCGCGGCGGCATCCGGCGTCCCGCCCGGCGTCCCGCCAGTCATCCCGCCCGGTATTCCGTCGGCCACCGCCTGCCGCGCCAGCAGGACGACCCACGGCGGACCGTCGAGCGGAAGCGGGTCGCCGCGACGGGCCTCCTCGCGCGCGAGCCGGACCGCGGCATCGCGGTGCAGCTCGAGGGCGAGGACCGGCGCGACCCGCTCCGACACGGCTCGGTCGAGCTCCGTCGGCGGCTCGTCGCCGAGCAGCACGAGGCTCCCGGCGATCCCGGGCTCCCCGGCTCCGGCCGGGATCGGGACACGCAGGGCGGCCGACGCGGGTCGGCTCAGCCAGACGGCGTAGGCCCCGGTCGCAGCCGGAACGTCGGCCGGGGCGTGTACGGCAAGCGGGTCGCCCCGGCGGCCCTCGACGACCACGGCCCGTCCGAGGAACGCACCGATCGCCGCGGCGAGCCCGTCGAGCCCCTGCCCCTGGAGGGCGAGCCGGGTGAGCTCCGCCTCGAGTTCGGCCGCCCGGTGATCGACCTCCGCCCGGCGGTTGACGAGGTAGCCGATGACGCTCCGCTCCAGCGCGATCGGATCCGCCCGCGGATGGCGGAGCATCGTCACTCCGGCCGCGACGCCGGCCGCACCGAGGGCGTCGAGCGCCTCGCTGTCACCGTCACCCTCGACGAGCACGACGGCCGGGACGCCCGCCCGGGCGAACGCCGCGGCGAGGTCGTCGATCTGCGGTCGGGCCGGCGCGACGACG
>DASTOB010000138.1:0-5347 GCA_035720425.1 Candidatus Limnocylindrales bacterium
AAGGCCTACAGCGGCCTGACCGATGCCGAGATCGCCGAGATGACGCGCTGGTTCGAGGAGCACACGATCGAGCGTTTCGGCCGCTACCGGCTCGTCGAGCCAACCATCGTCGTCGAGGTCGCCTTCGACGTCATCGTCCGCTCGAACCGCCACCAGTCGGGCTACTCGCTCCGGTTTCCGCGCATCGCCCGGCTTCGGCCGGACAAGCCGCCGACCGAGATCGACACGCTCGACACGGTCCGGGCGATCTACGAGGGACTCCAGCACGGGGCCGAACAACTGGTGACCGCGGGCGCCAGAACCGTCGTCGCATCGGCCGAATCCGCTTCCGCTGCCCGACGCGGACGCTAGACTGCAGCGCATGTTCGCGGGCATCGGGGGCGAGGAGCAGGCCGTCGCGCTGACGCTCTACACGGACGCGTACGTCGTCCGCGGCACGATCCGGACGCGGCAGCGCCGGCTGAGCGACATCCTCAACCAGGCCGAGAACGATTTCCTCGTCATCTCGAGCGCGACGTTCGACGAGTTCGGCAGCCGCGCCCAGACGGTGGTGTCCGAGTTCGCCCAGGTCAACCTCGGCACCGTCCTCTTCGCCGTGGCCGACACGCCGGTCGAGCCGCTCCCGGAGCTGCGCATGCCGAAGATCTCCGAGCAGGCGCTTATCTCCGTGCCCCCGTTCCGGATCACCGGCCGCATCCACCTCATGCCGGAGCGCGATCTGCGCGAGGCGCTCGGCGAGTTGACCGGGCGGTTCATCCCGGTGACCGAGGCGACGTACTGGTCCGATGTCGTCGGCGAGGCGCGGACGGCCGCACCGATGGTCGCGTTCAATCACGCCCGGGCGCAGATCCTCGCCCCGCATCGCGAGGTGGATCCGTGGGCCGGCCTCGATCGCGCTGCCGCGCAGGAGGCGTCGCCAGAGCCGGCGGCGGCGCCCGACGACCAGCCTTCACCGCCCGACGGGGAGCCGGCGACCGCCTGAGCGGCGGCCCGGTCAGCGGTCGACCGGCAGGTCCAGTCGGTCGCCCCACTCCGCCCAGCCGCCGTCGTACACCGCGACGTCGTCATGGCCGAGCAGCATGAGCACGAAGGCGAGCCGAGCCGCCGCGATCCCGGCGGCGTCGTAGCAGATCATCCGCCGACCCCGGCTCACGTTGGCGCGGTGGAGGATCGCCCGGATGGCGTCCCCGTCGCGAAGCCGCTGGCTGCCCGGCTCGACGAGGATCCCCGCCGGCACGTTGACGGCGCCCGGGATGTGGCCGAGGCGGCGGGTGCTCCCCTCGAGGCCGCGGAACTCGGCCGGGGCACGCGCGTCGATGAGCACGGCGTCGGGCGAGCCGAGCAGGCTCCGCACGTCCGCGGTCGTCAGGCGCATCCGCGGCTGTGCGCGCGGGGTGAAGAACGCCGGTGGCGGCGGAACATCGGCGTTCGACAGTGCCCGACCCTCGTCGATCCAGGCTGGAGCCCCACCGTCGAGGATCCGTGCGGACTCGAAGCCATAGACCCGCAGGCTCCACCAGACCCGCGACGCGTAGAGGCCCACGGCGTCGTCGTAGATCACGACGGTCGTGCCGTCGCCGACGCCCGCGCGGGCCATCGCCGCGGCGACGCGCTCCGGGCCGGCGAGGAGGATGACCCCGCCATCCTCGTCGTGATCGACGAGCTCGGTCGACCAGTCGACGTGGGCTGCGCCGGGCAGGTGGCCCCCGAGGTAGACCTGTCGGGCCGTCCCGTCGGGACGCCAGCGAACGTCGAGGACCCGGATTTCGGGCCGGCCCAGGTTCTCTGCCAGCCACTCCGTCGTGGCGACGAGTTCCGGGCGCGCGAAGCTGCTCATGCGCGGGCGACCGGGCAACGACGCGTCATCCGGGTGCGGGGGGAGATGGCCGGCATCGCCCGTATGATAGGCGCGTGGTCGGCCCGTTCATGCCCGATGACGCGAAGCTCGCCGCGGTCCGGGCCGGACTTCCGGCGCTCGCCGCGGGCATCTACCTCAACACCGGTTCCGTCGGCCCGCTGCCGGCCGAGACCGCCCTCGCCATGGCCGAACAGGCCGACCGCGAGCTTCGAGTCGGTCGGGCTCATCCGGCCGACTGGCCGGACGCGCTGGCCCGGATCGACGAGGCGCGCGCCGCCGTCGCTGCCGTCCTGACGACCGACGTCGACCGAATCGCGCTGATCCAGTCGGTGACGCACGGGATGAACCTCGCGGCGTGGGCGCTGGACTGGCGACCCGGCGACCGTGTCGTGACGACCGGCCACGAGCACGCCGGCGGCATCGCGCCGCTGTACGTCCTGCGCGACCGGCTCGGGGTCGAGGTCGCCATCGTCGACGTCGGCGACGCGGGCGACGACGACGCCACGCTCGCGGCCTTCGAGCAGGCGATCACTGCGCGAACGCGGATGGTCGCCGTGTCGCAGGTCCTTCACACGACCGGCGCGCACCTGCCGATTCGTCGGCTCACGGAGCTCGCCCACGCTCACGGGGCGCTCGTCGCGGTGGACGGCGCCCAGGCGGCCGGTGCGATCCCGGTCGACGTCATCGACCTCGGGGTCGACCTGTACGCCGTCGCCGGCCAGAAGTGGTTGCTCGGGCCGGAGGGCACGGGTGCGCTGTACGTCGCCGCGCAGGCCGACGACCGGATCGCGATGAGCACGGCCGGCTGGCATGCCTACGAACGGCTCGACTCGGCCGGGAGCGCGGTCCCGCATCGCGACGCGCGGCGTTTCCAGGCGTCCGGATACCATCGGCCGTCGGTCCTCGGTCTGGGGCGCAGCATCGGCTGGCTGTCGATGTACGTGGGCCTCGACTGGATCCACCGGCGGGGAACGACCCTGGCGGCCGCTGCCGCCGACCGCCTGGCGGCGATCCCGGGCGTCCGCGTCCTGACCCCGCGGGCGCGGATGGCGACGCTCGTCACGTTCACGATCGACGGATGGCCGGCGGAGGCAATCGTCGACGAGCTCGGCGCGCGGACGTTCGCGATCGTGCGCTCGATTCCCGATCTCGACGCCTGCCGGCTCAGCGTCGGGTTCTTCAACACGGACGACGAGATCGAGCGCGTGGCGCGAACGGTCGAGCTGCTGGCCGCGCACACGCCGGAATCCGTTCCGCGGCGGGCCACGCTCGCCATGCTCGGCGCCGACACGTGACCGGTCCTGCGCCGCTGCGCCGGCGCTCCGAGGTCGAGATCCGCTGGCGCCAGTTCCGCCGAGCTCCGCGCCCGATCGTGCGGGCCGTGGCGAGCAGCCTCGTCGTGGCGATCGCGCTCGCGATCGCATACGTCGCCTACGACGTCGCCCTCGCCCGCGGCGCGGACCTGCCGGGTGGCGACCTGCGTGCGCTCGCGGTCGCCGCCTATGTGCTCATCGTCCTCGCCAGCGGCAGCCTCGTCACCTGGCTCGTCGTCCCGCAGCCGACCGGCTCCGGCAGCCGGGTCGTGCGGACGCCATGGAGCGCGGCGCTCGGCCTGTTCGCGGCCGTGCCGATCAGCTACCTCGTGATCGTCGTCGCGGTCCAGGTCGTCCGGCCGCTGCTCGGGTGACGCGCGGCCACGGGGCCCGCGCGCACCACTTCCGCGCGAAGCGGGCCGAATGGACGTAGCCCATCCGTACCATTCCGCGGTACCCTCTGCCCGATATCATCACCCGCGTGCGGCGGTATCGCCGCCCGGACTCATCGGGACGAGGAATCGCGTGTCCATCGACGAGCAGGCGCACGTCGCCCTTCCGAAGCTGGTCGGCGCCCCGGCCTACGCCCGGCCGACCCCTCCGGTCGCCCATAGCCCGCGGCCATTCGACCCGGACGACCTGCCGATCGCCGCGTATCAGACCGACGACGAGCGGCATCTGCTCGAGGCGCTGCCGGCGCGCGCCTACGCACCGGGCGGCGGCATGATCCTCACCGGCGGGGAGCGGCCCGGCTCGGGCAACGGTCACGGTCGGCCGACCCTCCAGCCGCGGCCCTTCCGGCTCCGCACCCTCGCCGGGCGCATCCTCGGCCGCGACGGCTGACCCGCGGCCGACGCGCGGTTCGCCCGGTGTACGATCCGGGCGGGGGAGTAGCTCAGCGGTGAGAGCAGCCGTCTTATACACGGCCGGTCCCTGGTTCGAATCCAGGCTCCCCTACCAGCCCGCGGGCCAGCGCGCCGTCAGCCCAGCTCGTTCAGCAGCTCGACGAGCCTCGTCCGCCGACCCTCGGTCAGGCTGCGTTGCGCGGGAAGCGACCGAAGCCAGGCCGGGATCTGGTTCGCGCTGATCACGGCGCACGTTGCCGTCCGCTCGACGGTCGGGTCCGACGACACGACAGCGGGATAGACCTTGAGCACGAAGTCGTGGTCCTCGTGGGCGGCCCAGCGCCGGACGCGCTCGGCGTCGCGGCTCGCTCGCTCCAGCGGGTTCTCCATCGGCAGCCATTGACCGCGCTGCCCGCGGACCTCCCAGGAGACGCTGTGGCGTCGCGTCACCCGCGGTGGCGGCAACTCCTCGATCACGGCGGCGCCGAACGGGCCGATGACGAGCTCCGGGATGACCCGCCCGTCGGGCAGGCGGACGCGCGCGGCGACGACGTGGTCGGCGCCGAGCTCGTCGGCCAACCGGGCGGTCGGCGTGGGACGCGGGCGGCTCGACAGGAACGCGTCGACCACGGTCGCCAGGCGGGCGGCCCCGACGACGAGGACGGCGGCGGGTGCGATGAGCGCGACGGCCCAGGCGAGCGCCCCCACGGCCATCTGGGCCGGTTCCGGTCGGCCCGACGGCGTGAACGACGCGAGGAACGGCGTGCCGAGCATGAGGAAGCCGAGGGCGAGTCCCCCGACGATGAGCGCGGTGCCGACGGCGAGCCCGACGGCCAGGCGCAGGCGCATGCGGCCGGTCGCGCGCGCGGCGAGGTACGGGGACGGGTGCATGGACCGATGATCGGTGCGCCGGGGCACGCGGCCAATGGGCGGTTCGGCCTACTCGGGTCCGGCCGAGGGGCCCAGTGGCAGGTACGGACTCGACCGCACCACACCAGTTCCCGACGTGCGTCCCGGCGTCGCTCCGATGCGGATGCGGGAGGCCGCGCCCGGACCCACGGGGTGGGCCGAGGTGACAGACGTACCATTGATGCCGCCCCATGCCGCGGGGGATGCTCGGCCTGCACCCGGGAACGCGTGTCCCGGAGCGGAGGCAGAGCGTGTCCATCGACCAGCCCAGCGTCCCCGGCCGGCTCCTTCGGCCGTCGCTCAGCGCCGTCGTCGCGGCGCTGCTGGTCCTGCTTGCGCTCGTCGCTCCCGCCGGTGCCGTATCCGGCCCGACGAAGCTGAGCGATCCCGACGTCAGCCCACGCGCCGCAGTCCCGGGGCAG
>DASTOB010000139.1:0-45938 GCA_035720425.1 Candidatus Limnocylindrales bacterium
ACCCGGCGACGCAGTACACCGCACCCTCGCGGATCACGTAGCCGAGCGGCGCTTCGCGGACGAGGCCGGAGCGACGGCCGCACGTCCGAAGGAGCATGACGTGCCCGGTCAGCGGATTCCCGATCAGCCAACCGAGTCCCCGACGGGTCAGCGGTGCCATGAACCCACGATTGACGACGACGAACGCGTGCTGGAGCGGCCGAAGCAGGAGCGTCATGAGCGGGCCATACGGGAGTCCCACGTTGCCGGTCGCCGCAGCGCGGTCCGGCTCCGGCCGCCGCCGCTCCAGATCGGTCATGCTTCGATCATCGGCGTCCGCGCTGTCCGTGCCAGAGTCGAACGGCCCGGTCGGGTGCCCCGACCACGGACACCCCATTGACAGACGCCGCGCACGAACGGGAGGCGTACCACTCGTGACTTCGGCACCGATCATCCTCGTTCCAGGCTTCTGGCTCGGCGCGTGGGCGTGGGACGAGGTCGCCGCCGCGCTCCGGGCCGACGGCCACGAGGTGACCGCCCTCACGCTGCCGGGCCTCGAGTCGGCCGATGCGGACCGATCCGCGATCACCCTGGCGGACCACATCGAGGCGATCTGTGACGCGGTGCGGGCCAGTCGGGCGCCGGTCGTCCTCGCGGTGCACAGCGCGGCCGGCTTCTCCGGCTATGCCGCGAGCGACCGCGTTCCGGAGCGGATCGCGGCGATGGTCTACGTCGACACCGCCCCCGGAAAGGGCGCCCCGGATCCCGACTTCGACGCCGTCGAGAAGCCACTCGACTGGGCGGCCATCGAGGCGGAGGAAAACCTCGACGGGCTGACCGAGGAGCACAAGGCGACGTTCCGTGAGCGCGCCGTGCCGGAGCCGGGAGGCATCCTCCGCGGGGCCGTCCCGTTGATCAACGACGCCCGCCGGGACATCCCGAGCACGATCATCTGCACCGGCTTCCCGTCCGACATGATCCGGTCCGCCGCGGCCGAGAAGGACTGGGCCTGGCTCGCCGGCGTCCGCGAGCTGCGCACCGTCACCTGGCTCGACCTCCCGACCAGTCACTGGCCGATGTGGTCACGCCCGCGCGACCTGGCCGACCTTATCGGCCGCGTGGCCACCGAACACGGCACCGCTTGACCGTTCCGGCAGACCCGTCCGGATGACCGAGCCGTCCCGGGCTGCCGCTCAGCTGACGAGGCGCTTGTAGCGGATCCGGTGCGGCTGGTCCGCGGCGGCCCCGAGCTCCCGGCGCCGGAACGCCTCGTAGTCGCTCACGTTGCCCTGGAAGAAGCGGACCTGGCTGTCGCCCTCGAAGGCGAGGATGTGGGTCGCGATCCGATCCAGGAACCAGCGATCGTGGCTGATCACCACGACGCAGCCCGGGAACGACTCGAGCCCGGCCTCGAGCGCCCGGAGCGTGTCGACATCGAGATCGTTGGTCGGCTCGTCGAGGAGCAGGACGTTGCCCCCCGACTGGAGGAGCTTCGCGAGGTGGACGCGGTTGCGTTCGCCGCCCGACAGGCTGCCGACCACCTTCTGCTGATCGGTGCCGCGGAAGTTGAAGGACGACACGTAGGCGCGCGCCGGGACCTCGCGGTTGCCGACCTTGACCGATTCGACGCCGTCCGTGATCTCCTCGAACACGGTCCGATCCGCCCGCAGGGCGTCGCGCGACTGGTCGACGTAGCTCATGACGACGGTCTCGCCGATGGCGATCTCCCCGGCATCCGGCTGGTCGCGGCCGACGAGCATCCGGGCGAGGGTCGTCTTGCCGGCACCGTTGGGGCCGATGATCCCGACGATCCCCGACCGGGGCAGGGAGAACGTGAGGTCCTCGATGAGCAGCCGGTCGCCGAACCCCTTGCGCAGGTTCGTGACGTCGATGACCCGGTCGCCGAGGCGCGGTCCGGGCGGAATCGCGATCTCAAGCTCCCGGGCCTGGACGCCACGTGCGTCGTTCGCTTCCGCGAGGAGCTGCTCGTAGGCGGTCAGGCGCGCCTTGCCCTTCGCCTGCCGGGCCTTCGCCCCCATCCGGACCCATTCGAGCTCGCGGGCGAGCGTGCGCTGTCGCGCGTCGGCCTGTTTCTGTTCGTGGCCCATGCGCTCGAGCTTCTGCTCGAGCCAACCGGAGTAGTTGCCCTGGAACGGGTATCCCCTCCCCCGGTCGAGCTCGAGGATCCACTGCGCGACGTTGTCGAGGAAGTAGCGGTCGTGGGTGACGGCCATGACGGTGCCGGAGTACTCGTCGAGGAACCGCTCGAGCCACTCGACCGACTCCGCGTCGAGGTGGTTCGTCGGCTCGTCGAGGAGGAGCAGATCGGGGTGCTGGAGGAGGAGCCGGGCGAGGGCGACGCGCCGTCGCTCGCCGCCCGACAGCGCGGTCACGTCGGCGTCGTCCGGCGGGCAGCGCAGTGCATCCATCGCGATCTCGACGTTGCGCTCGACGTTCCACGCGTCGGCGGCGTTGATCCGGTCCTCGAGGGCCGCCTGCTCGGCGCCGATCGCCTCGTAGTCGGCGTCCGGCTCCGACCATTTGGCCATGACGGCGTTGTACTGGTCGATGAGGTCCTGGAGCGGCCGAACGCCGTCGAGGACGTTGCCCTTCACATCCTTGGCCGGGTCGAGTTGCGGCTCCTGGGGCAGGAGGCCGACGGTGAAGCCCGGCGTCAGGCGCGCCTCGCCGGTGAACCCGTCGTCGAGCCCGGCCATGATTCGGAGGAGGCTTGATTTCCCGGAGCCGTTGGGTCCGATGACGCCGATCTTGGCGCCCGGGAAGAACGAGATCGAGATGTCCTCGAGGACCGTCCGATCCGGCGGGTAGTGGCGGCTGAGCTTGTAGGTCGTGTAGATGAACTCGGCGGGCATGGTGGCTCAAGGGTAGCGGGGCGACACACGGGATGGTGGTGTTCGCCCCAGCGCCGGCTCGATGGACCCGACGCCGGCCCGTTTCGCCGCTGAACCCGGCCCGTTTCGCCGCGGCCGGATCGCCGCGGCGCGGGCCGACCACGCCCCCGTGGTCACGGAATGATCGTGACGATCACCTTGCCCTGGGCCTTCCCGTCGTCGACGTGACGGAGGGCGGCGACCACCTCGTCGAGCGAGAACCGGCGGTCGAGGACCGGCTTGAGCGTCCCGTCGGCGATCATCGCGAGGATCCGCCCTACGTCGCCCGCGTCGAACGGCTTCCACCACAGGAGCAGGCCCATCCGCCGCCCCGTGGCCCGCGAGATCAGCCCGCCGAGGAGCATCGCGCCGAAGATGAGCGTGCCGCTCCCCCCGGCCGTGACGTAGGCGCCGCCCCTCCGCAACGAGGATCGCCAGCGGAGGAGCGAGTGGTGCGCGTCGACGTCGTAGATCCAGTCGAAGCGCTGGCCGGTTCGCGTGTAATCGGTCGTCGTGTAGTCGATGACCTCGTCCGCGCCGAGCGAGCGCACGAAGTCGACCTTGGCGGTGCTGCACACGGCGGTGACGTGCGCACCCATCGCCTTGGCGATCTGGACCGCGAACGGTCCCACGTTGCCCGACGCCCCGACGATCATGACCCGGTCGCCGGGCTTGATGGTCTGCCGGTCGCGGCGGCGAAGCCCCTGGAGCCCGAGGACGGCCGAGTGCGGAAGGGCCGCCGCGACCTCGTAGTCCATCGCCGGCGGGATCGCCGCGAACGCCCGCTCCGGCGCGCAGACGTACTCCGCGAACGCGCCCTGGCCGAAGCCGGACAGGTCCGCGAACACGCGGTCGCCGGGCCCAAAGCGCGTGGCGCCCGGCCCCACCGCCTCGACCACGCCGGCTGCGTCGAGCCCGATGCGCTGGACGCGCGGTGCGCGCAGGCCGGTGAACAACCGGGTGAACTGCCAGCGCGGGTAGAGGCCGTCGAGGTCCGCGCGATTGACCGACGCGGCGTGGACTCGCACGAGGATCTGATCGCCCTCGGGCTCGGGGCGTTCGATCTCCCGGAGTTCGACCACCTCCGGGGGACCGTAGCGGTCCCGAAGAGCGGCCTTCATGGTTGGCGATGGCATGGCGTCATCGTCGCACAGCGGGGCGACCGCCCGCCGAGGGTGCCGCTCGCCTGAGCCGGCCACTCGCGCGGGCCGCCGCTCGTCGCCCGGCGTCTCGTACGATGCGAGCGTGCCAGCGGACTCGGCGATCATCGGACTGACCGTTGCGGGCATCGCGACCGGTGTGTGGCTGCTCATCCGGGGATTCGGAAGCCGCCTCGATGCCGCCCGGATCGCCGACACCGCGACGTCCTCGATCGCATCGATCGCTCTCGGCGAGGTCCGTGTGAGCGGAACCGTCGAGCCGGCCGAGGTGCTCCTGACCTCGCCCCTCCAGGACCTTCCGTGCGTGTACTACCGGGCGCGCATCGATGACGCGCGGGGCGACGCGTCTGCCGAGTCACTCGACGAGGAGCGGTCGGTGGGATTCCGGGTTCGCGATGCAACCGGCTCGCTGCGCGTGTTTCCGCGCGGCGCTCGCTGGGAGGTGCCGGACCGCTTCGACGAGTCGAGCTCGATCGTGGGCGACCAGCCGTTCGGGCTGCGCATGCGAACACGGTCGTCCGGTCGGCCGGCCCGCTATCGCGAGGCGCGAGTCGAGCCGGACGACATCGTGACCGTCGTCGGCCGCGTCGTCCCGTTTGCCGAACTGCCCGTGGAGTCGGCCGGGCCGCTCCATACCGACCCTCCCGCCTCATGGGGCAACGCCGCGATTCCGGGCTTCGGGATCGGTCGGCCCGTCAAGCGACCGCACGTCGACCCGCAGGCCAGCGCTCCCCCACTCGCGACGGCGGCCGAGGAGGCGGACTACGCCGAGACATTCGATCTCGCGCCGGACAGCCTCGTCCTGGCGTCCGACCCGGACGTGCCTCTCGTCATTGCTTTCGGCTCGCCGGCGGCCGCCGTGGCCCGCCACGAGGAGCGCTACGCGATCGGGCTGCTCGGCGCCGTGCTCGCGATCGGGTCCGCGGTCGCCCTCGCGCTCGTACTTGGCGGAGGGGTCGCCCGGTG
This sequence comes from Candidatus Limnocylindrales bacterium, assembly GCA_035720425.1. Lineage (GTDB taxonomy): Bacteria > Chloroflexota > Limnocylindria > Limnocylindrales > CSP1-4 > DASTOB01. The sequence goes on from DASTOB010000139.1 coordinate 4,997, forward strand.
ACCCCGCTGACGGCCGCCGCGCTGTTCGCCGTCGCGCTCGTGGCACTCATCGGCCTGTTCTGGCTCCTCGCGACGTACAACGCGGTCGTCGCGCTCCAGCTCCGGATCGACAAGGCCTGGGCGAACATCGAGGTGGCGCTCAAGCAGCGCCACGATCAACTGCCCAGGCTGGTCGACGCCGTGCGCGGCGTGATGGCGTTCGAGCGCGCGACCCTCGAGCGTGTGACCGAACTGCGGGCGGCGTTCCGGCCGGAGGCACCGATCCCGGACCAGGCCGAGACGGCCGCCGCTACCTCGGATGCCGTCCGACACCTGTTTGCGGTCGTCGAGCGCTACCCGGAGCTTCGGTCGCAGGCCAACGTGCTGGATCTGCAGGACGAGATCGAGCGGCTCGAGTCGATGATCGCCGACCGACGCGAGCTCTACAACGACCAGGTCTACCGCTACAACGCGCGGATCGCGCAGGTTCCGACGGCCTGGCTGGCCCGCATCCTCGGCTGGCAGCCATCCGAGTTCTTCGCACCGACGCCCTGAAGGAATCGCCGTCGGCCGACGCCATACTCGGTGAGCGCGGCAGATGTCCGCGCCGCAGCGGGAGCGACGAGTGACATCCGATCTCGTCGAGCGCGCACAGCGGGGCGAGCACGAGGCCTTCGAGGTCCTCGCGACCGCCGCATACCACCGCCTGTACGCGATCGCCCGAAGGATCCTCCGTGACGGGTATGCCGCGGAGGATGCCGTCCAGGATGCCCTCGTTCGGGCCTGGCGTGACGTGCGCGGTTTGCGCGACCGCGACCGGTTCGACGCCTGGCTTCACCGACTCCTCGTCCATGCGTGCCACGACCAGGTTCGCCGTGCACATCGGCGGCCCGTCGAGGTCGCGCAGGAGTCCATCGAACCTGTCGCACGCGATGACCTCTCGCTGGTGGCCGACCGCGACGAGATCGAGCGTGGGTTCCTTCGGCTGTCGGTCGAGCAGCGGGCCGTGCTCGTGCTGACGCATTACGTTGGCCTGTCGGCTCCGGAGATTGCCGAGATCCTCGGGATCCCGCCCGGAACCGTCTACTCACGACTCCACTACGGCGCCCGGGCATTGCGCGACGCGATCGCCGGCCCGGATGCCGGTCATGCCACCCCGGAGCCTGGGCGATGAACGAGTCGACGGAACGGATCATGCGCGAGTGGCTGCGCGAGGGCCCGGATCACGGGCCCGTCGAGACCCTCGACCGGATCTTCGAGACGTCGCGTCGGACGCCGCAGCGACCGGGTTGGGCGTTCATCGAAAGGTGGCTTCCGATGCAGCTTGCCCTGCGGCCCGCGGTGGTTCCGCGAACTGCCGCATACCTCGCTCTCCTCGCCCTGCTTCTACTCGCCGTCCTCGCCGCGGCGTACATCGGCGCGAACCAGCGACGCCTCCCGGCGCCGATCGGTCCGGCTGCGAACGGGCTCATCGCCTTCGACGCCGGCCAGCGGATCCTCGTGGCCGACCCGGACGGCACGAACGTGAGAACCCTGGTCGACGACGGGGCGGTCAACCTCGCGCCGACCTTCTCGATCGACGGCACGCGGATCGCCTACTGGTCGCAGCCGGAGCGATTCCAGCCGTATCAGCTGGTCGTGGTGAATCCGGATGGCTCGGGCCGAACCGTCGTGGCCACCGATGCCAACGTGACGAGCGCGTTTGCCCGTCATTCGGTGGCCTGGTCCCCCAACGGTGATGAGATCGCCTACGCGTCCGCGCTCAACGGTCGTGCTGTCCTGTACGTCGCTGCCGTCGACGGAAGCGGCGTCCGGCAGCTGCTCGTCGGTGGGTCCGACGCGACACAGCCGCGGTGGTCGCCGTCCGGCAACTACATCGCCTTCCGCTGGGAGGACGATGGGACGGTCGGGTTGGCGGCCATTCGGCCGGACGGCACGGATCGATTGGACCTCGTCTCGTACGCGGCGCCCGCTGAAGACCCGGCTGCCGGCGACCGGGTCTATGACGGCTACCAGTGGGCGCCGAACGGTGGCTTTCTCGTCTACCACTACCTCGACCATGGCGGCGACGTCGCCAGGGTCGACCTCAACGGCCGCGTCACCGTGATCGCCGCGGACGAGGACACGAGCGAGTTCGACCCGATCATCTCGCCGGATGGCGCGTCCATCGCCTTCGTCGAGAAGGACGGGCTGAGCTTCGCGATCGCCAACGCTGACGGCACCGGCCGGCGCACGCTGGGGCCGAACCCGTTCGGCTGCCAACGGGCAGCCGTCTGGTCGCCGGACGGGACGATGATCGTGGGCTTCCTCGAAGCCCGGGCATGCAACGGGCTCGGCGCGATTCGCCTGGACGATCCCGAAACGGTGATCGAACTCGACGCACCGGCCTCGTCCGTGGGCTTCCCGTCCTGGCAGCGGCTGGCCCCGTAGCTGGAGTCGTGTCGCCGAGCCGCGCCGCGGCATGACCGTGGCGCGGCTTTCCGTGCCCGCCCACGGTATCCTCAGGATCGGATGACTCTTCGAGTCGGTGTCGTCGGGGCCGGGAACATCTTCGAGCGCGGCTACCTGCCGGCGCTCCGCGCCACGGACGCGGTCCGCGTCACGGCGATCTGCGATCTCGACCCAGGTCGGGCCGCAGCGGGCGCGGCCCTGCTCGGAACGGCGCGCGTCGCGGCTTCCGATGCGGAGCTCTTCGGCTTCGAGGACCTCGACGCGGTGTTCATCCTGACGCCGACCCACACGCACGCCGATCTTACGATCGCGGCGCTCGAAGCCGGCCGGCACGTCCTGTGCGAAAAGCCGATGGCCCGCTCGGCGGCCGATGCGCGGCGGATGGCGGCGGCAGCCGAACGGACCGGACGCCGGCTCATGATCGGCCATGCCCGCCGCTTCGACGACCGCTGGATCGTCCTGCGCGAGCAGGTCGCTGCCGGGCGCATCGGCGAGATCGCCTATCTCTACCGGTCCGAGCACGCGTTCAACGGGGCGCCGGACGGCAGCTGGCAGTGGCGGGACGACCAGAGCGGCGGCGTGCTGTGGGACGTCGGCGTCCACGTGTCGGAGCTGTTCCACTGGTTTCTCGGCGAGCTGCCGCGGACCGCGTTCACCAAGGTCCTCCACGCCCGCCCGGAGTCCAACGCCGGCGGCGCACCAGACGCCGCGATCGTGACGTTCGACTACGGCGAGGCACGCCACGCCGTGCTCAGCGTGTCGTGGATCCACCCGCCGGGCTGGGGCCCCTTCTATGCGACGACCGAGATCGTCGGCACGCGCGGGAAGCTCGAGTCGTTCGATCGGGACGCCCATCCGGCAATCGTGGTCGGCGATCGGGCGGAGTTCGTCCGGTTCTCGCCGCTCCTGTCGGCCCTCGCAACCACGTTCCGAGCTGAGGTGGAGCACTTCGCCGCGTCGATCGAGACCGGAGCGCCGTTCACCGTGACGGTCGACGATGCGATCGCGGCGATCGACATGGTTGAGGCGGCGGAGCGTTCTGCCCGGTCCGGCCGGCCGGAGGCGATCGCGCCGTGAACACGATCCGGATCGGGATCGTCGGGTTCGACCACCCGCACGTGCTGCGCTTCGCGCCGATGCTCGCGGCCCATCGCCACGCCTCGCTCACCTGGATCGCCGAGGATGGCGTCAATGCGGGTGTTGCGCGGGCGATGGCCGATCGGCTCGGGGTGCCGCTCGTCCGCGAGCCGGCCGACGACGTCGACGCGGTCTACATCGCCACCCGGCCGAGCCTCCATCGAGGCGTGGTCGAGCGGCTCGCGCCGCGTGGCATCCACATCCTGTGCGACAAGCCGATCGCGCTGACCGCCGAGGACGGGCGCGCGATCGTCGACGTCGCGGGCCGCGCGGGCATCCGGCTCATGGTCCCGTTCAACCCGCGCGGCCAGGACGGACCGCGGGCGATCAAGGAGCGGATCGACCGCGGCGAGCTCGGCGAGCTCCGCCTCGTCCACGCGGTCAAGGTCGGCAAGGTCCCACTGACGATCCCGGGCATCGATGCCTCGTGGCTGGTCGACCCGACCGAGGGCCGATTCGGCGGCTTCGGTGACATCGGCCTCCACGCCATCGACGCGCTGCGCTGGCTCATCGGGCGCGAGCCGCGCCGGGTGTACGCACGGATCCATCGCGGCGTCCGGCCGGACCTCGCGGTCGACTCGATCGGCACGGCCACGATCGAGTGGGATGGCGGCGCCGTGTCGACGCTCACCGCGGGCTGGGCGAACCCGGACGGGTTCCCGACGTTCCTCGACGCGCGCTTCGAGGTGGTCGGCTCGAAGGGGGCGGCCCGGGTCGATCACCCGTACCAGGACCTGCGCGTCGCCGATGCGTCGCGGAGTGAACGGCTCGCCGCCGCGCGCACCGACGCGGTGTGGAACCTCGACTCGTTCATCGACGCGGTCCGGCGCGACGTCGAGCCGCCGATCACCGGGGAGGACGGGCTCCGCGCGCTCGAGCTGCTGCTCGCGTGCTACCGCTCGTCGGAGCTTGGCGAGGAAGTCGCCACCTGAGGCGCCTCCGCCGGCCTGATCACACTCAGCGGCGCGGCGTCTCGCGGCTCATGTCCTCGGCCACGGCGCGCTCGCGCGGGGATCCCTGCGAGAGGGCGGCAACGACCCCGTCGAAGTCCGCCGCCGACCGGTTCTGGCTGAGCTTGCGCTTCGCCTCTAGCCGCGAGATCCGCATTTCGAGCCCAACGATGGCGCGCACCTGGGTTTCGGCGTAGCCGTCCGGCACATCGTCGAGCGACCACGGATCCGGTCGACCGGCCTCGTGACGGTCGACGAGCCGTCGAACGTGGGCAAGCAGCCAGTCCGGCTCCTGCCGCAGGGTGAGCGTCCCGTGGGCCAGCACGGTCGTGTAATTCCACGTCGGCACGACCTTGCCGGTGAGTCGCTTCTCCTCGTACCACGCAGGAGACACGTACGCGTCCGCGCCGGTGAAGATGGCCAGGGCGTCGACCCCGGGTACGAGGTCCCGCCATTGCGGGTTCGGGCGCGCGAGGTGTCCGCGCAGCGTGCCGTGCTCGCCGTCGTCCGGCTCGCCACGGTCGAACAGCATCGGCAGGATGGACGCCCGGAGGCCGTCCGCGCCGAGCGTGACAAGGGTCGCCGGATGCCGTTCGGCCAGGTTAGCCAGGACGTCTGCCGGATCGGCAACGGCGAAACGACCGTGGGACGGCTGGTACACGCGCGGACGCTACCACGATCGCCACGGGCGGTGATCGGCTCGATCTGTCGCCCGTTGATGTGCCAAGTGTCCTTGGCACGACTGACACGTGGCCCTGTCGGCGGATCGGCGGTCCGCAGATTCTTGGCTCATGAGCGCACCGACCGGGTTCCGCCTTCGGACCCGCCTCCCCGCCGCCCGGTCGGAGCGCGATCTGTCGCAGGACCAGCTTGCCCGGGCTGTGGGCGTCAGCCGGCAGACGATCAGCTCGATCGAAACCGGCCAGTACTGCCCGTCGACGATCCTGTCGCTGGCGCTCGCCAGGACCCTCGGCGAGCGGTTCGAGGACCTGTTCTGGCTCGAAGGAGAGGGCAATGAAGAACCTGCTCGCCCGTGACGAACGGGAGTCCGCGATCGACCGATCCGGGGACCGACTCGGCTACCTCGTCCTGTCGTACGGGCTGCTCGCGATCGTCGCCTACCGGAGCTTCGTCGCGAACCAGGCATCGTGGGAGTTGCTCGGGCTCGTCGTGCTGGGCGGCCTGGTCGGCGCCACGTATCGGATCGTCAACCGGGCGATGACCCGCGACGCGGCGCTCGTCGTCGGGATCACCCTGGTCGTGTCCCTCGTGGTCGCCGCCGTCGTGGCGATCAGCCTGCGGTAACGGCAGCTGGACGTTCAGATGGATCGCGCGGAGTTGGCTGCCTGCCGAGGGCCGACACCGCGACCGCCTGCCAGACCACCGCGCCGGCAAGCAAGCCAAACGCGATCCACACGAACGGCCACCAGCCCGTCGTCGTGAAGAAGACGAGGGCCACCCCGGCGACGAGGCATGCCGTGAGCGCACCGTACAGCTGGGTCTGGCTCGGCCAGTGCGCCGGAGGTGCGAGGAAGCGGCGCTGGAGGAATCGGTCCCAACCACGCCACGTCCGGTTCACGACGCGCCCCACCACGACGAACGCGGCGGCCACGACGACGAGTCCGAGCAGGGCGTCGGCAGAGCCCGGCGACGCCGGGAGGTTGAACCAGCCCAGCGTCGTCCGGTTCAGCTCCGCGAGGGGCGTGGCCACGCCGCTTGCCGCCGCGTAGACGTCCCGCCCGATCGACGTCACATTGGCGGGGTCGCGCCCCAGCTGCTCGTCGACGAACGGGTTGAGCGGCCCGGCGACGAGCACCGCCAGCACCGCCGACGCCGAGACCGCGATCCGGGTCCGGTTGAGGGCCCGGACGCGGGCGTGCCGGCGGGCGCGACCGGCGCCGATCAGACCCTCGTCGTAGAAGCGGGAGGATGGCGTCGCGGGCGACGTGGTCTCGATGAGCCGCGCGACGGGCAGGACGAACTCCTCGACGTTGTCCCAGTACGCGCCGTGATCGGCCCGGAAGCTCGCCTCGTTGAAGACCGGCATGGACCGGTCCTCCGGATCCGGTCGGGATACGACGTCGTCGGTGTGGTCGAATCCGCCCATCGGCGCGGGGTCATGGGTCGCGTGGAAGTCGTACCACTCGAGGTTCGGCCGAGCCGCCAGGAGGTCGACCCGCAGGAGGTCGCCGGCCTGGAGCGTGTCCTCGTCGTCCACGTTCGGCTCCGAGCACGCGTCGCCGAGCATCCAGGCCAGGCACAACGCCTGGCCATGGGTGATGAGCCGGTGCGCCGGCAGCTCCGCCTCGGTCCGTTCGGCGAGCGTCATGTAGCTCACGAAGGTGCCGCCGGAATGGCCGATGACGACGACGCGACCACAGCCGTACGACTTGAGGGACATCATCACGCGGCGCACGTTCGACCGGACGTTGGCCGCCTGCACGCGGTCCGTCAGGAGGATCCGGACGTCGCCGAACCAGTCGCCGAGGAAGTAGTCGAACGTCCGAACGATGAGGTTGCGCCGGAGCCACGCGACGGGGAGGGCACCGAGCACACGACTCACGACGAAGGCGACGATCGCGAGGACAAACGCCGCGGCCACGGCGACGGCCAGGACGACGGACTCGATGACCGCCACACGTGCGCCGAGGCTGGCCGCGATCCCCTTCGCAAGCCGGAACGCCAGCCGGACGCCCACGAGCCGGACGACCAGCCAGTCGACCATCTCGCCGATCGACGGCGGCCTGACCTGGGCTGCCCAGTAGGCCTCGGTCATGACCCACGTCTGGGCCGGGTGCGAGTCGGTCTTCGGCAGGCCCACCTCGACGTATGGGATCGTCGTTCCGGTGTAGTCGATGCTGGCCCGACGGACGAGCTGGAACGGACCACCGGTCCGAGCCGACCAGCTGCCGACGACCGACAGGAGGCTGCGACTCCACGACAGGAGTGTCTCGCCGGGGCGCTGCGAGCCGATCCCGTGGACGAACACGACCCCGATCTTCGAGTCGTCTGGCGGATGGAGCCCCTTGCCCTCCGGTGTCAGCGCCGCGAGCGCATCGTCGAGCCAGCCGCGGCTCGTACCCCCTTCGACGACAGCGGTATCCACGGGCCGTCCTCCCGATCGCGTCGCCGGGCGTCGATCCGCGCCCGGCCTGGGTCAAGCGACAGTGTACGGAGCGGTGCGCTCAGCGGTGTCGCGGCCCGACGGCCTCAGGTGCGTCGAGCACGAGCGGGTGGGACGGCAGACCGGAGAGCCGCACGTCTGTCGCCGGTGACCCGGACCGGGTCGGGTCGTGGAGCACCGCCTCGAGCACCGATCCGCCGACGATGCCGGCGACCAGTGCGGCACTCACGAGCGCGAGCGGAACACTGGCGGAGCGACCGGTTCGGAACAAGGCGGCACCGACGAAGCTGAAGGCGAAGACGACCGCGCCGAGTGCGAGGGTGAGCCCAGCGTACGTGGGGCCAGCCACGATCCCGGCACCGACCGCCACCGCAATGAGTGGCTGGAGGAGCCCAAGGACGAACCCGAAGACGAAGGCCGCGAGCGCGACGACGTCGCGCATCGGTGTCACGAGCGGCGGATGTGAAGCCACGCGATGACCGGTCATCGCCAGCGTGACGCCCCGGCGCATATACCGTTACACCATTGCTTGAGTAGGCAGGCCGACACACCTAGCCGGGCGGAAGAGCGTGAGGACTATGTGAGGCGACGAACGATCCCTGCCGACCCGTCGACCTCCACGACCTCCCCGTCGCGCAGCCGGCTCGTCGCGTCTCCGGTCCCGACGACCGCCGGAAGGCCGTACTCGCGCGCCGCGACGGATGCATGGGCGGCGACACCTCCTGTGTCGGTCACGACCGCGATCACCCGATCGAACAGCGACGTCCACGCGGGCGCGGTCAGTGGCGCGACGAGGACGTCTCCTACCGAGACTCGATCTGCATCGTCGAGGGTGCGCACGACTCGGACAGGTCCCGTTGCTTGGCCCGGACTGGCAGGGATCCCGACGACGGCGTCATGCGTGGGACCGATGTGGTCGACCGACCCCCGGACGGCATCGGTCGCGTCGGCGAGCAGCCGGTCGATCATCGGCGGGAGGGCGCCGAGTCGGAGCGGGGGCACGAGGCGCGCCTGATCCTGCCACACGGCGCGCCGGTCCTCGGCAGTCGCCGAGCGTGGCGACCGATCCCCATCGAGTGCGGCGTCCACCTCCGCGCGGATGAGGAAGTGAACCTGGTCCGACCGCTCGAGGACCCCGTTCACGACGAGCCCCTCGCCGAGACGCGTCAGGGCACGACGCATGACCGGCCACGCCAGACTGAAGTCGGCGACCTGCTCTTCGCGGCGCAGCGCCGCATGCTGCGCCGTTGCGAGGAGCCGGTCGAACCGGCGGAGCAGCCTGGGCCGATCTGCAAGCGCCTCGCGCGAAGCGCGCTCGGCGCGCATTCGCCGGTCGACAGCCTGCCGATGTCGCTCCATCGCAGCGACCGGATCGAGTGGCTCGGTCGTCCCGTCAGCGGCCCTGCCCGCCGGCAACTCTCCAAGAGTCGGCTCGAACCAGTCAAGGCTTCGGAGCGCGTGCGGTTCGGCGGCCCGCGGCAGTCGGGACAAACCCTCGAGGAGGTCGAGGTGACTGCCGCCGATCCCGGGCCGCACGACATCACGATAGAGCCGGGCGAGCGGTACCTCGGACTTGGAGGCATATCCCGCGACCATGGTGAGCGAGGCGAAGTAGGCGCCGGCTTCCGTCGTCAGCTCGTCGACGAGCGCGACGAGTCCCCGTGCGTCGGCTGTCTCAACGTTCCGAGCTGCCCGCTCGACGAACCCCCGATACCGCGGCAGCACGTCGTCCCGCCACTGGCGCTCCGCCCAGCCGATGCCGAAGCGGGCGAGCGGCGGAATCGCCATCGCCGCCTGTCGCGGCCGGAGCAGCAGGCTCGGGAGCACGTGGCGGAGAAGCTGGACGAGCAGATCCCGAGGATTCGCGGGAATGAAGTTGAACCCGTAGAAATACCAGCCGTTGACGACCACGCCGGAGGGTCCGACCGGAGCGATCCCGAGCAGCCCGCCGAGCGTCCGATCCATCGTCGCCTCGATCCGCACGAGACCCCAGGACGCGAAAAGCGGAGTGACGGGCGCACCGAGCCACTCCCCGAGGCGAATGTCGCGCATCCACGCTCCGGGTCTCCCCGGCTCCCATGACACGGGTGCGCCGATACCGTCGAGCGGATCGGCCCCGGGATCCGCCGGGACGAGTGAGTCCTGGACGCTGACCATCGGGACGCTCCTCTCTCGGTCTACGACGGTGACCTGCTTCCTGCGCGCGCTCCGCGGACGAGCGTCTGGAGTGCCCACGCGGCGCGATCGGCCGCGTCCTCGACGCTCAGCCCAATGAAGTCGCGGTACACCCGGTAGGCCCCAGACGACATCAGCGCGACGCTCAGGTCGGTCAGGCGCTCCAGATCAGCATCCGTGACCTCCGGAGCGCTTCGTCGCATGACCTCACGATGCGTGGCTCGGCGCGCGGGCATGGCAGCCTGGCGCGCTTCCTGGCCCAGTTCGCTCGCCATCGCGGCTCGAAGGGTGCCATCCATTGCCTCGAGATGGCGAAAGACCTCGAGGACCGCGTCCCCGATCTCGTCGACCGTGTGCGGCAAGTCTGCGGGCATGAGACCGGCCTTCGTTCCGACATATGGGCCGAGCGCCGCGATAAGGCCGGCCTTCGTTCCGAAGTGGCGGTAGACCGTGGGAATCGACACCTGAGCTTCACGCGCGACATCAGGGACCGACAGCGTCGCGACGCCCTTGGCCATCGTCCGGATCAATGCCTCGAGGATCCGCTCGCGGGTCGCCTGCGACTGTTCGGTCCGGAGCCGACTCTCGTACAGCCGCCGGCCCGTTCGGGCGTCCCGATTCGGTGTCTTGACATTACTGTTATGAATCATGTCGTCAATATAAGACTCGTGTCAATTAGTCCGGCGTTCGCCGGACGAAGGAGGAAGGGATGGATCGAACCGTGGCGCGGATCGGGTGGTGGGCCGGCCTGCTTGCCATCGCCGGGATCCTTGCCTATCACCTGGGTCTGATGGTGGTGGCCGGGCAGCGCGTCAGCGGCGTGACCGACGCTGCGGCCATCCGCGCGTACTACGAGCACGAGGCGATCGCCGTGCTCGGGGTCGAGCAGGCATTCGTGCTGGTCCTCGTCCTGATCTTCCTCGTGGCACTCCGCGAGGCGGCCGGGCGCTCGGGAGTGGCCGGCATGGCAGCGCTCGTTGGCCTGTGCGCCGGGATCGCGGAGATGCCGGCCATTCTCGTCATGCTCGCGCTCCAGGCGGCGATCGTTGCGGGGGTGTCGGCCGGCAGCGACGTCGTCCCGATCTTTCGCTTCTGGGACGTGCTCTACAACAGCGGAACGTACGCGCTCGAGGCAACGTGGGTGGTCGCTTTCGGGCTTGCCCTGCGTGATCGGCCCTCGTTTCCTCGCTGGTTCTTCGGTCTATCGATCATCACCGGGTTCCTGCTGGCCGTGAACGTCACGGCGATCTGGGTCGGCATTCCGGACGTGGCCACCCTGCCGTCCGCCGGGTTGCTCGCCGCCTGGTTCGTGGGCGCCGCCATCGGCCTGCGCCGCGAAGCTCACGGTCAAGGCGTGGCGCTGTCAGGCGCAGTCGCGCCGTCGCGTCCGTAGTCGGGCGGATCGCCGTGTCCCCGTTCGGGACGTAATGACGAACGCTGCGGTCAGCCTGGGTCGAGGTCCCGGCCGAGCTGTTTCGTCGCGCGATCGGCGTACCCGAGCGCCTCCCAGAATTGCGCGCCCTGCGGGTTGTCAATGCGGACGAGCACGTTGGCTCGGGGACAGCCAAGAGCGCGCAGCCGGGCCTCGACCTCCCGGACGAGCCGGGTCGCGTGGCCCTGTCGGCGATGCGACGGGGCGGTCGCGACGTGGTAGATCCAGCCGCGCCGGCCGTCCCAGCCGCCGAGCGCCGAGGCGACGATCCGCTCGCCCTGGGCGGCGACGAGCAGGAGCCCGGGACTGCGAGCCGCGAAGCGACGGAGGCTCGCATCGTCGTCACCGACGGAGTGGAAGTCGACCTCGGCCCACAGGGCGCGGAGGGCGTCGCCATCACGGGATCGGAACTCACGGATCACGACCGGCGGCGGAGGCGGGAGCGCCGGGGGCTCGGCGGGCTCCGGCGGTTCCGGGCGTCGTGGCCGGCCGGAAGACCGACCCGATCCAGCCCGCTGCTTCGTCTGTTCGGCCACGCGTTCGGCGAGCGCAGACGTCGGGGCAGGACCCTCGCGCGCCGCCTCGACCGCGGCCTTGGCCTCGTCGAGGGTGTCGTACGGTCCACGAACGAGGGGGAGTCCAAAGTCGTTGCGTTGCTCGGCGTCGACGACCATCCAGCCGGCCGATCCCTTCTCGACGGCGAATCGGCCGTCGCCGGACATGTACCTGCCGGCGCTCTCGCGCGAGAGCTTCCTCGGATCGGGTGGCGCGGCGGCCTTCTTCGCTCGAGCGGGCATGCCACCGTAGCGTAGCCGCGCCGGCGTCGACCTGAGCAGCAACTCGGGATTCAACGATCGCTCGCGTCCCAACGGCAGCTTCGGCTTCGTCGGGTGTCCGGGCGCCGATGTCACATCACTGGTTACAACGGACGAACGAGGGTCCGGGGGCCGACCCGAATCGGCCGTTCCTTCGCCGGATGGTGCCCCCGGCGGTACAAATGGCGAAGGAATGCGGCTCGAGGATCCACCGAGCGGGCTTCCTTCGCCCGTTGTCACACGTCATGTGACAGACGCAGGAGATCCGACGCGGTGGTGGTCTGAGGGCCCGGAAGGTGGGGATCCTCCGGCCCGATTCGAAGGAGGCGCATCGGCCACCGGCGACCTTGGCGACGGCTACGCTGGCCAGGGTGAGTACGCAGGACGGAGAACGCATGCGCATGCTGTTCACGTGCTCCGGCGGGAGCGGGCACCTCGAACCGCTCGTGCCGCTCGCCCGCGCGGCACAGGCAGCCGGTCACGCCGTGGCGTTCGCCCCGCGACCGTGGATGGTGCCGAGGGCCGAGGAACTCGGGTTCGAGGCCGTTCCGGCCGGGTCCGACGAGGGACTCGAACCGGTTACCCGCCCGCTCCTCGAGGTCGACATGGAGCGCGAGCTCCGCGACCTCCGCGATGGCTTCGGGCGCCGGCTGTCCCGCGAGCGTGCCGCCGACCTCGTGCCCTTCGCGGAGAGCTGGCGTCCCGACGTCGTCATCTGGGAGGAGACCGACTTCGGGGCGGCGATCGTCGCGGAGCGCCTCGGGCTTCCGCATGTGAGCATGCTCGTCACGGCGTCGGGCTCGTTCGTCACCCGCGCGGTGATGGCCGATGCGCTCAACGAAGTCCGCGCCGAGTACGGCCTTTCCTCGGATCCCGGGGCCGCGATGCTCACCCGCCACCTCGTCCTGTCACCGTTCCCGTCGAGCTTGCGCGACCCGGGCCACCCGCCCGCGCCGACCACCGAGGGCATCCGGACCTGGAACGTCGCCGCAGGAGCGACATCTGCGCCTTCCTCTCCCCCTCCCCGCTGGGCGACCGCGATTCCGGCAGCGCCGACGGTGTACTTCACGCTCGGAACGGTGTTCAACCACGAGTCCGGCGACCTGTTCGAACGGGTCCTCGCCGGGCTCGCAGGGCTCAGGATCAATCTCCTCGTGACCGTCGGCCGGGAGATCGACCCGTCATCGCTCGGGCCCCAGGGGCCCGGGGTCACCATCGCGCGGTTCGTGCCCCAGGCGGACGTCCTGCCGCATGTGGATCTCCTGGTCTCGCACGGTGGATCGGGCAGCGTGCTCGGCGCGCTGGCCCACGGTCGGCCGATGGTGCTCCTGCCGATGGGTGCGGATCAGCCCCTCAATGCCGAGCGGTGCGTGGCGCTCGGCGTGGGCCGGGAGCTCGATGCCGTGCGGGCGACACCCGATGACGTGCGCAACGCGGCCGCGGCGGTGCTGGCCGGGCCGAGCTACCGGACGGCGGCAGGCCGGCTGCGTGACGAGATCGCTCGACTCCCCTCTCCCGCCGCGGCGGTGGAGCGGATCGAGCGTCTCGTCACCAACCTCCGCTGAGGACTCGGGATCGGCTACCCGGCGGGCCGGGCGCCGCCTCAGCCGACGGCGGCCGCCGCCCTCTCGGCGTCGAGCTCGGCACGCAGGATCGGGCTCTCCTGGATCGCCCAGCTGTTGCCGTCCGGGTCGTCGAAGAAGATGAACGAGTTGTAGTCGCCGCCCTTGCCGTCTTCCCAGCCGCCCTCACCGACGTGGCGAATCGGGCTCACCTCGACGCCCCGGGAAACCAGGTCCGCATGGGCAACCTCGATGTCACCGACCGAGATCTGGACGCCCTTGAGCGAACCGGGCACCCCCTCGGCGATGCCCTTGCCGATCGTGATCGAGCAGGCCGAGCCGGGTGGCGTGAGCTGCACGACCCGGACGTTCTCCGCGGGCTGCGTGTCGACGTCGACGACGAAGCCGAGCTTGTCCGCGTAGAACGCCTTGGCCCGGTCGATGTCCGTCACGGGAACGACGACGAGCTCGAGTTTCCAGTCCATCACGTGCCTCCGTCAGTGTGTCGGTGCTGCCAGGCCGGCAACGAGCTCGTCGAGCCGCTCGTACCCCTCGCGGACCCCATCCTCCATCCCACTCGAGACCATCCCATCGCGGTCCTCGACCGACTGGTAGACGGAGCGGATATGCAGGCGGGTGCCGCCCTCGATCGGCTCGAAGTGGAGCGTCTCGAGCGACACGTGGCCGGGCCACCCCTCGTACTCGAACGTCTGGGTGATGCCGCCAAGCGTCGGCGTGCCATGGAACACGCCGCGGAACCGGTGCTCAACGCCGTCGGCGCCGCGGTGGACGTAGCGGTAGACGCCCCCGTCGCGACACTCGAAGCGATCGATCACCATCGTGTACTTCCGCGGCCCCAACCACTGCGCGAGCAGGTCCGGCTCCGTGTGGACCCGGAGCAACAGTTCGGCCGGTGCGGCGAAGTCGCGCGTGATCTCGATGAACGGGGTGCCCGGCTCGGCGGTGACGTGGGTAGTGGCGGTGCCCATCAACGGTCTCCTTCCTCGCGCGTGGTGGCGCGCGCTTCCTGAAGCGCCGCGAGCAGGTCGTCGAGCCGATTGAAGCTCTCCTCCCAGTACTCGCGATAGCGGACCAGCCAGGCCGTGGCCTCCCGCAGCGGCTCCGCCTCGAGATGGCTGAGGCGGGCGGTCGCCCGCCGGGTTCGGGAAATGAGCCCTGCCCGTTCGAGCACCTTGAGGTGCTTCGAGATCGCCGGCTGCGAAACCGCGAACGGTGCCCGGAGCTCGGCGACGCTCGCGTCCCCCTCCGTCAACCGGGCCAGGATCGCCCGCCGGGTCGGGTCCGACAGGGCGCCGAACACGGAGCTCAGCTGGTCCACCTGCACGCTCCTCTATAACCAGTTTGTTATGGATAGCCCACAGTCAAACAGACTGCCCGCGCCGTGTCAAGGCCGGCGAGGCGTCCGTGTGAACGGCCGGCAAGGCGTCGCCACTTGCGGAGCGTGCGAAGATGCGCGCATGGTCGAGTACGGCAACGCGGTCGGACAGGTCTCCGAGCAGGGCGGCAACGCCGGTGGCGGCAGCGGCGGTTCGATCGTCGGTGGAGGTGGCGCCGGCGACCTCGGCGCCACGGTCGCCGACTTCGTGTCGGATTCGGCGAACCGGATCATGGCTCTCCCGCCGGAGGGCCTGCTCCTGCTCGTCGTGATCGTGCTCGCCGGCCTCGTCGTGCTGAAGCGGGCGTTCTAGGCGAGTCTCATCCGGCCGACGGCCGATACGGGGCCAGTCGCTCGATGTCGCCGACGTACTCCGGCCGCCGTGGATGGTCGAGCAGCTGGCGGACGGCGAGGATCTCGCCGATGTGGAACCAGTAGTGATACGTCACGCGGAGCACGCCGTCCCCGATCGTCCGCCGCGGGCCGGGCGGTGGCATCGGGTCGAGGAAGCGCTCGACCGGTAGCGCGGCGAGCCACGCGTCGGTCGCCGCGGTGACCTCGCGCCACGCATCGCGCATCGCCCGGAGCGACGGCGTCGTGGCCGGGCCGCCGCTCGCGACGACCTCGTCGAGGACGGGGACGAGGGTCAGGTCCTGCGCGCGCTGGAGGAAGTAGCGCTGCTCGTGCCAGGCCAGATGGCCGACGATCCAGCCGACGCTGTTCATCGGCTCGAAGCGCCGGTACCCGTCCCCCTCCGGGAACCCGCGCAGCGCACGCTGCCACTCCGTGCGGGTGAATCGCAGCTGCTCGACGAGCGGGGCCGTCATGCGGCGCCACCCAGGCCCGCGCCGGTTTGCGCTGCCACCGCCATCCCTACCCTCCTTCGGTCAACCGGCCTCCCGCGTCGGCGACGCCCACTCCCCATTCTCCCGGCGCGGTCCACCCGGCGTCAGGGTTCGCCGGGCGATCGGCTCCGGCCGTGTCGACCGACGGTCCCGTCGGCGCGCCCACGTTGCGGAGGGCGGTGACCGACAGGAACGCGACGACGACGGCGACGACCGCGCTGAGGGCGGCGGCAGCCTGCATGCCCCCGACGAACGCCACTCGGGACACGTCGAGCAGCGCGACTCCCAGCGTCGCCGGCAACTCCGCCGCCGCGGCGACGGCGGCGCCGAGCGTGTCCCGCGCCGCCGCCGCGACCGAGGCCGGGATGCCGGACGGGAGACCATCCGCGACCGACGCGCGATAGATCGCGACGCCGATGCTGCCGAGCACCGAGATCCCGAGCGCCCCACCCAGCTCGGCCCCGGTCTCCGAGATCCCGGACGCGGCGCCGGCACGCTCCGGCGGCGCCGAGCCGACGATGAGCTCCGTGGTGAGCCCGAACACCGGCGCCAGGCCGAGGGAGATGATGACCGAGGCGACGACGACGATGGCCAGTCCTCTCGTCGGGTCCGCCCCTCCGACCTGGACGAGCGTCGCCAGTCCGGCGGCCGCCACGAGGAGGGCTCCCCCGATCACGTGCGCCGGACGAACGCGGCGCACGATCCGCGGCGCGAGGTTCGAGCCGATGACGAAGCCGATCGCCGACGGGACGGACCACAGGCCGGCCTCGAGCGGCGACAGACCGAGGACGAGCTGGAGGTACTGCGCGACGAACAGGAAGTAGCCGATCGCGACGAAGACCGACAGGAAATTGACCGCGAGCGCCGCGCTGAACGCCGGGATGCGGAACAGCCGAAGATCGATCATCGGGTCCGCCAGGCGCAGCTGGCGCCGCACGAACAGCGTGCCGACCACGAGGCCGAGGGCGATGGCGGCGAGGGCTTCGGCGCCGATCCCGTCCTGGGCAACCTGCTTGAGACCGAAGATGACGGCGAGCACGGCCACGAGCGACATCGCCGCGCTGACGAGGTCGAGCCGGCCGGCCTCGGGGTCGCGGTATTCCGGCAGGACGATCGGGCCGAGGACGAGCAGGACGACCATCACCGGCACAGCGAGCAGGAACACCGAGCCCCACCAAAACTGCTCGAGCAGCAGGCCGCCGAGCACGGGGCCGATCGCGCTGCCGGCCGAGAATGCCGAGATCCACACGGCGATCGCCCGCGCCCGCTGGCCGGGGTCCTGGAACATCGTGAAGATGAGCGACAGGGTCGACGGGGCGAGCGTCGCGCCGGCGATGCCGAGCAGCGCGCGGCTCGCGATGAGCATCTCGGCACTCGTCGAGAACGCCGCGAGGAGCGAGACGGCCCCGAACGCGGCCGCGCCGACGAGGAGCAGCCGGCGGCGACCGATCCGGTCTCCGAGCGTTCCCATCGTGACGAGGAAGCCAGCGACCATGAAGCCGTAGATGTCGATGATCCAGAGGAGCTGCGCACTCGTCGGCTGGAGCGCCGCGCTGAGCGCCGGCACGGCGAGGTGGAGGACGGTCAGGTCCATCACGTAGAGCAGGCAGGCGAGGGCGAGGACGGCAAGACCGATCCACTCGCGGCGGCCGGCCCGCGGCGGCGAGGCAGCCGCGTCGTCGATGGTCTGGGCGGGGTCGGTAGCGGGGACGCTCATATCGGTCGATCGTGCTCCATTGGGTTCGGGAGGCGCCGCCGGGCTCGCTGCCCGGCGGCGCCACGATGGATTCTTGCCGGTATACCCGACACCTTTCGTCCGGTTTTATGGCACTGCCTTCGGGCCTCCGGCTCCGGCGTCCGGCGCCGCGTCGTCCGGGCGCGCCTGGACCTCGCGGAGGTAGTCGTCGATTCGGTCGAAGCGCTCCTCCCACACCCGTCGATACTGTTCGACCCAGTCCGCCACGCTGCGCAGGGCCGGGGCCTCGATCCGGCACGGGCGCCACTGGGCATCCCTCCCCTGCGCGATCAGTCCCGCAGTGCGCAGGACCTTGAGGTGCTTCGACACTCCGGGCAGACTCATCCGGAGCGGCCGGGCGAGTTCCGTGACGGTTGCCTCACCCATGGCCAGGCGGGCGAGGATCGCCCGTCGAGTCGGGTCGGCGAGGGCCGCGAACGTTGCACTGAGCGGATCGGCTGAAGCGGTCATACTTTCCACCACGGTTAATTAACTGGGTGGAATAGTACAGCCGCGCGCCGCCGTGTCAAGTCCGACCAAAACGACCGATCAGGCGCCGCCGGAGACCGCCGGGATCACGTGCACGACGGCGTCGCTCGATACGGCGGTCGTGAGGTCGGCCGGCTGGCCGTCAACGTAGACGTTGATGTGCGGCCGCAGCCGGGAGCCGTCGGCGAGGCGGTCGCGGAGGCCCGGAATCCGCCGATCGAGACCGACCAGCACCTCCGACACCGTCGAACCGGCGACGACCTCGTGGCGTGTCGCGCCCGGAAAGAGCGCGACGAGCGAGCGGGGCAGGACGACGGTCGCCATCGGACGCTCCGGCGCTCAGGCGCTCAGGCGTCAGGCGCCGAGGACCAGCGCCTCGACCGCCCAGATCTGCGGCAGGTCCCGCGAGATGAGGTCCCAGCGCACGCCACCGTCCCGGCTGTGCCACAGCTGGCCGGTGCTCGTGCCGAACGCGAGGCCGACGGGGTCCAGCGTGTCGCGGGTGAACGCTTCGCGCAGGACGCCGAGGTACGCGTTCTCCTGCGGCAATCCGTCGGCCGAGCGGATCCACGACGATCCCCGATCGTGCGTCCGCCACACGGCCGCACTGGCGTCCGGCATGTAGCGGCCCTCCTCGGGGCGGCTGAGTGGGATGACCCACGCCGTCGCCGGGTCGCGCGGATGGGTCACCAGCCCGAATCCGAACTCGGACGGGAGCGCGCCGGTGATCTCGGTCCAGCCGAGCCCGCCGTCGTCGCTCCGGTAGACCCCGCAGTGGTTCTGCTGGTACAGCGTCTCGGGCTCGCCGGCCGCGGCCGCGAACTTGTGGACGCAGTGGCCGGTCTCCGGCGGCGGTCCCGGGATGAAGTCCGCCCGGACGCCGCGATTGCGCGGCTCCCACGTCGCACCCCCGTCGCGCGTCTCGAACACGCCGACAGCCGAGATGCCGACCCACGTCCGGTTCACGTCGGTCGGATGGGGCACGATCGTGTGGAGGATGAGGCCGCCGGCTCCCGGTTGCCAGGTTGGGCGCGACGGATGGTTCGTCAGTCCCTCGACGTGCTGCCACGTCGCACCGGCGTCCGTGCTTCGGAACAGGCCGGCCGGCTCGACGCCGGCGAGGATGGCCCCGTCCGGGGCGACGGCGAGGCTCCAGACGGTCTTGATCGGTTCGGCCTCGTCGCCGTAGCTCAGCCCGGCCGACGAGTGCGTCCACGTCGCGCCCAAGTCTGTGCTCCGCCAGACGGCCGGCCCGAACCACGGGCTGCCGCCGGCCGCGAGCAGGTCGCCGGTCGCCGGCTCGACGATGAGGTCGTGAATGGGCCAGCCCTCGCACAACGGCCCGCGCATCGCCCACGCATCGCGGCCAGCGTCACTCTCGAGGATGAACGCCCCCTTGGCGGTCCCGACAAGGAGCAACGTACGCGCGGCGGACGACATCGCCCGCAGGATAGCAGGGCCTCGCCCGACGTCGGTCTGCCCGGCGCCGCTAGTAGCTGAGGACCCGGTCCGCGGCGAAGACGAGCTCGACGAGCCGATCCGGTGGCGCCATCGTCACGGGCAGACCGCCGAGTGCGTCGACGGACACCCCGCGCGCCTTGCTCGACAGGCCCGATGCATAGAACGTTGCGCCACCGGCGACCAGCGCATCGACGTGCTCGCGCATGCTGCCCGTCCCGATGCCGTGCCCGGCGTCGAGGGTCTCGGGACGGAGCAGACCCACGCCGTCACCGGCGATGAACAGGTCCACCTCATGTCCGGCGGCCAGCGCAGAGCGGGCAACGAGGAGGCCGAGGGCGGCCCGGGTGGGGTTCTCCGGGCCCGTCGCGATGTGGACGAGGAGGCGGCTCATGCGAACCTCACGCGCTGCGGGGACGACGGCGCCGACGGTGGCGGCGCGCTTCCATCGTAGCGAACGCCCGCCGCCATCACGAAGCGGCCGGCCCGCCCTCGAATCGACACGTGCCGAGCAGGGTCACGACGTCCGGGGGAAGTGCGCGGGCGGCTTCGAGCATGGCGAACCATGACTCCACGCCGCCGGCCGCTTCGAACGCCGCCTGGGCGCGCTGATCGACGAGCGACAGCCCGTCACGTGCGCTCGCTCGCCGTTCCTCGACCATCACGCCGAACGCGACGAGCAGGCGATCGAGATGGCCAGCCATCGTGGCTCCGGGACCCCAGGCCGAGGCCGATTCCGCGTGTTGCCGGCCGGTCGCGATCTCCGCCTGGATCATCGCCGCGAACCGCTCGACGGCCGAGTAGTCTGCGTTCGTGATCGCCTCGTCGAGCGCGGCGCTCAGTTCCGAATCAGAAGCCGTATCCGGGTTGCCGATCGCCCGGAACATCGCCTGCATCGACGCGCACCAGGCGGCCGAGAACTCCGCCCCGTTCCGCGCCGCGGGCAGTGGCGTCGGCGTCGGCGCCGCAGCCGTCCCGCATCCCGCTCCCCCGAGCGCCACGGCCAGCGCGAGTCGCATGAGCATTCGTCGTCCGTCCATGTGCGTTCCTCCCTCCGAACGACGCGCCGGGCGGCGCGCTGTTACGCGTCAGAAGAACGTCGAGCACCACGGCTCGTCAGCCGTCCGGAGGAGGGCGTCCGCCAACGCCAGCGCACCGTCGCGGTGCGCATCGTGGCCGTCCGCGAGGACTGCGTCGCGCAGCCGGGTGCCGCCGAGAAACGCGGCGCCGAGCGCCGCGACGTGAACGGTCAGATCGGCCGACCGATCCGTCCGGCGGCAGACCGCCCCGTCAGCCCCGACATCGAGCGCGAGGCGGGTTCGGCCGCCCCCGTCATCCGGGTCGATCACCTCGAGCACGATGCTGCCCTCCCGCTCGTACGACCGAGCCTCGAGCGCTCGCGGAATGTCGATCAGGCGAACCCACAGCCCATCGCCCGGCTCCGACATGCGCGCGGCACGGGCATTCACGAGAAGCCACGGCAGCCGCTCCGAAACCGAGCGATGGTCGGCGACGACGGACTCGACGAGGTCGACCTGCGCGACGAAGCGCCACAGCGCCGCATACGCCTCATCGCTCGTCGCCTGGAGATCGTCGACGATGAGCCGCACCCGCGGCGGCCGGAGCGCCGGATCCGGTTCGGCGTGGTAGCGGACGTACCCGTCGACGGCTCCGTCACGATCGTGGCGAAGGGCGACGAAGCCCTTCCATCGGTCGCCCCACGCGGTCTCGCGGCCAAGGTCGTAATCCCAGCGGTAGTCGCGCCGCTGGATCTCCCCGGGCGACGAGCGGCGTACCGCGTCGAACACGGCGACCATCCGCGCCGCCGTGTCGGCATTCGGTCCCACGAACTCGATCCCGCCGGCAGGCGACGTGTCACGGAACGACGCATCGCGCGCGTCGAGCGTCCATCGGGCAATCCGGGTCGCCGGCCCGTATCCGAACCGGCCGTAGATCGGGTAATCGGCGCTGTAGAGCAGTCCGACGACCTCGCCGCGCTCTCGGATCGCCGCGTGCTCGTCGGCCATCAGCGCGCGCAGGATCCCCTGCCGCCGGTGCGTTGGCAGCACCGTGACCCCGGCGATCGCGGCACCGGGCACGACCCCGCCGCCGGGGACGGTGAGCTCCGTCCCCCACGTCCGAAACGTGCCGCACATCGTCCCGCCGTCGAACGCGGCACGGCAGCGGCGCACGTCCCACAGGGACGCGACCTCGGCCGCGACGCCCGAGACATCCGGGCGCTCGTGGAAGGCCGTCGTCATCGTCTCGATGAATGCGGGCAGCTCGTCGACCGAGATCGGTCGAATCGTCGGCCGTGTCCCGGCCATCACGCGCCGAGCACGAGGGTCGCATCCGGGGCTGCGTCGATCACTCACAGAGCATACGGCGGCGCGGTACGCTCGCTGGGTGGCGATCACGCGCTTTCCGTTCCGGCTCGGCCGGCGCTCGCTGCCGATCCTGCTCCTGTTCGGGGTTCGGCCCGGGCGGGCCTATGTCGATCTCGACGACGACGGGCTCGACGCCCGCTTCGGCTTGTACCGGGTGCGGACGCCGCTCGAGAACATCGCCTCGTGGCGGATCGAGGGTCCCTGGCGCTGGATCACCGCGATCGGCGTGCGGATGAGCATTCGCCACCGCGACCTGACCTTTGGGGGCAGCCACCGCGGCGGCGTGCGGATCGACTTCCACGAGCCCGTGCGGGTTGGCGTGCTGCGACCGCCGGCCCTGTACGTGACGGTCGATGACCTCGAGGGGCTGGGCGCGGCGCTCCTGGAGCGCGGGATTCCCGGCGAGGACGCGCGAACGCGCCGGATCGCCTGACCGGTCGCGCGGGAGGGTCAGCGCGCCTCGAACGAGCGCTTCGAGAGGCCGTAGAAGTACCCCTCGATCGTGTAATCCGGCTTGTCGTCCGGCTTCGCCGCCGCGCCGAGGGTTACGAACAGCGGCGCGAAGTGCTCGACCGTGGGATGGGCGAACGGCATGCCGGGCGCCTTCTCCCGGAACGCGAACAGCTCGTCGACGTCACCGCGATTGAGGGCTTCCGTCGCCCACTGGTCGAAGTCGATCGACCACTGCGGGGCGCCCGGCTTGCCGAGGAAGTAGTCGTGGATGAACGGGAGGCCGTGGGTCATGAACCCGCTGCCGACGATGAGCACGCCCTCGTCGCGCAGCGGCGCCAGGCGCCGGCCGATCTCGAACAGGTGCTCCGGATCGAGGTCCGGCATCGACAGCTGGAGCACCGGGATGTCCGCCTCCGGGTACATCGCCTTGAGCGGCACCCACGCCCCGTGGTCGAGTCCGCGGGACTCGCGCTCGAGCACGGGCTCATTCGGCGGCATGACCCGCCGCACTCGCTCGGCCAGCTCCGGCGCTCCCGGCGCGTCGTACGTCATCCGGTAGTAGTGCTCCGGAAACCCGTAGAAGTCGTACACGAGCGGAACACGGCGGGTGGCGCTGATCGCCATCGGTGCCGTCTGCCAGTGGGCGCTCACGATGAGGATGGCAGTCGGCCGTGACATCGCCGCGGCCCACCCCCCGAGCTCGCCCATCCACTGGGCATCCTCGAGGAGCGGCGGCGCGCCGTGGCCGAGGTAGATCGCCGGCAGGCGCGCCGACTCCGCGGACCGATCCGTCATCGGGCGCCCCCGTTCGATGTCTGGATCGTCGACGGCGCGTTGTGGACCGCCGGGATCGTGCCGAGGCGGCCGGCCTGGTAGTCGGCGACCGCCTGGAGCACCTCCTCGCGGGTGTTCATGACGAACGGTCCCAGCCAGGCCACGGACTCGCCGATCGGGCGGCCACCGAGCAGGAGGATCTCGAGATTGGGGCTCCGGCTCTCCTGCTCCAGGCCGGCCCGCACGGTGATCGCGTTGCCGGGCCCGAGCACGGTGAGCTGGCCCATCTGGATCGGTCGTTCCTCCGTCCCGATCGTGCCGAAGCCGGCAAGCACGTAGACGAGGGCGTTGTAGTCCGCCCGCCACGGCACCGACATGCGCGCGCCCGGGCTGATCGTCGCGTGGACCATCGTCATGGGGGTGTACGTGGACCCCGGTCCGGCGTGGCCGGCCACGTCGCCGGCAATGACACGGATGAGCGTCCCGCCGTCCGGCGAGCTGGCCAGGCCGACCTCGCTGGCGCGGAGATCCTGGTAACGCGGCGGCGAGAACTTCTGCGCGGCCGGCAGGTTCACCCAGAGCTGGAGGCCGTGAAACAGCCCACCGCTCCGGACGAGCGCCTCCGGCGGCTTCTCGATGTGTAGGATGCCGGCGCCGGCCGTCATCCACTGGGTGTCACCGTTCGTGATCACCCCGCCGCCCCCGTTCGAGTCGCTGTGCTCGAACGTGCCATCGATCATGTACGTGACCGTCTCGAAGCCACGGTGCGGGTGCCACGGCGTGCCCTTCGGCTCGCCCGGCGCGTAGTGCACCTCGCCCATCTGGTCGAGATGGATGAACGGGTCGAGGTCCGCGAGCTCGACCCCGGCGAACGCGCGACGCACGGGGAATCCCTCCCCCTCGAAGCCGCGCGGGGCGGTCGTCACCGTCCGAACGGGACGCTGGCGGGCAATGGTCGGGTCCGGCTCCGGGATGCGGGGCAGGACGGTGATGTCGTCGACGGTGATGGCGGGCATCGATGCGGTCTCCTTTGTCGCGCATCATCATGCCACAGGTTAGTTGCGTGTGCAACTAGGTTCGCGGAAGTCCCGGTTCGGCACCCCCCGATCGTCAGGGTTGCGCCTGCGCACCATGGGGTAGACAGTCCCGGACATGTTCGGACGCCATCAGACCGTCACGCAGCGCACCGACCCGCCAGCGGGGCTGGGCGGTCGCGGGACCCGGTCGGCGGGCGTGGGTCAGCCGCCCGTCGACCCGGCCCGCCTCCGCGCGGCCCTCGCGCAGGCCTGGACGATCCGGCTGCGCGAGCGGATCGCGGGTTCCTCGTTCGGTTCGTCGGCCGCCTGAGGGGCTCTTCGGCCCGCCGCCGGGCGCCGCCGATCAGGCGGCGAACTCGTCGCCCGGTTCGCCGACCTCGATCGGGTTGTGCGCCGGGTCGGCGCTCCATTCGAGCCAGCCACCGTCGTATACCGCGATGCGCTCCCAGCCCATGAGCCGAGCGTAGAACCACGTCTCGCTGGCCCGCCAGCCCGTGCCGCAATAGAAGGCGACCCGCTTCTCCGGCGTGATCCCGGCCTCCGCCCAGTTGGCGGCGATCTCCGGGTACGGACGCATCGTGTTGTCGACCGTCCGGTAGTGCTGCATGTGGTACGCGTCGGACCCGCAGTTGCCCCACACGTCGCCGGCGATCCGCCCGGCCGGCCCGATGTAGTTGTATCCGCTCACCGCGCCGACGTGCTCGCGCCACGTCCGCACGCTGACGAGGGCCGAGCCGTCCGGGTCGGCGAGGATCGACTTCGCCTCGTCGATGTCGACGATGACGTCCGGTCGAACCGGGATCTGGGCGCCAAACTCGCGGACCGGCACGGGCCGGGTCGCCGCGGTCTCGAGCGGAAGGCCCGCCCGAACCCAGTGGTCGTAGCCGCCGTCGAGGACCCGGACGTCGGACACGCCCGCGTAGGTCAGGATCGCCGCGGCCCGGGTGGCCGCGATCTGGCCCGCCCGGCGGCCCGGCCACTTCTCGTTGGCGCGGCCCTCGGTGTCGCGGCCGTACAGGATGACCGTCGTGTCGTGGGTGATGCCGAGCGAGCGGAGCGCCGCCTCGAGCGCCGCCGGCGACCGGCGGTTCCAGTCCGCCGGATCCTCGAGCCGATTCGTGTCGAGATAGATCGCGCCCGGGAGGTGGCCCTCGGCGTACTCCTGCGGGACGCCGAAGTTGACGTGGAACAGGAGGTGTCGACCGGCCGGAGCGGCCTCCGGCTGCCGGCCGGCGATCAGATCGCGAAGCCAGTCGGGATGCACGAGCTGCTCGAAGTTGGCGAGTCGCGCGACCGGCAGGGCCTCGTCCGTCGCCCAGGCTGCCCACCCGCCGTCGAGGACCCGGACACGGTCGAGCCCGAGGTCGGCCAGTCGCGAGGCAACCGCACCGGTGGCGCCGGGATCGTCGCCGTAGACCACGATGGTCCGTGACGCGGTGATGCCGCGCTCATTGAGGATCCGACCGATCTCCGCGTCGTCGACCGAGCGGAGCCACGGAGCCGGAAACGCGACCGCGCCGGGCACGTGGCCACCCCGCGGCTCGCCGTTCAGGCGCCAGCCGTTGAACGCGGCCAGCGGGCGGATGTCGACGACGGTCAGGTCCGGATCGTCGATGAGCCCGGCGAGCTCGCGGGTGGTGATCGGGGTCGCGATCCGGGTGGATACGAGATTCAAGGTCGTCATGGCGTGTCCTCGGAAAAACAGGAAGACCCCTGACGGTGCAGGGGTCCGGATGGTTGTCCGCGCGTCGACTCGCGTCGCGCGCTCAGGTACACCACCCGCCCCGCCCGGGCGCGGGCCGACAGATGCAGCAGTCGCGGCGTCCCAGGCGTCCGAGGCGTCCCATGTCCGGCGCAGTGTGCCAGTCCGTGCCGAGAAAGGCAAGTATTCCGACTGAAGTTGTCGGCATTACTCCGCGGGCGGCACCACCGGTACAGCCGAAGCCGGTGTGGCCGATACCGACGCGACCGATACCGGCGTGTCGTCGACCGATACCCAGCGGCGGTCGAGGGGGAGCTGGATGACCGACGGCCGATCCGCGGCGAGCGCCTGGCGCAGCGCCTGCTCGAACGCCGCGTCGGTCTCGACCCGGGTGCCCCGCGCGCCGCAGGCGCGGGCGACCGCGGCAAAGTCGATCGCGCCGAGGTCGGTTCCGGCAGGGTCGGCGACCTCGCGCCGATCCTGGTGCATCCGGATGGTCCCGTAGCGCTCGTTGTCGAAGACGAGGACGATCACGCGCGTGCCCGCCCGAACGGCGGTCTCGAGCTCCGCAAGCGCCATGCCGAGGCCACCGTCGCCGCACAGCGCCACGACCGGCCTGTCGCGGTGAACGAGCGAGGCGGCGATCGCTGCCGGAAGGCCGAAGCCCATCGCACCGGACGTCGGCCCGATGAACGTCCCCGGCCGGCGGAAGCGGAACCCGCGGGCCGCCCAGCCTCCGAAGTTGCCGGCATCGGTCGTCAGGATCGCGTCATCCGGCAGGACCCGACGCAACGTCGCGACGATCCTCCCCGGGTGCACGCCCGGTCCGTCCCACGACCCGCCGTCGACGACGCTCGCCGCCTCCCACGCCGCCCGGTCCGCCTCGTTCTCACGCCGACGGACCTCGACGAGCGCGGCGTCGAGCACCGCACCCTGGAGACGCTGGACGGCGAGCCGCACGAACGATCGCGCGTCCGACGTGACGGGGAGGTCCGGCGGCCGCAACCCGGCCGCGACGGCGGACGCCCCGCGCGGCTCGAGATCGACGTGCGCCCAGCGCGTCGCCGGCCCCGGGACCGCCCAGCCATACGAGGTGATCTCGCTCAGCCTCGAGCCGAGGACGAGCAGCGCGTCGGCGCGCTCGAGGCGTTCGCGGACGACGGCCGGCGCGCTGTAACCGGCCATGCCGAGATAGAGCGGATGGTCGTTCGAGATCACGTCGGGCCGTCTCCAGCCGGCGATCACCGGAACGTGGAGCAGCTCGGCGAGCTTGACCAGGTCACTCGACGTCCGGGCCCGCAGGACCCCGCCGCCGGCGAGAATGACCGGCCGTTCCGCGGATGCGAGCAGCTGCAGGACGGCGCGCACGTCGGCGACCTCCGCCCGTGGTGACGGGGGGCGGACGATCGACGGCGCCCGATCATGGTCGGCCGGGTCGTCGAAGACGTCCTCCGGCACGGACAGCAGGACCGGGCCCGGCCGATCTCCGAGCGCCTGGCGCACCGCCTCCTCGAGGACGCGTGGAGCATCGGCCGGTCCGTCGACCTGCGCGGCCCATTTCGCCAGGCGGCCGATCGAGCCGACGAGGTCCGCCTCCTGGAATGCCTCGCGACCCGCCGCGCTTCGCTCGACCTGGCCGACCACGGCGAACAGCGGCGCCGAGTCCTGGCGGGCGGTGTGGATGCCGATCGCAAGGTTCGCGCCCCCGACGGCGCGCGTCGCGAGGCAGGCGGCGGGGCGTCCGGTCAGCTGGCCGTGGGCCTCCGCCATGAACGCGGCGGCACCTTCATGCCGGGTCGCCAGGACGCGGATGCCGGCCTCCTCGAGCACGTCGAGCAGGCCGAGGAAGCTCTCGCCGGGCACGGTGAAGGCGTAGCGCACACCGGCTGCGCGGAAGGCGTCCGCGATCATGCGGCCGACGGTTCGCGGTGCCTGTGGCGCGGGCTCGGCTTCGGGGGCGGCCGGTTCGGGTTCGGCTTCGGGCGCGACGGGTTCGGCCGGTTCGGGTTCGGGCGCGAGCGCGGCGAGCGCCTGATCAGTCTCGTCGGCCGCCGCGTCGGCTTCTGGCGCACCGACCGGGGCGTCGAATTCGGCCTCCGTCGGCCGTCGCTCTTCCATCAGTAGACGACGGGCGAGGCGAGCGACGACAGGATCAGCCCGAAGACGATCACGAGCGCGACGATGATCATGACGATCCGCCCGGAACGGGCACCCGGCAGCATCGCCGTCACCGGTAGTTCTGGAACTGGAGGGGAACCGGCTCGTCGAGCTCGCGAAGCCGCGCGATGACGCGCTGGAGGTCGTCCTTGCTCTTGCCCGAGACGCGCACCGCATCCCCCTGGATCTGCGACTTGACCTTCGGGAACTCGTCCCGGATCAACTTCGTGATCCGCTTGGCCAGCGGCTCGTCGAGCCCGCGACGCAGCCCGATGTGCTGGCGGACCTTGTTGCCCCCGGCCGGCCCGACCGTGCCCCAGTCGAAGATCTTGAGCGACAGCCCGCGCCGGACGGCCTTCGTCTCCACGAGGTCCTTGACGGCGGCCGCCCGGTACTCGTCGTCCGTCAGGAGGGTCAGCTCGTCCTTGCCCTGGGTCAGCTCGACCGTCACGCCCTTGAAGTCGTAGCGCTGCTGGACCTCGCGGCGCACCTGGTCGAGGGCGTTGCGAAGCTCCTGCTCGTCGAACTCGCTGACCACGTCGAACGAGACCTCTCCTGCCAACCCTGCCTCCTATCCTGCATCCGTCTCGCGCCGGTGCCACCACTCGTGCAACCGCTCGATCCGCCCGTCCGACCCAACCTCCAGGGTCAGGAATCCGGCCAGCCGAACGCGGGCGCGCGTCCCCCGACGAACGAAGCTCGCGTGCCACGCGGCGAGCACCGTCGACCCGGCCACCCAATGCCGCTCGACCGTGAATTCGACCTGGTCCTGGGTGCGGGACGCCTCGAGCAGGTAGGCCCGAATCTGGTTGTGCCCGACGAGCGGCGGCTCGAACGGATCTTCATGGTACTCCGCATGCTCGGAGAAGAGGGCGACCCAGGCATCGCCGTCGAATGCCTCCCAGGCTCGCCCGTAGCGATCGAGCAGATCGGTCGCCGCGGCGTAGTCGATCGTCATCGGACCTCCAGGGCGGCGAGCAGGCGCTCGCCGATCACGTAGCTGCGGCCGCCGCCCATGACGAGCACGACGTCGCCCGCTCGGACCTCGCGGGCCAACCAGTCGGCCGTCGCCTCGACCGAACCCGGGGCGGCGACCGGGACGTCCGGGCGCGCGGCGGCGACGGCACCGGCGAGCGCCTCCGGCGAGGCGATCGAGGTGTCCGGGTCGCGGCCCGCCCAGATGTCCGCCACGGCGACCGCGTCGGCCGTTGCGAGCGCCTCGGCAAAGGCCCCGAGGAGGGCGGCGGTCCGGTGGAACGTCAGCGGCTCGTAAACCGCCCAGAGGCGCCGCCCCGGCTCGCGCTGGCGGAGGGCGGCGATCGTGGCCCTGATCGCGGTGGGATGGTGGCCGTAGTCGTCGTAGACGGCGACCCCGGCCGCCTCGCCCGTTCGTTCGAGCCGCCGCCCGACTCCGCCGAACGACGCGAGGCCGGCGACGATCCCGGCCGCGGGTACGCCGAGGACATGGGCCGTCGCCGCGACGCCGAGCCCGTTCGCGGCGTTGTGCCGGCCGACGAGCGGCAGGCGCGCCGTGATCGGACCGATCAACGGGTCGAGGCCGTGGAGCTGGAGGGTCGTCGTCGTCGTGTCGGTCGCCGCCGTGCGGGCGAGGATGGCGGACGCGGGACCGGCCCCGGTCGCGTACTGCTCGCCGATCGCGCGGGCGAACCCGCCGAGGCGCTGGGCGGACTGGTCGACGAGCGCGACCGCGACGATCGTGCCGCCCCAGTCGGACAGGCGGGTGGCGAGGGCAGCCGCGCCCGGGTCGCCGACGTTGATGACGACACGGCCATCCGGCTCCATGCGCCGGATCCACCCCTCGAACGCCGCGATCACCGCCGCCTCGTCGGCGAACACGTCGGGGTGGTCCCACTCCACGGTCGTGACGACCGCCACGGACGGCCGGTACGGGTCGAAGTTGCCGGCGTACTCGTCCGCCTCGACGACGAACGGCGCTCCCCTCCCCCGCCGGGCGGTTGCCGGGACCCCGCCGGTCAGCGAACCCGGGAGGAGGGCGCCGACGAACGCCGAGGGATCGTGGCCCGCGGCCGTCAGGAGGTGGACGAGCCAGCCGGCCGACGTGCTCTTGCCGTGCGTACCCGCGACGCCGACGAGCGTGTGCCCGACCGCCGCGTCGGCCACGACCTGCTGCCACGGCTCGAGCGCGATCCCACGCTCACGGGCGGCGCGGAGCTCCGGGTGATCGGGATCGATCGCGGTGAGCGCCTTCGTCACCGCGAGCCGCCACGGCGGCGTGGACCCCGCGGTGACGTGGGACGGATCGTGGGCCGGCGCGACGGCGATCCCGACCGCGTCGAGGGCCGGCGTGTACGGCGACGGGAATCCCGGGTCGCAGCCCGTTACCGCGGCCCCGGCGGCGGTCGCGAGGAGGGCCGCGGCGGAGGCACCCGCCCCGGCGGCACCGACGACGTGGATCCGCTCGCCGGGCCGGATCCGGCGGGCCTGCCGCGCGGGGGCGAGTCCCGCACCGACGTCCGCCGCGGACCGGGTCACCGGGTCACCGGGTCATCCGGTTTCGGCCCGTTCGATGAGCAGCTCCAGGGCCGCCGCCGCACTGTCCCGGCGGTTCGCCGCCCGGTCGCCCGGCCAGTGGTAGCGTCGGACGTCGACCCCCGCCGCGTCGGCGACGGCCACGTAGGTCAGCCCGACCGGTTTCTCATCGCTGCCCCCACCGGGTCCGGCGACACCGGTGACCGAGACCGCGAGTGCCGTCCCGAGTCGATGGCGTGCGCCCATGGCCATCGCCCGGGCGACCTGGGCGCTCACCGCGCCGTGCGCCGCGAGCACCTCCGGCGAGACGGCGAGCAGCGCCGCCTTGGCCTCGTCCGCATAGGCGACGACGCCGCCGCGGAAGTAGCCGGACGACCCGGCCACGTCGGTGATCGCGGCGGCGACGAGCCCGCCCGTGCACGATTCGGCGGCAGCGACCGTCAGGCCGCGTCCCAGGCAGATCCCCTGGAGTCGCTCGGCAAGCGCGACGAGCGCGTCGTCCGTCACCGGATGGCCGGCGAATGGGCCGTCACCACGATCGCTCAGCGGCGCTGCGTCTTGACCGGCGGGTTGGGTGGCTCGAACAGCCACGTCTCCGGGACCCCGGACCGCCCGAGCGCCCCGAGCGACGTGCCGTTGAGCGTGAAGTAGGTCACGCCGGACGATCCGGTCCGGACCTCGATCGTCCGCTCAGCGGTGAACGTGAGCGTGCGCCCGTCGCGTTCCGTGCGCCCGGCCTGGCCGAGCTCCGGGTCGACCTTGTCGTCGATCCAGACCTTGATCCATGCGGAGCCGCCCTGGATCGTCACGACGAGGTTGACGCCGCTGTAGGCAACCGTGACCGTGCGGGTCAGCGAGGTGGTCTTGCCCTGCTCGCTCGACGCGGTGACGGTGAGCTTCCACTGGCCCGTGGTCAGTTCCACGGGAGTGCTGAACGAACCGTCCTCGGCCACCGCGACGGTCACGTCCTCCGGCGGGACCGGCGTCGGCACGGGCAGCGGTGACGCGTCGGGGGCCACGACCGGCGCCTCGCCCGGCGCCGGCCCGACGTACTCCGCCCGGACGACGACCTTCGTCGCGTTCGTCGTCACGCCCTGGACCGGGATCGCCCCGTTCTCGAACGTCGCCCCATCGGCCGGCTGGTCGACGCTCAGGGTCGGCGCCTCGATGACGAGGAACGGCACGGTGATGAACACGCGCGCCGGCGTCTCCGCCTGCTTGCCGGTCTCGGGATCCGTGGCCGTGATGTCGAACTGGTTCTTGCCCCGTCGCAGCTCGACCTCCGCGGACCACGTGCCGTCCGAATCGGCCGTGACGCGATACGGCTGCTCGCGACCGGGCGTCGTGATCGAGACCGTCGCGCCGGCGACCGAGGTGCCGCGCAGCACGTACGAGGTCGTCGTCTCGTCCACGTCGAGAAGCGCGGTGGGCGGGCTCGTCACCGCGAGCGTCGGCGGCTTGGCGAAACGGAGCAGCTGGACCCCGAGGTAGGCCGTGAACGCGAGGACGCCGACGGTCAGCAACGCCGCCACGATGATCCCGGGCGAGAACGTCAACCCCGGGCGCGGCGCGGCCATCGGGCGCGGAACGGCGAGAACCGGGCGCTCCTCCTTCGCGTCGGCTCGTTCCTGACGCCACTGGGCGAGCACCTCTTCGGGGTCGAGGCCGAGGTAGAGGGCGTAGTTCCGCAGGAACCCCTTCGTGTAGACGACGCCGGGAAGCTCGCGATCGTCGCCGCGCTCGAGCGCCGCCAGGTAGCGGGCGCGGATCTTCGTGTCCCGCTCCGCCCGGTACAGGTCGACGCCCTTGCGCTCGCGTGCGGCGAGGAGGCGCTCCGGCAGGCCGGGCACGGATTCGACGACCGAACCCGGGCGAGCCATCTCGCCCCGAAGGTCCGCCGTGGCGCGGCGCGCCTGGTCCCGTGTCGTCATCCGTCGTCATCCTCGTCGACCGGCTCCGCGCCGCCGCTCGACCCTGCCCCGTCGCGCCGGAGCACCACGCGCGCGTTCGACCCGTCGAACGCCCCGATATAGCCGCGGGCCTCGAGCTGATCGATGATCCGCGCGGCCCGCGCGTACCCCACCTTCAGGCGACGCTGAAGCAGCGACGCCGAGGCACGATCGTACTCCCGAATCACCTCGACGGCATCGGGCAGGAGCCGATCCGCGTCCTCGTCGGCGAGATCGTCGAACGAACCGTTGCCGTCCTCGTCGCTCTCGATGATCGCGAGGTCGTAGTGAGGATCGTCGATCTGGTCGCGCCAGAAGCCGACCACCCGGCCGATCTCGTGGTCCGACACGAACACGCCCTGAAGCCGCATCGGTCGCGGCAGGTCCGACGGCTGGTAGAGCATGTCGCCCCGGCCGATGAGGTCCTCCGCGCCGGGCGCGTCGAGGATCGTCCGCGAATCGATCTGCGACGCCATGGCGAAGGCGATCCGGCTCGGGAAGTTCGCCTTGATGAGCCCGGTCACGACGTTGACCGACGGCCGCTGGGTGGCGAGAACCATGTGGATGCCGGTCGCGCGCGCCTTCTGGGCGAGGCGGACGATGGGATCCTCGACGTTCTTGCCCTCGCGCATCATGAGGTCGGCGAGCTCGTCGATGATGATGACGATGTACGGCAGGCGGTCCTCGGGGTCCGCCCGGGTCTCGTTGTAGGCGCGGATGTTGCGCGACGTCGCCCCGGCGAAGCGGCGGTAGCGCCCCTCCATCTCGTTGACCGCCCACTTGAGGGCCGCCTTCGCCCGCTCCGGCTCCGTGATGACCGGCACGAGCAGGTGGGGCAGCCCGTTGTAGCTCGCGAGCTCGACGCGCTTGAGGTCCATGAGGATCATCCGCACGTCGTCCGGCGTCGCCTCGCACAGCAGGCTCGTGATGAGCGCGTTGACCATGACGCTCTTGCCCGATCCGGTCGCGCCGGCGATGAGCAGGTGGGGCATCTTGGCGAGGTCGACCGCCTGGGCCTTGCCGGCCACGTCGCGCCCGAGGGCGAACGTGAGCCGCGACCCGGACGCCGTGAAGTCGACCTCTTCCAGGATCCGGCGGAGGGCGACGATGTTGAATTCCTTGTTCGGGATCTCGATCCCGACCGCGCTCTTGCCGGGGATCGGCGCCTCGATCCGCAGCGAGCGCGCGGCGAGCGCCATCGACAGGTCGTCCGACAGGGCCTCGATCCGGCTGAGCTTGATGTCCGGCGCCGGCTGGACCTCGTACTGGGTGACGACGGGCCCGGCGTTCCGACCGACGACCGCGGCCGGGATGTTGAAGCTGGCCAGCTTGGCGATGATGATCTGCTCGTTGCGCTGGTGATGCGCCTCCTCCCCGCCCGGCGCGGCCGAGATCGGCACGTCCTCGAGGAGCGTCAGGGGCGGCAGGCGGTACTCGATCCGCTCCTTGGTGGGCGGCGAGTCGGAGGCGTCCGTCACGTCGAGCGGGTCGCGCAGCGGGCGGACCGGCTCCGCGACGAGCGTCGCACTCGCGGGGGTCGCGCTTCGGGCGGGAGCGAACGTTGCGGAGGTCGGCGCGCTGCTCGGGACGGCCGACGGGATCGGCGGGTGGTCGGGGTGGCCATTCCCGTTCGCGCCGCCGTTGCCGTTCCCCCACAAGCCGGCCTGGCCGGGCGCGGCGGTAGCGGATGGGGCGACGGCGGTGCCCCGGCGGGCACGCGATCCACCGGTTCGCTCCGCCGGCGCGCTGCCGGCCGGGCGACCCGTGGTGGGATCGCGCTGGAGCGACGCGGCGGTCGTGGCCGTCAGCCAGCGCGCCACGCCCGTCGCCGGGCGGGCAAGGTCCGATGGCCTGAGCGCGAACCCGATCATGAGCCCGACGGCGATGATCGCGAGGAGGACGACGAACGCCCCAGGGGTCGTGACGAGCGGGACGAGGACGCCGGCGAGGAACCGGCCGATCCGGCCGCCCGAGGCAACGTCGACGACCTCGACGGCCCCGAGGAGCCCCGCGTACGCGATCGTCGTGCCGAGGAGGGTCGCCCCCCAGCCGGAGTTCGGGCGCCGACCCGGACCCCACTCGAGGTACCAGCCGGCGGCGAGGAGCAGGAACGGGAGCAGCCAGCGCATGCTCCCGAACCATGGACCGACGGTGCCGATCCACCAGTCGGTCAGGGCACCCTCACTCGGGAGGAGCAGCGCGATGAGCGTGACCGAGCCGAGCACGAGCAGGGCAATCCCGACGAGCGAGCGGGCGAGCTCCGGGCTGATCGGCGGCAGCGACAGGGACGGCAGGCCGAGCGCGCGGCGTCGGTGGCCCATCCGGCGCGATCCGGACCGGCGGCGAGTCGCCACGGCTCAGACCTCGACGACGACCGGAAAGACCATCGGCCGTCGCTTCGTCTGTTCGTAGAGGTAGCGCGAGACGCCGTCCTTGATCTGACTCTTCAGGAGTCCCACCTCGCTGATGTGGTCGCCGGGGTTCTCGATCGAGGCGACGACCCGGTCGATCGCCTCCTCCATGATCGGGTCACGCTCGTTGAGGTGAACGAAGCCGCGAGTGATGATCTCCGGCCGCCCGATCACCTGGCCGGTCTGCTTGTCGACCGTCACGACGACCATGAACATGCCGTCGTTGGCCAGCGCCCGCCGGTCGCGCAGGACGATCTCGCCGACGTCGCCCACGGACAGCCCGTCGACGAAGACGTAGCCGGCCGCGACCGGCTGGCCGCGCCGCGCGGAACCGTCGGCGCTGATCTCGATCGGCGTGCCGTTCTCGATGATGAACACGTTCTCCGGGGCGACGCCCGTCTCGATCGCCAGGCGCCCGTGCTGGACCTGCATGCGGAACTCGCCGTGGATGGGGATGAAGTGGCGCGGCTTGGTCAGGCCGAGCATGAGCTTGAGCTCTTCCTGGCTCGCATGACCTGAGACGTGCGCCCGCTTGATCGTGTGATAGAAGACGTTCGCCCCGACCTTGAACAGGTTGTCGATCGTCCGGGCGACGTACTCCTCGTTGCCGGGGATGGGACTGGCGCTCACGATGACGGTGTCGCCCGGCTGGATCTCGACGAAGCGGTGGTCGCGGTTCGCCATCCGGGCGAGGCCGGCCATCGGCTCGCCCTGGGCGCCGGTCGTGGCGATGACGAGCTTGCCGTCCGGCACGTCCTTGATCCGGTCCTTGCCCACGATCCGCGACGGGTCGTAGGTCAGATAGCCCAGGTCCGTCGCGATCCGGAAGTTCTGCTCCATCGAGCGGCCGATGACCGTCACCTGGCGATCCATGTCGGCCGCCGCGTCGAGGACCTGCTGGATGCGGGCGATGTTGGAGGCGAACGTCGCCACGATGACGCGGCCGTCGAGCGGCTCCATGATCTCGCGGAACGCCTCGCCGACCGTGCGCTCCGACGGCGTGTAACCGGGGTTCTCCGCCCGGGTCGAGTCGGACAGGAGGCAGATCACGCCCTCCTCGCCGAGCTTGGCGAGGATGTGGAAGTCGGACAGCTTGCCGTCGACCGGCGTGTGGTCGAACTTGAAGTCGCCCGTGTGGACGACGACGCCGACCGGCGTCCGAAGGGCGATCCCCATCGCGTCCGGGATCGAGTGGCCGACGCGGAACGGCAGGACGGTGAACGGTCCGATCGTCACCTCGTCGCCCGGTTCGAGCGCGATGAGCGGGTTGTTGTGGAGCTTGTGCTCCTTGATCTTGTTGCCGAGCAGGCCGCGGGCGAGGGTCGACGCGTAGATCGGGACGCCTGGGAACTCGGGCAGGATGTACGGCAGCCCGCCGACGTGATCCTCGTGGGCGTGGGTGATGAGGAACGCCCGGACGTTCCCCCGGCGCTCCTTGAGGTACGTGATGTCCGGGACGACGAGGTCGATCCCGAACATCTCCTCGTCGGGGAACATGAGTCCGCAGTCGATGACGACGATGTCGTCGCCGTACTCGAAGACGTACATGTTCTTGCCGATCTCCCCCACCCCGCCGAGCGGGATGATGCGGAGGAGCTGGTCTGAAGGTGCCATTCGATGTGGTGTCCTAGAAGAGGGTGAGTTGATCGTCGGGGGGTGCGTCGGGCGGCGGCAGCGCCGCGGCCGACACGGGCGGAGCGGCGATGGTCGTGGCGGGCGGCGTGACGGCGGCGGTCGGTTCTGCCGATTCGGTCGAGTCGGTCGAGTCGGTCGGTCCGGCGTCCGTCGCGGCGATCATGCGGTCCGCGCGCTTCGAGCGCGCGTCGAGGAGCGCTCGCGGGATGCCGGCGACGTCCTCGAAGCTCTGGCGCTCCACCTCCGTCGAGCGCAGCGCGGCGGCAGGGTGGTAGAGCGCGTAGACGAGCGCATCGGACGCCCCCGTGGCCGGGTCGGCCGAGCGTACTGTCCCGTGAGCCTGGGAGATCCGTGCCCCGGGCATGAATCGGCCCATCGAGTGGCGACCAAGGGTCACGACGAGCGCCGGGTCGAGCACGGTCAGCTGGCGCTGGAGGTACGGCAGGCACGCCGCGATCTCGTCCGGCTCCGGGTCGCGATTGTCCGGCGGACGGCACTTGACGATGTTCGTGATGAACACGTCCTCGCGACGCCAGCCGATCGAGCCGAGCAGCTTGACGAGCAGGTCACCGGCGCGACCGACGAACGGCCGCCCCTGCCGGTCCTCGTTGAACCCGGGGCCTTCGCCGACGAACACGACTTCCGTGTCCGGGTTGCCCTCGCCCGGGACGGCGCGCGTTCGGCCGGTGTGGAGCCGACAGCGGGTACAGACGTTCACCTCGGCCGCGATCGCGTCGAGCGCCGCGCGGCGCTCGGCGTCGGTCACGCCGATCCCCCGCCCACCCCGGAGGTGACCGTCTCGCGACGGGAGCGGGCGCGGATCCAGTCGCGCGCCACGAGCGCCTCGGCCAGCTCGACCGCGTTCGTGGCCGCGCCCTTGCGGAGGTTGTCGCTCACGACCCAGAACGCGATCCCGCGGTCGTCCGCGATCGACGGGTCGCGGCGGACCCGACCGACGAACACCTCGTCGCGGCCGGCCGCCCGGCTGGCGAGCGGGTACGTATGGCTGGCCGGGTCGTCCTCGACGACGACGCCGGGCACGCGACCGAACAGGTCGCGGGCGCGCTCCGGGGTCAGCGGCTTGCGGGTCTCGACGTGGACCGCCTCGGAATGGCTCACGAAGACCGGGATTCTCACGGCCGTGCACGACAAGCGCAGCTCTGGGAGATGGAGGATCTTGCGACTCTCGGTGACGACCTTCCACTCCTCCTTCGTGTAGCCGTTGTCGAGGAAGACGTCGATCTCCGGCAGCGCGTTGAACGCGATCGGGTGCGGATAGATCGTCGCTTCCTTCGGCTGGCCGGACGCATGGGCGCGGATCTGGCCCTCGAGCTCGGCGATCGCGTCGGCACCCGTGCCGGACACCGACTGGTACGTGTCGACGACGACCCGCTCGATCCCGACCGAGTCGCGGATGGCCATGAGCACCGGCACGAGCTGCATCGTCGAGCAGTTCGGGTTGGCGACGATTCCCTCGTGCCACTCGAGATCGTCCGGGTTGACCTGGCTGACGACGAGCGGGACGGCCGGGTCCATGCGCCAGGCCGACGAGTTGTCGATGACGGTCGCACCCCGGGCCGCCGCGTGGGGCGCCAGCTCCTTCGACACGTCCCCGCCCGCCGAGAAGAGGGCGATGTCGACCCCGTCGAATGCGTCCGGGACGGCCTCCGCGATCTCGTGGGTCCGCCCGTCGACCGACACGGTGCGCCCGGCCGAGCGCCCGGAGGCGAGCAGGCGCAACTCGCCGACGGGAAACTCCCGTTCGAAGAGGACCTGGATCATCGTCCGGCCGACGACGCCGGTGGCGCCGACGACCGCGACGGTCAAGGGTCGATTGGGCATTCGGGGCACTGCTCCGCTGGCGCTGTCGTGCTGGCCGGGCACCGCGCGAGTATATCAGCGGGGCCCTTTCGATCGGCCGCGGTCACCCGGTCTGCCGTCTTCGCGGTCGCCGTGAATGGCGATCCTTGCGCCGGTCCGGTCCCACGAATGAAGGAGCCCGCCGCGTCGGTGACGCGGCGGGCTCGACAGCCTGGGTCGATATGGGCGCCGCGGGCGGCGCGTCGGTCAGACCGGTTCCTTGGCGAGGTGGCGCTGCATGGCGGCCTTGCGGGACAGGTTGACCCGGCCCTGCCGGTCGATCTCCATGACCACGACCATGACCTCGTCGCCGACCGACACGACGTCCTCGACGGACGGCACGTGGTAGTCCGCGAGCTCACCGATCCGGACGAGCCCCTCCTTGCCCGGCAGGATCTCGACGAACGCGCCGAAGCCCATGATCCGGGTGACCTTGCCGAGGTAGAGCGCGCCGACCTCGACCTCGCGGGTGAGGCTCTCGATCCACTGGATCGCCTTGCGCGAGTTCTCGCCAGAGACGGCCGCGATCTCGACCGTGCCGTCGTCCTCGACGTTGATCTCCGTCTGGGTCTCTTCCTGGATCTTGCGGATCATCGATCCACCCTTGCCGATGATCTCGCGGATCTTCTCGGGGTTGATCTTGATCGTGATGATCCGCGGCGCGAAGTCGCTCATGCTCGCACGCGACTCCGGGAGCACCTCGGCCATCTTGTCGAGGATCGTCAGGCGGGCGGCGAGCGCCTGCTTCAGACCGTCGCGGATGACCGCCTCGCTGATGCCCTGGACCTTGATGTCCATCTGGAGGGCCGTCACGCCGTCGCGGGTGCCGGTGACCTTGAAGTCCATGTCGCCGATCGCATCCTCCTTACCGAGGATGTCGGTCAGGACGACGAACCGGCCGTCTGGCTCCGTGATGAGGCCCATCGCCGCCCCGGCGACCGGTGCCGAGATCGGCACGCCGGCATCCATGAGCGCGAGCGTCGAGCCGCATGTCGAGGCCATCGAGGTCGAGCCGTTCGAGGTCACGCACTCGCTGACGAGGCGGATCACGTACGGGAAGTCCTCGTGGCTCGGCAGGACCGGCACGAGCGCACGCTCGGCGAGGTGGCCGTGCCCGATGTCGCGCCGGCTGGGCCCGCGCATCATCTTGTTCTCGCCCGTGCTGTACGGCGGGAAGTTGTAGTGGTGGATGTAGCGCTTCTCGGTCTCCGGGCTGATCGTGTCGATCCGCTGGACATCCGATGACGAACCGAGCGTGGCGACCGTCAGCGCCTGGGTCTCACCGCGGGTGAACAGGCCGGAGCCGTGGGCGCGCGGGATGAGGCCCACCTCGACCGAGATCGGGCGGATGTCGGTCAGGCCACGACCGTCGATCCTGATGCCCTCGTCGAGGACGAGCCGGCGGACGGTCTTCTTCTGGAGCAGGCTGAACAGCGACTTGCTGACACGGGCCTCGCGGCGGGCCGCCTCGAGGAGGGCGGTCGTGTCGCCGCCGCTGCGCTGCGCGCGCACGGCGCTGGCGATCGACTCGCGGAGCGTCGAGATCCGGCCCGGCAGGTCCTTGGCGAACCACAGGAGCAGGCTGGCCGTCGCCTCGGCGTCAGGGAGCGCACGGTGGCCCTGGGCGAGCTCGATCCCGAAGAAGCGGGCGAGGTCGCCGAGCTTGTACGACTCCGCGCCGGGGTAGCCCTCGCGGGCGATCACGAGCGTGTCGAGGTAGGTCCCGGGCTTGAACCGGAAGCCGTCGCCGAGCGCCTGCTCGATGAACCCGAGGTCGAACCCGACGTTGTGACCGACGACCATGGCGTCGCCGACGTAGTCGAGCAGCTTGGTTGCCGCGTCCTTGGGGCTCGGTGCACCCTTCACGTCGGCGTCGGTGATGCCGTGCATCTGGTGGCCGACGATCGGGCGGCCCGGGTTCACGAGGGTCGACCAGCGGTCGACGATCTTCGTGCCCTTGACCTTGACTGCGGCGATCTCGACGAGATCCGACATCTTCGGATCCGTCCCGGTTGTCTCGACGTCGATGACGACGAGCTCACGCTCCGCGTCGGTCGCCGAGGCAAACTCGAGGACGGAGTTCGTCGACGGCTCGAGATACGGCAGCCGCTTGGCCTTGCCGACCGCCGTGCGGAGCTCCTCCTGGAGGTCGACGAGCGGCTGGAGCGCCCGATGACCGAACAGGATCGCCTCCGCCATGACGTCCTCGGGCAGGAGCTTCGCGCCGGCCTCGACCATCATGATCGCGTCGCGCGTGCCGGCCACGATGAGGTCGAGCTCCGACTCCGCGAGCTGGCTGTGGGTGGGGTTGACGACGAACTCGCCGCCGATCCGCCCGACCCGGACGGCGCCGATCGGGCCGTTGAACGGGATCTCGCTGATCGTCAGGGCGGCCGACGCGGCGACCGTGCCGATGACGTCCGGGTTGTTCTCCTGGTCCGTCGAGAGGACGGTGACCACGAGCTGGACGTCGTCCTTGTAGCCCTCGGGGAAGAGCGGCCGGATCGGCCGGTCCGTC
>DASTOB010000140.1:0-7621 GCA_035720425.1 Candidatus Limnocylindrales bacterium
GAGGAAGCGCTCGCCGGCGAGGAGGTACAGGCGGAGATCGCGGAGCGGGTTGCCCCGGCTGAGCTCGAGGGCGTCGATGAGGAGGAACGACGCGAGCGCCATGAGCGGCAGGACGTCGCCGACGATCGACCGGCCGGCGACGAGGCGACCGGCGAGCGATCTGGCGCGCCCGTCCGCCGGGGCGCCATACCACCCGAGCGCGAGCCCGGCAAGGCTCGTGACCGTGACGATGCCCGCCCCGTAGAGAATGGTCCGACCGCGCCCGAACACCTCGACGGCCACCTCACGCCCGATCGTCGCGGCCAGCGCGGCACTGACCACGACGAGTGCGCCGGCGACGGCGGTAAAGACGAGCGTGCCCTTCGACAGAGGAGCCTGTGACGACCCGCGCGCCAGCCGGCCAACCCCGATCGCGGCGAGGCCGGCGGCGGACGCGCCGGCCCAGGCCGCGAAGAACGGCAGACCCGACGCGCTCGTCGCCGGTCCGCCGGCCATCATCCAGACGAACGCCGCGGCGGCGATCCAGGGGAGCCAGGGGCGGTGCGCGTCGCCACCTCGCGGAGCGGCGGCGGTCACGACGCCCTCAGTCGAGCGTGAAGTCGTCCGGGTCCGCGTATCGGCCGGTCCGTTCCTTTTCGATCTGCATGAGCACGTCGTTGAGCAGCGACGAGGCGCCGAAGCGGAACCAGTCCGGCGACATCCAGCGCGGGCCGAGTGTCTCGTACAGCACGACGAGGTACTGCACCGCCTCCTTGGCCGTGCGAATCCCGCCGGCCGGCTTCATGCCGACTTGTCGGCCGGTCGCCCGCTCGAAGTCGCGAATCGCCTCGAGCATGACGAGCGTGACCGGGAGCGTCGCGGCGGGCGTCACCTTGCCGGTCGAGGTCTTGATGAAGTCGGCCCCGGCGGCCATCGCGAGGACCGACGCGCGGCGGACGTTGTCGTACGTCTCGAGCTCACCGGTCTCGAGGATCACCTTGAGGTGCGCCTCGCCGCACGCCTCCTTGACGTCGACGATCTCCTCGAACACCGTCGCGTAGTCGCCGGACAGGAACGCGCCGCGGTCGATGACCATGTCGACCTCGTCCGCGCCGGCCTCGACCGCGGCGCGCGTCTCGGCGAGCTTGATGTCGCGGAACGTCTGGCCGGACGGGAAACCGGTCGCGACGCTCGCCACCTTGACCGTCGATCCGCGCAGCGCGTCCTTCGCGTCGGCGATGAGGGCCGGATAGACGCACACCGCGGCGACCGACGGGATCGTGGGATCGCCGGGATGCGGGCGGATCGCCTTCGCGCACATCGCCCGGATCTTGCCCGGCGTGTCCTTTCCCTCGAGCGTCGTGAGATCCATCATCCGGATCGCGAGGTCCAGCGCCCACAGCTTGGACGCCTTCTTGATCGAGCGCCGCTTGAGCGAGTCGACCCGCTCCTCGATGCCGACCTGGTCGACCGCGGTCACCCGTCCGAGCAGGTTGCCGAGCGGTCCCGGTCGCCGGTCCCAGGCGGCGATGAGTTCGTGGGCGCGAGCGCGGGCGGGGCTGTCCGAGCGGCTGGCGGTCGTCATGGGATCGCGAGGATACACCCGGCTTCGCCGGGCGCGGGTTAGGGACGTGACGAGCGTGGGAGCCGCGGCAGGCCGTGCCGGCCGGAGACGAGGAAGTGGGCAAACCAGTCCCGGACCTGGACGAGGTTCTCGATCCGGCGGAACGGCGTGCCCGAGCGGGTCAGCTCGTGGTTCTCGTCCGGCACGCGCATGAGCCGCGCCGGCCGGCGCTTCGAGCGGAGCACGGTGAATAACGCCTCCGCCTGACCGATCGTCGCCCGGATGTCGCGTTCGCTGTGCTGGATGAGGAGCGGTGTCCGGATCCGGTCTGCGTACGTGATCGGCGAGATCTCGCGAAAGTAGGCCGGGTCGCTCCATGGCGTTGCCCCGAACTCCTCCTGCGCCCACGCCCCGCCGCTGATGTCGCCGGTCAGAAAGAGCATCGTCATGTCGCTCACGCCGCGGCATGACAGCGCGGCCCGGAACCGGTCGTCGTGGGCGAGGATCCAGTTCGTCAGGTAGCCGCCGTACGAACCACCGGTGAGGCCGAGCCGCTCCGGGTCGGCCAGGCCGTCGGCCACGACGGCGTCGATTCCGCCGAGGACGTCGCGCATCGGACCCGGGCCCCAGTCGCGCAGGTTGGCCGTGTTGAACGCGAGGCCGTACCCCTCCGACCCACGCGGGTTGGCGTAGAACACGCTCATCCCGGCCGCGGCCAGGACCTGGAACTCCCACGTAAGCGACCAGCCGTACATCGTGTGCGGACCGCCGTGGATCTCGGTGACGAGCGGCCGGCGACCGGGCCCGGCCGGGATGATCCAGCCCTGGATCGTTCGCCCATCGACGGTCACCGTCCGCT
The DNA here is from genome assembly GCA_035720425.1 of Candidatus Limnocylindrales bacterium. GTDB lineage: Bacteria > Chloroflexota > Limnocylindria > Limnocylindrales > CSP1-4 > DASTOB01. The sequence continues at coordinate 2,403 of DASTOB010000140.1, forward strand.
CGATCGGCTCGATGAGCGCGATCTCGTCGAGGACCGCGGCGTGGAGATCGGTCAGCCTGCTGTCGTGGCGCGCGCCGTCGGGCGCCAGGTCGAGCAGGTGGACGTCCGCGGGGGCGGTCGGCGTCGAGCGCAGGTAGGCGATCCGGGTTCCGCCGGCATCGAGCGCGACCTGGCCGAAGGCCGACACGTAGTGGCGGCCGTCGGTCAGGCGCTCGAGGGCCCCGTCGGCGGTCGACACGCGCCACAGCTCGATGCTCCCGGCGATCGGGGCGGTGACGGTCAACCAGGCCCCGTCCCGGTCCGCGACCACGACGGCCGATTCGGACGGCTGCACGTCGCCGCCCATCGTCGAGCCGATCATGAGGTCGTGCCGGCCCGTCAGGTTCCGGCCGGCGCCCGGCGCGGCGTCCGATCCATCGGCCGCGAACAGCCACGCGTCCGTCCGGTACCACGCATCGCTGCCGCGTCCCCCGAGCACGGCCAGCGTTTGGCCGTCCGGCAGCCAGGCCGGACCGAAGAAGAGGTCGTCGCGCCCGCCGGTGATGGCGAACTCGCGGCCCGAATCGAGGTCGAGGACGTGGACCGCGGACCGGGTTCGGATGTCGTGGTCGGCCCGGCGATTCGTCGCGAAGGCGATCCGCCGCCCGTCCGGCGACCAGGCCGGTGCCGACTCCCCGGTGTCGCGATCGGTGAGCCGCCCCGCGGCACCGGACTCGACGTCGACGAGCCACAGGCGTGACACGCGGTCGCCGGTGAACCCGGCGCCGTTGGCCTGGTAGTCGAGCCGATCGGTGAACCGGTAGTCGCTCGGCGGCGGCTCGCCCGGGCGCGGATTAGGGTCGCGGCCGCGGCGGCGGAGTTCCGCGGCGCGGGTGCCCGTGACCGACGCGCTCACGACGACGATCGAGCGACCGTCCGGGCTCCAGGCGAAGTCCTCGACGCCGCGCGGCAGGTCCGTGAGCCGGCGCGCCTCGCCCCCCTCCAGCGGGAGGAGGTAGACCTGCGTGCCGTCCTCGCGATCCTTCGGCGCGCCCGGGTCCTCCTCGACGAGCAGGCGCCGATCCGACAGGAAGGCGAGGAACCGGCCGTCCGGCGAAAAGCGCGGGTGCGTGTCGTGCTTCGCCCCGATCGTCAGCTGCCTCGCTGGCGTGCTGCCGTCGGCGGATGCGATCCAGATCGCGTGGCGGTAGCCATCCCGCGCTGGCGCCACCGTCTGGGTCGTCCAGGCCACAAGGCGGCCGTCCGGGGAGAGGTGCGGATCCGTCGGGACGGCGAGGCGGGCGAGGTCGTCCGGGGTCGGTGGTCGGGGCATCGACGCCGAGTCTAGCGGGACGGGGCCGGGCGCGACGGGCACGTCCGAACCGATTCGCAGTCGTGCTGGTATCTAGACATTCAGCCGACTATCGGGCTAGATTGCAACCTATGGACAGTCTGCGCATCGGTGAGGCGGCGGAGATGCTCGGCGTGTCGGTCGAGACCGTTCGGCGCTGGGAGCGCGAGGGACGGCTGCGGACGGAGCGGACCGATGGCGGCCAGCGTCGCGTGCCGCTCGGCGAGGTCCGGCGGCTGCTCGACGAGCGCCGCCGTGCCGGGACGGATCGGCCGATCGTCGCCCAGTCGGCCCGCAACCGATTCGCCGGCGTCGTGACGCGCATCGAGCGCGACCGCGTCGCCGCCGTCGTCGAGGTGCTCGCCGGTCCCCATCGCCTCGTCAGCCTCATGACCGCCGAGGCGGTCGAGGAGATGGGACTAGCGATTGGCGACGAGGCGGTCTGCGTGGTCAAGGCGACGAACGTCATCGTCGAGGTGCCGTCCCCGCGCGACGCCCGTTCGTGATCGGCGGAGGTCGTGGGGTCGTCCTGGCCGTCGCGTTCGTCACGGCGACGGTGCTCGGGGCGTGTCGTCCGGTCGACGACGCGGCGGTGACGATCCTCGCGGCGGCGTCGCTCCGCGACGCGGTCGAACGGGCGACCGAGGCGTATGCGAGCGACCGGCCCGGAGCGCGGTTCGTCGTGTCGACCGATTCGTCGGCCGCGCTGCGGGCCCAGATCGAGCAGGGCGCGCCCGCGGACCTGTTCCTGTCGGCCGATGTGGAGAATCCCGGCCGGCTCGTCGACGCCGGGCTGACCGACGGCGCGCCGGTCGCCTTCGCGTCGGCCCGGCTGGTCATCGTCGTTCCGGCCGGCAACCCGGCCGCCATCGAGTCGCCGCGCGACCTCGCGCGGGACGGCGTCCGGATCATCGCCGCCGGCCCGGAGGTCCCGATCACAGCCTACGCGGACCAGCTCGTCGCCGCGCTCGCCGCGCTCGACGGATATCCCGCCGACTTCGCCGCCCGGTACGCGCGCAATGTTCGCTCGCAGGAGGACAACGTACGGGCCGTGATCGCCAAGATCGCGCTCGGCGAGGGCGACGCGGCGATCACGTACGAGCCGGACGCGGGATCCTCCGCGGGCGTCGAGACGGTCGCGGTGCCGGAAGCGGCGAGCGTCGCGGCAACGTACAGCGGGGTCGTGGTGCTCGGCGGCGGAGCCACTCGGGAGGCGCGCGCCTTCCTGGACTGGCTGGCCGGACCGGACGGCCGGGCGATCCTCGAGGACCTCGGGTTCGGGCCGGCCGCCGGGCTCGCCGGGTCCGCTGGGCTCGCCGGGTCCGCTGGGCTCGCTGGGCTCGCGGGGCTCGCGGGCAGCGCGCCGTGAGCGGCGTCCAGGCGGTCCATCGGGCCGGGGGCTCCGGCGCGGGCGCGGCAGCCGGCCGGGCCGGGAGCAGCGCAGTCATCGCGGTGGTCGGGGTGTTCCTCGCGCTGCCGATCGTCGTGCTCGTCGGGCGCGCGGCGCTCGGCGGCGGGCTCCCCGTGGCGCTCGGCAGCGCTGCCGTCATCGACGCGCTGACCCTGAGCCTCATCACGACGGGGGCGAGCCTCGTCCTGACGATCGTCCTCGGTACGCCCCTGGCCTATGCGCTCGCGCGGCGCCGGTTCCGCGGCTCGGCGCTACTCGAGACGATCGTCGACCTGCCGATCGTCCTCCCACCGTCGGTCGCCGGGCTCGCGCTGCTCCTCGTGTTCGGGCGACGCGGGTTGCTCGGCGAGCCGCTCGACGGGCTCGGGATCGGGATCCCGTTCACGACCGTGGCGGTCGTGCTCGCCCAGACGTTCGTCGCCGCGCCGTTCTTCATCCGCTCCGCGCGGGCGGGGCTCGCATCGGTCGAGCGCGACCTCGAGGACGCCGCGCGCGTCGACGGCGCGTCGGAGTGGCAGGTCTTCCGGTGGATCACGGTGGCGCTCGCGGCACCGGCCCTCGCCGCGGGGGTCGTCATGGCGTGGGCGCGGGCCCTCGGCGAGTTCGGGGCGACGATCATGTTCGCCGGCAACGTGGCGGGCCGGACGCAGACCCTCCCGCTCGTCGTGTACGGCGAGTTCCAGGGCGGCGACCTCGAGGCGTCGATCGCCGCGGCGGCCATCCTCGTCCTCGCGGCGTTCGGCGTGCTTGTCGCCGTTCGGGCCCTCCATTGGGGTCGTGCCCTCGACGCTCGCTAGCCTCCTGTCTGCCCGCCGTTGCTCGGCACGCCGGACGTGCGTCCGGCCTCCCCGACGAGTCCGTCATTCGGCCGCCGTCGGTGCCGGCACGGGATACCATCCGCTGGCGATGACCGACCAGCTCTCGCTGCGGCTCGAGCCGGACCTGCCGACGCTCCCGAACCTGCCGACCACGCTTCGGCCGATGCTCGCGCGACCGCTCCCCGACCCGTTCGATTCGCCGGACCACCTGTTCGAGCCGTCGTGGGGCGGCGTCCGCGCGCTCGCCTTCGTGGGCCCGGCCGATGCGCCGGGCGCCGGGGACGTCCGGCTGATGGACGGCTCCGGGGCCGACCTGTCCGCCGCGTTGCCGGAACTGGCCGGCCTCGCGGTCCGGGTGGACGCCCGATCCGCGGTGCTCGACGGGGAGCTCGTGCTCGTCGATGCCGAGGGCCGCGCGGATGCGGCCGGGCTGGCGGCACGTCTCGGCGGTGCGGTCGGCTCCGGCCGGCCAGTGGCGTTCCTCGCATTCGACCTGCTCCATCTCGACGGCCGATCGCTGCTCGGCGTGGGCCTGGAGCGGCGGCGCGCGCTCCTGCGCCGGGTGCTTCGACCGGGTGACGAGGTGGTCGCGGTGCCGGCGATCCTCGGCGAGGGTCGCGCGCTGTTCGAGGCGGCCGCCGCGCAGGGGATCGCCGGGGTCATGGCCCGCCAGCGGTCGAGCCCATACCTGCCCGGCGTGCGCAGCCGACTGTGGCGGTTCATCGAGGCGCAAGCGGGACGCCGACGACGGCGCGCGGCTGGTTCAGTTGCGGGTGTGGGCCCGGGCTCGGAAGCGGGTGCCGGCTCAGGGCTCGTGGGTGGGGGTGACCCAACCCCCGCGGGCTCATCGACGGGCCCGGTCCTCGCGCTGATCAGCCGCCTGCCGCTCCTCGAGGACGACGAGGAGGGGTAGTCCGGTCGATCGGTCGTGGTCGGTCGGTCCAGGTCGATCACTGGGCGGCCCGCCCTGCTCCGCGCGTGGATCGGCGCCGTCCTCCCATCACCGGCGATGCTGGCAGCATCAAAATCCGGGGTTGTCGCGCTCCAGCCGACCCTGCGGCCCCGGTCCGGGCCTGCCTATCGCGAATCCGGGGGCATTCTGCTGGTGGGAGCAGCACCGCGGCCGATAGGCGGGTCGGCGAGTCGTGCTATCGGCCTCCTAACCCCCGGATGTGCTGGTGGGAGCATCATCGGGCGCCGTCGGTCGTCGGACGGAAGGCGGAGAGCCTCGGGGTAGAGGTTCGGTGCAGCGTGCCGCTGTCGGCCCCGATCGCAGCGCCCGGCTGTCGGCATCGATCGCGGCGCGCAGCCGTCGGCGCCCGATCGCCGCGCCCGGCCGTCATCCCCGATCGCGCACCCGACGGCCGTGACGATGGGGTCGTCAAATCGGACGCTGAAGAGGCGGTAGCGCCGGGGCCGGGACCAATCGGGCGGGACTCTCGGAGATCCGGGCTCCTGGTGACGATCGGGTCGTCACGGCACCCGACAACGCGGCCGGTCCGGCCGACAATCGGGTCGTCTGCGCCGAATCTGACGATGGCATCGTCACGAGGCGGCCCAGGGAGGGTGCGGAGCGGCGGAGCGGGCGAGCGGCGGAGCGGCGGAGAAGCGAGCGGCGGAGCGGGCGAGCGGCGGAGCGGCGGAGAAGCGAGCGGCGGAG
>DASTOB010000141.1:0-3297 GCA_035720425.1 Candidatus Limnocylindrales bacterium
GGCGAGACGGCGGGCCTGGCGGAGCATGTCGGCCTCCTGCGCGCTCGAGGAGCGGATCGTCGACGACGCGCCGGCCGCGACGCACAGCGCCTCTGCCGCCGCCAGTTCCTCGGCCGCGGCGCGCTCCGGCAGGTCGGACTCGACCATGAGCATCGCCGCGGCGTCGCGGTCGAGCCCCAGGCCGTGCGCGTCATCGACCGCGGCGATCGTCGGCCGATCGAGCAGCTCGAGCGTGACCGGGTCGAGCCCGGAGGTCGCGAGCGCCGCCACCGCGTCGCCGGCCCCGTCGAGGGTCGGGAAGAAGGCGAGGAGCGTCGAGCGGGCCGGCGGCGTCGGCCGCAGGCGGAGCGTCGCCTCGGTGATGAGCCCGAGGGTCCCCTGCGACCCGACGAACAGGTGCGTCAAGGCATACCCGGCGACGTCCTTGACGAGCTTGCTCCCAGTGCGGATGACCGACCCGTCGGCCAGCACCACCTCGAGGCCCAGCACGGAGTCGCGGGTCTGGCCGTACTTCACGCAGCACAGCCCGCCGGCATTCGTGGCGAGGTTGCCGCCGATCGAGCAGATCTCGTAGCTGGCCGGGTCCGGCGCGTAGAACAGGCCCTCCGCCGCGACGGCCGCTTTGAGCTCCGCGTTGAGGATGCCCGGCTGGGTCACGACGACGAGGTTCGCCCGATCGATCTCGAGGACCCGGTTCATCCGCGTGAACGCGATCGTCAACCCGCCGGCGATCCCGGCCGCGGCGCCGGACAGGCCGCTGCCAGCGCCACGCGGCACGACCGGCACGCCGTGCGCGGCGGCCAGCCGGACGAGGGCGGCGACCTGGGCGGTCTCGGTCGGGAGCGCGACGGCGGCGGGCAGGTCCGCGCGCAGGTAGGCCGTCTCGTCGACCCGGTAGGCCTCGAGATCGATCGGGTCGGTCAGGAGGCGGACGTCCGGCACGGCCGATCGAACAACGGCGAGGAAGGCGGTCCGATCGGGGGCGGCCGGCGGCGGGACGGGCGGGGCTTCCACGGCCGAAGTCTACGGCCCGGGTAGGATCGCGGGCATGAGAAACCGGCGTCGGATCTCCGCTTCGCACGGGGTTGCGGCGCTGCTCGCCGCGATCGTCCTCGCGGCGTGTGCGCCGGCCGATCCGTCACCGTCGGCCATCCGGTCACCCGATGCAGGGCCGACCACGGCGCCCTCGCGATCGGCCCCGCCGACCGCCGGTCCCACGCCGACCCCCAGCCCGACGCCGACGCCTACCCCGTCTCCGACTCCGGAGCCGGCAATCATCCCCGGCACGGCGGATCGCTCGAGCATCGACCTCGAGGCGTCGTACGCGGTCGATGCCCGGCTCGAGTGGGAGTCGCGCCTGCTCGCCGTCGACACGACGATCGTCGTGACGAACAGGTCCGGTGGGTCGATCGATCGGGTCGAGCTCAATACGATCGCCGCTCGCCTCGGCTCGATGACCCTTGGCGATGTCCTCGTCGAGGGCGTTCCGGCCGACGCACGGGTCGACGACCAGACGATCGTCGTCCCGCTCGGCGGGATCCTCCGCGAAGGCGCGTCGGCCACCGTCCGCGTCGCCTATCGGGCCACCCTTCGGACGACGCTCGGCGGGAGCGACTGGCTGTTCACGCGGGCGAACGGGATCGTCAACGCCTATCGCTGGATCCCGTGGGTCAGTCGCGCCGTCCCGTTCGACCGGCCCAACCACGGCGATCCGTTCGTGACCGCGACGAGCCCGTCCGTCGAGGTCACCGTGACGACGGACCGGGCGATGACCCTCGCGACGACCGGCGAGCACGTCGCGACCGATGGCCTGACCCAGCGCTTCCGGGCCGAGAACGTCCGCGACTTCATCCTCACCGCCAGCCCGACGTATCGGACCTCGTCGGCGCAGGACGGCGACACGACCGTCCGGGTCTTCTACCGCGACGGTGCCCCGGCCGCGGAGATGATCGACGCCGCGCGCGATGCCGTGCGCGGCATGTCCGCCCTCGTCGGGCCGTACCCGTACCCGGTGTTCAACGTCGCTCAGTCGGCCGGCGGATACGGGATGGAGGGCCCGGGGATCATCTGGATCCCGACCGGGGTCGGCAGCGCCAACCTCCGCTACCTCGTCCATCACGAGGCGGCCCACCAGTGGTTCTACTCGCTCGTCGGGGGTGACCAGGCGGCGGAGCCGTTCACCGACGAGGCGATGGCCGACTTCCTGGCGCGGTACGTGCTCGGCCAGCGTCGGGCGAGCCGGTGCGCGAGCGCGCGGCTCGACCTGCCGATCTACGACTATTCGTCGACGTGCTATTACGAGACGGTCTACATCCAGGGAGGGAATCTCATCGACGACCTGCGGCGCGAGATCGGGAACGACGCCTTCTGGGCCGCGGTCAGGGGTTGGATGGACGAGCATCGCCACGCGATCGCCTCGACTCGCTCGCTCCTCGATGCCCTCGATGCCGTGGCCTCGGCGGATCTCGCGGCACGACTTCGCTCACGATTCCCGAGCCTGTACAACTGAGGTCCCACGTGGCTGCTGTCCGCTCGATGTTCGCCGCGCTGCTCATCGCCATGACGGTGGCCACGGGCGTGGCGGGCTGCGCGCTGAGCTGTCCGGCGGCCCTGCTCGAGGGCGTGCTGACGCGGCACGGTGATGAGCTGGTCGTGGCGCAGAACGACGGGTCTTTCGATCGAGTCGACTGGGCGCACTCGCACCACCGCGTCGTCGAGCGGGACGGGACGCTCGTGGTCGTCGACTGGCTCGGGGTCGTCCAGGCCCGGGAGGGCGACTTCGTGCGCCTGGGCGGCGGCGAGGCCCAGACGGGCGTATGGGGCATCTGCGGCCTGTTCGAGGTTGCCTCACCGCCTCCGTAGTGCACCGACGCGGCGATCCGCCGCCGATGCCTGTGGCATGGAACGGAACGAGCGCGGAAGGATCGGCCGCCACGCGCGCCAGGCGGCGACCAGCCACGCCGAGACGAGCCGCTCGCGAGCGCCCCAGCGCAGGCCGTACTCGTCGCGCAGCGGACCCGGCAGCAGCCCGATCGCCGGCCACAGTGCCCAGGCGTAGAGAGGGGGCGGCAGCCACCCGAGCGCGGGCACAACAGGCCCCAGCGGCGGCGCGAGGATCGCCGCCGCGAGGTCGCGAGCGGTCTGCGTGGGGTGGATCGGTCCCGACGGCGCGAGCATGTCGGCGACGTAGCGATCGAACCCGTCGAGATCGGCCGGCAGGAGGTCGTCCGGGATGCCGAACGCCCGGCCGATCGGCCGTGTCTCCGCGTAGAACCGTGCCCGGCGGTCGCGCGTGAG
>DASTOB010000142.1:0-3263 GCA_035720425.1 Candidatus Limnocylindrales bacterium
ACCGTCCCTCCGGTCCCGGTCAGCCCAGCCCGCACGGAGCACCGCATCGATGGTCAGCCGCCGAGAACCGCCGCTCTACGATCCGCGCTTCGAGCACGATGCCTGCGGCATCGGGTTCGTGGCGGATGCCGGTGGTCGATCCGCGGACCGCGTCCTGCCGCTCGCCCTCGCCGGGCTGGCGGCGCTCGGCCATCGGGGCGCCTTTGGGGCCGACGGCGAGTCGAGTGACGGGGCCGGCGTCTCCCTGCCGCTCGAGCCCGCCGTCGTCGATCGACTCGCGCCCGGGCTGGGTGGCGAGCGACCGGGAATCCTCCAGCTGTTCCTGCCCCGTTCCCGCGCGCGACGCGTCCGGGCCGAGGCGCTCATCCGCGCGGCGATCGCGGATGCGGGTCTGTCCCTCCTCCGGTGGCGCACGGTGCCGGCCGATCCGGGAGCCCTCGGCGCATCGGCCGCCGCGGCGCGCCCGGCGTTTGCCCAGGCCATCGTCGACCGTCCGGCGGGCGACGACGACCGGGCGTTCGAACGCCGCCTCGTCGTGCTTCGACGGCGGATCGAGCAGGCCGCCCGGGCGGCGGGCGAGTCTGACCTGTCGATCCCGTCGGCGTCGTGTCGGACGATCGTCTACAAGGGTCTCGTCGCCGGCGGCGGCCTCGGCCGCCTGTACCCGGACCTCGCCCCGGGGCTCGCCGTTCGCTACGCGCTGTTCCACCAGCGCTACGCCACGAACACGCACCCCACCTGGCGGCTCGCCCAGCCCTTCCGGGCGATCGCCCACAACGGCGAGATCAACACCGTCCGCGGCAACCGCGAGCAGGTGCGCGGGCGCTCGCTCGACGCGCCGGCCGGCCGATCCGACGTTCGCGCCGCCGCGGAGGCACTCGTGGCCGCCGGTCCGCTCCTGTCACCCGACGGATCTGATTCACTCAGCCTCGACGAGGCGCTCGAGCTCCTGACGATGACCGGCTGGGACCTCGGCACCGCCCTGCTCGCCACGATCCCCGAGGCGCTCCCGGTCCGGACCGCGCCGCACCCGGCGGTCGCCTCGCTCCAGCGGCGCACGGCCGGGTTCCTCGCCCCGTGGGACGGGCCCGCGGCGATCGTGTTCGCCGACGGGCGGCGGGTCGGCGCGCTGCTCGACCGGAACGGCCTCCGACCGGTGGCCTACGCGGTCACCCGCGATCGGCTCGTGGCGGTCGCCTCGGAGGCGGGCGCGGTCCCGCTCGCGGCCGCGGACACCGTCCGCCGCGGGCGCTTGGGCCCCGGCCAGCTGCTCCTCGTCGATCCGGCCCGTCGGGCGATCCTCGAGGATGCCGACGCGAAGGCGACGCTCCTCGCCAAGCTGCCGATCCACGACGCGCCGCACCCGGCCCACGACGATCGGCCGCCGGCGCACCCTGCCACCCACACGACGACCGCGGACCGCTACCTCGCCGGCGTCGACGCGGAGCGCGCCCGGCTCGACATCAAGACGATGACCCTCGAGGCCCACGAGCCGCTGTGGAGCATGGGCGACGACACGCCGACGCCGGGCCGCAGCCGGGTCGACCGGCGCGTGGCCGACCACCTCCGGCAGGCCTTCGCCCAGGTCACCAACCCGCCGATCGATCCGGAGCGCGAGCGGATCGTCATGGACCTGCGGGTGGAGCTCGGGCGGCGCCCCGGGTTGCTGGCGGGACTGCCGCGAGGCGCGCGGACGCTCCGCCTCGACCGGCCGATCGTCACCAATCTCGACGGCCTGCTGCAGGCCCTTGACGGGCGCCGGACGCGCACGGTCCGGCTCGACGCGACGTGGTCGCCGGCTGATGGATCGGCCGGGCTCGAGGCGGCCCTCGACCGCCTGGCCGAGGCCGCCGTCCGGGCAGCGCGTGGGCGGATCGAGGTCGTCGTCCTCTCGGACCGCGCGCTCGCCGTCGGGCGGGCGGACGCGCCGGACCGCCTGCCGGTCCCGTCCGTCCTCGCCGCGGGTGCCGTTCACACTGCCCTCACGAACGCGGGCTTGCGCGGCCGAACCGACGTCGTGGCCGACGTGTCCGACGTCCTCGACGTCCACGCCCTCGCGATGACCCTCGCAGCGGGCACCACGGCGGTCCACCCGTGGCTGGCGATCGAGCTCGCGGCGGAGCTCGCGGGCTCCCGCGGCGCGGAGACGCTCACACCCGAGGGGGCGGTGGCGAACCTCGCGGCCGCGTTCGAGGCCGGCCTGCGCAAGACCCTCGCGCGGCAGGGGATCAGCGCGATCGCGTCGTACGTGGGCGGCGCGCTGTTCGACGTCCTCGAGCTCGCGCCGGAGGTCGTGGCGCGGTGCTTCCCGACCGCCGCGGCGTGGCCCGGCCGGGTGACGTTCGTGGACCTCGCCCGCCGCCAGCTGCGCCGGCGCGAGTCGGCCGTCGCGATCCCGGAGCCGGTCCCGGGGCGCGAGCCGCGCCTGCCGGATCCCGGCTTCGCCCGCTTCCGCGCCGACGGCGAGGGCCACCTCTACGCGCCGAAGATCGTCGGCGCCGTCCAGGCGATGGCGGATGCGGCCGACGTCCCGGCGACCGTCGACGAGCTGCTCGCCGCGTATCGCGCGTCGCTGTCCCGCGAATCGGCCGTCGTGCGCGACGACCTCCGGCTGCGCCGCGCGACGCCGATCCCGCTCGCGGAAGTCGAGGACGCGCGGTCCATCGTCCGCCGATTCGTCGTATCGGCGATGAGCGTCGGCGCGCTCAGCCCGGAGGCGCACCAGGCGCTCACGATCGGCATCCAGCGCGCCGGTGGCGCGGCGAATACCGGCGAGGGCGGCGAGGACCCGGCGTGGTACCGGGCTGGACCCGACGGCGAGCGCCACGACGCCCGGATCAAGCAGGTCGCGTCTGCCCGCTTCGGCGTGACCGCCCAGTACCTCGCCCGGGCCGACCAGCTCGAGATCAAGATCGCCCAGGGCTCGAAGCCCGGCGAGGGCGGCCAGCTGCCCGCGAAGAAGGCGACCGCCTACATCGCGATGCTCCGCCGCGGCCAGCCCGCGATGTCGTACATCAGCCCGCCGCCCCACCACGACATCTACTCGATCGAGGACCTCGCCCAGCTGATCGCCGACCTCCGGGCGATCAACCCGGCGGCGCGGATCGGGGTGAAGCTCGTCGCGACTCGCGGCGTCGGGACGATCGCCGCGGGCGTCGCCAAGGCCGGTGCGTCCTACGTCCAGGTGTCCGGTCACGCCGGCGGAACGGGTGCCAGCCCGCTGTCGTCGATCAAGCACGCCGGTGCACCGTGGGAGCTCGGGC
>DASTOB010000143.1:0-13272 GCA_035720425.1 Candidatus Limnocylindrales bacterium
TGCTCGAGCACAGCCCGTACCACCAGCGCGACATCCGGATTCCCGACTGGGTCGAGCCGCGTGACGACGCCGGCGACTTCGTGATCGACGTGAAGGTCCGCGACCGGATCACCGCCTACCACTACCGCCACCACCCGTTCGATCTCGTCGGCTGGGACGGGTATCTCTGGCCGTTCGCGTTCAACATCGGCGACTTCGAGCCGATCACCGGTCGGGTCCATCAGCCGCCGCCGGTCCACCAGACGTTCCAGGCGCGCAACTTCGTGGTCTGCTCGTTCGTGCCCCGGTTGTTCGACTACCACCCGCTGTCGATCCCGGCGCCGTACAACCACAGCAACATCAACAGCGACGAGGTCATCTACTACGTGGCCGGCAACTTCATGAGCCGGCGTGGCGTGGCGATCTCGTCCTTCACGCTCCACCCGGCCGGCATTCCGCACGGCCCGCATCCGGGTACGGCGGAGGCCTCGATCGGCAAGGCGCGGACGGAGGAGCTGGCGGTCATGGTCGACACGTTCCATCCGCTCCGGATCACGCGCCAGGCCGCAGCACTCGACGATCCACGCTACCCGTACTCGTGGCTGCCGCCCGAGGGCGAGGCCGTCGAGGCCGAAGCTCGCGACCTTGCCGAGCGGGGGCCGGAGGCGTTCCCCGACTGACGCCGTGCGCGGTCTCTGGGGGCAGCCGGTGTCTCTCAGCCGCCCAGCGGGTCTCGCATCCGGAGTCCCGGGAACCGAGCGAGGCTGCGATCGGTCGACATGAGGGTCGCGCCGTGTTCGATGGCCAGTGCCGCGAGATGGGCATCCATGACGAGCGGCCCTCGCGCCTGCCCGGCCGACGCAAGATCCGCCAGGATCGCCCAGTGACGGTCGCTCGGCGTGGCGATCTCCACGTTCGGTCGCTCGAGCCACGATCGGACGTGGCCGACCGCGGTCGCGCTGTCAAGCGGCCGCTCGTAGACCGCCGGGTTCGTGGCGATTCGGACGTACGCGAGCAGGGTCACGACGGCGAACCGGATCGGCTCGCTGCCGGAGAGCACCGCCTCGAACCACGAGCGGGCCGCCACGTGCCGCGTCGATCCCCGGTCGTACGCGTAGAGCGGGAGGTTGGCGTCGATGAGGATCACCGCGCGCGCGGCCCCTCCGCGGTCTCGATCAGTCCCGAAACGTGATCGATGCTGTGCCCTGCGCGCTGCCCGAGGTCGGCGGGCTCGACGACGAAGGGGGAGCGGGCCCGCAGGCGCTCGCGCTCGAGCCCTGCCCGCAACACGTCGTTCACGACCGATCGAAACGTGCGACCGGTGCGCCGCACCTCGCGCTCGAGGCCGGATGCCACGTCATCGTCGAGGGTCAGCGTCGTCCGTGTTGACACATCATGAAGCGTATAACATGCGCATCATGATGTCCACTCTCCATCAAGCGGTTCGTCGTCCGGCTGCCAGCTCAGCCGACCGTCCATGAGTACGAACGGGTCGAGGAACAGCGGCCACGGCTCGCCCTGCTCGAAGTCGATGAGGATGTGCGCGAGGACCGCCGCCGGAACCTCCGGCGAGAAGCTCAGGAGGGTGCCCCTCCCCGGCGCCAGGAAGATCTGATCGTCCGATCCGAACAGCCGCGTCAGCGATTCCTGGTCCAGCAGCCAGCGACGCCGCCCAGGTGATCCGATCGCCGGTGTGGCGCATGACGCGACCGCTCAGGACGCCGCGCCGCACGACCTCCGGCCCGAGTCGTGACGCCCGGGCGCGCAGGTTGGCCACCGCCCGATCGCGAAGCTGCCCGGTCGACACCTCCCAGCGCTCCGCCACCTCGGGGTCCACGAGCGTGAAGGTACGGCCGAGATCGACGCCGAACACCACCGCGCAGCCCGGCTCGAGAGAGTCCGTGACGAGCTCGTCGTCGGCGAGGTACGGTCCGCACAGGAGTGGCAGCAGGCGCGGCGACGCCCAGTCCCAGGGCATCGGCCGCGGCATCCGCTTCACCGCGCGACCGAGCGCTCGCCGCTCCTTGACGATGCGTGTGGCCAGCCGGAGCGAATTCCGGATCGAGATGCCGCCAAAGGCGATCCGTTCGGTGCGCATGGCGGCATCTTCGCAGCCGGCCCTCACCGGGCGATCAACCGGACCGTGCCCGCGGCTGCACTCCCGCTTATCTGACGTCGCGTTCAGGGGAACCCGCACCGCGGAAGTCGGCGACGAACGCGCGCGGGGGGCGGCATGATACGGGCGTGACCGATCCGGTTCGCCCGACCCTCCGCCAGCGCGTGCTGGCCGGCGAGACGACGTTCGGGCTGTTCGTCGACCTCGACTCGCCGCTCGCGGCGGAGCTGTGCGGTCGGGCCGGGTACGACTGGCTCGTACTCGACCTCGAGCACGGGGTGGCGACCGAAGCCGACTTGCTCGCCCTGCTCCACGCGGTCGAGGTGACGGGGTCGACGGCCCTCGTTCGACCCCAGTCCGGCGAGCGCCTGCGGATCGGGCGCGCGCTCGACCTCGGAGCGGCGGGCATCATGATTCCGCAGATGCGCTCGGCGGCCGAGGCGCGCGAGGCGCTGTCGTACCTCCACTACCCGCCTGACGGCGTGCGCGGCGTGGCGCTGCGAACGCGCGGTGGCGGGCAGGGGGCGGTGCCCCACGAGCGCGTCCGCGAGCTGAACGCGAACATCCTCGGGATCGTCCAGGTCGAGGCGCCCGGGACGGTCCGCGACGCGAATGAGATCGCGTCGCTCGACGGCGTCGACGTGTTGTTCGTGGGCCCCGCGGACCTGTCGCACTCGCTCGGCATCCCCGGACAGTTCGGCCACGAACGGTATCGAGCGGCGCTCCGCACGGTCGTCGAGGCGTGTTCGGCGAACGGCAAGGCGGCCGGGATCCTCGTCTACGATCCGTCACTCGTCCCCGGGCTGCTCGCCGATGGGTTCCGGTTCATCGGGATCGGTGGCGCCGGTGCGCTGCTCGCCGACCATGCCGCCGCCGCGCTGGGGATTGCCCGGACGGCCTGACCCGGCTCCATCGCCATTGACACCTCCCGCAGGCGGAACGAGGCGACGCGACATACACTTGACGGCGTGAACCAGTTGAGCGAGCGCGCGGTTGCGACCCGCGTCCCATCGCTGGTCGACGCGCGCCTCAAGGTCGTCAGCCGTCGTGACCCCGTGACGGTCGCCCCTGGCACGAGCCTTGCCGCGTGCATCGCCGCGATCCAGCGATCGGGTACCGGCGATTCGGTCTTTGTGACCGATGCCGACGGGCGCCTCGCCGGCGTGCTCACGGAGCGCGATATCTTCGGGCAGATCGTCGGCGGCGACGTCGACCTGACCCAGCCCGTCGAGTCGATGATGACGACGAAGCCGCACCACCTGCATCTCGAGGAGACGGTGCGCGACGCGATCGAGCTCATGCAGACCGGCCGGTTCCGGAACGTCCCGCTCCTCGACGACGACGACCACCTCGTCGGCGTGGTCCGGCCGCAGGACATCCTCAAGTTCCTCGCCGAGGCGTTCCCGGAGGAGTTGCTCAACCTCCCGCCGCGGCCGCACCAGCGGATGGAGGACGCGGAGGGCGCGTGACAACGACCGAGCGGGAGCGCGACCTCGACGTCCAGGAGCTCGAGCGGGTCACCATCCGCTTCGCCGGCGATTCCGGCGACGGCATGCAGCTGACCGGTTCCCAGTTCACCCGGACCGCCGCCGTATTCGGCAACGACATCAGCACGCTGCCGGATTTCCCCGCCGAGATCCGTGCCCCGGCCGGCTCCCTGCCGGGCGTGTCCGGCTTCCAGATCAGCTTCTCGAGCGCGGACATCCACACCCCGGGCGACGAGCCGGACGTGCTCGTGGCGATGAACCCGGCCGCGCTCAAGACGAACGTCGGCGACCTGCCGGCGGGCGGTGCGCTCATCGTCAACAGTGATGCCTTCACAGCCCAGAACCTGAGCAAGGCGGCCTACGCGACGAATCCCCTGACGGACGGCTCGCTCAAGCAGTACAGCGTCTTCGAGATCCCGATCTCGACGCTCAACGAGCGTGCGCTCGACGGCCTCGACATGACGTCGAAGCAGAAGGACCTGACCAAGAACTTCTTCGCCCTCGGGATCATGTTCTGGCTGTACGAGCGGAGCATGGACCCGACGCTCCGCTGGATCGACGCGAAGTTCAAGGCCCGGCCGGTCATCGCCGAGGCGAACCAGCGCGCGCTCAAGGCCGGCTATGCGTACGGCGAGACGACGGAGCTGTTCCACACCCACTACCGGGTCAAGCCGGCCAAGCTCGCGCCCGGTCGCTACCGCAACATCACCGGCAACGAGGCGACGGCCCTTGGCTTCCTCGCCGCGTCGAAGCTCGCCGATCGGCCGTTGTTCTACGGGAGCTATCCGATCACCCCCGCCTCGGACATCCTCCACCAGCTGTCCGGCTACAAGCAGTTCGGCGTGAAGACGTTCCAAGCGGAGGACGAGATCGCGGCGATCGGGGCGGCGATCGGGGCGAGCTACGGCGGCGCGCTCGGGCTCACCGCGAGCTCGGGTCCCGGGATCGCCCTCAAGAGCGAGGCCCTCGGGCTGGCGGTCATGGTCGAGCTGCCGCTCGTGGTCGTCGACGTCCAGCGCGCGGGTCCCTCGACCGGCATGCCGACCAAGACCGAGCAGGCGGACCTCCTCCAGGTGCTGTTCGGGCGGAACTCCGACTCGCCGGTCGCCGTCGTCGCGCCGGCCACGCCGGCCGAGTGCTTCGACCTCGCCATCGAGGCGTGGCGGATCGCCCTTCGGTTCGTCACTCCGGTCGTCTACCTGTCGGACGCCTTCCTCGCCACGGGGGCGGAGCCGTGGCGGATACCGGACGCGGCGGAGCTGCCGGACATCCGGGTCGAAACGTGGACGGACCGGGCGACGTTCCAGCCGTACGAGCGTGACGCGGCGACCCTCGCGCGCCGCCTCGCTGTTCCCGGCACGCCTGGGCTGGAGCACCGCGTCGGCGGTCTCGAGAAGGCGGATATCAGCGGCAACGTGAGCTACGACCCGGACAATCACCACCGAATGCAGCTGCTCCGCCACGAGAAGATCGCCCGGATCGCCCACGACATCCCGGAGCTCGAGGTGATGGGCCCGGATCGCGGCGACCTGCTCGTCCTCGGGTGGGGCTCGACGTACGGCGCGATCCGGAGCGCGGTCGAGCGCCTGCAGGCGGAGGGCCAGGCCGTCGCCCATGCCCACCTGCGCTACCTCAACCCGCTGCCGCGGAACACCGAGGCGGTCCTGCGGAGCTACCGCCGGGTGCTCATCCCGGAGGTCAACCTCGGCCAGCTCCTGCTCCTCGTCCGCAGCCGCCACCTCATTGACGCGATCGGCTACAACCGCGTCCGCGGCAAGCCGTTCCGCATCGCCGAGATCTACCAGGAGGCCGAGCGAATCCTCGCCGAGGACCGACCATGACCGACCAGGCACGACCGGCCGCGCCGCCTCTGAGCCCGGAGAACGAGGCCGTGATCCAGCTCACCCGGAAGGACTTCGTGTCCGACCAGGAGGTTCGCTGGTGCCCCGGATGCGGGGACTACTCGATCCTCGCCCAGACCCAGAAGGTCATGCCGGACTTCGGCTACCCGAAGGAGAAGATCGTCTTCATCTCCGGCATCGGCTGCTCCGGTCGCCTGCCGTACTACATGAACACGTACGGCTTCCACTCGATCCACGGCCGCGCGCCGACGCTCGCCACCGGCCTCAAGGCCGCGCGCCCGGACCTCATGGTCTGGGTCATCACCGGCGACGGCGACGCCCTGTCGATCGGCGGCAACCACGTCCTCCACTCGATGCGGCGCAACGTCGACTTCACCATGGTCATGTTCAACAACCGCATCTACGGGCTGACCAAGGGCCAGGCGTCGCCGACGTCGGAGTTCGGCAAGCGCACGAAGTCGACCCCGCTCGGCAGCGTCGACACGCCGATCATGCCGCTCACCGTGGCGCTCGCCGCCGAGGCGAGCTTCGTCGCCCGGTCGGTCGACACCCACACCGAGCACCTCCAGAAGACGCTCGAGCGGGCCGGCCGCCACGTCGGCGCGTCGTTCGTCGAGGTCCTCCAGAACTGCAACATCTTCAACGACGGCGCGTGGCGCGATTTCACCGACCGCGAGGTGCGCGACGACCGGATGCTCGTGCTCGAGCACGGCCAGCCGATGATCTTCGGCAAGGACCGCGACCGCGGGATCCGGCTGCGCGGCCTCCATCCCGAGGTGGTCCAGCTCGGCGACGGGATCACCGAGGACGACCTGCTCGTCCACGACGAGCAGTCCCCGGAGCCGTATCTCGCGCTCATGCTGTCGCGGATGTTCTGGCCGGAGTTCCCGGTCCCGGTCGGCGTCCTCCGGGCGGTGCCCCGGCCGACCCACGATCAGCTCATCGCGGACCAGATCGCGACCGCCGTCGGCTCCGGCGGGGCGGGCGATCTCGCCGCGGCACTCAACAGCGGAGAGACCTGGACGGTCGACTGACGACCGCCACCCGAGGGAGACGGACATGCTCTGCCCGGTCTGCCGGCACGACAACTTCGAGGGCGACGACACGTGCGCCAACTGCGGCGCGGACCTCCGCGCGTCGGACATCCCGGAGCCGGCCGAGTCGTATCGCGGGCCGCTCCTCGGTGAGCACCTCGACGAGCTGGCCGTCGGCGAGCCCGAGACGATCGACGCCGCCGCGCCGGTCGACGAGGCGATCCGGCGCATGCACGAGAGCGGGACGGACTGCCTGCTCGTCACCGACGCCGGTCGGCTCGTCGGGATCTTCACCGACCGCGACGCCGTCCTGAAGGTCGCCGGCCGATCGGTCGGGGACCGGCCGATCCGCGAGCTCATGACCCGCGACCCGGTCGTGCTCCGCGAGGACGACCCGATCGCCGTCGCGATCCACAAGATGGCGGTCGGCGGCTTCCGCCATATCCCGATCGTCGACGCGGCGCGGCTGCCGTCCGGCGTCGTGTCGGCCCGGGACGTGTTCCGGCACGTCGCGAGCCAGCTCGACTGAACCGGGTGAAGGTCGAGCAGACGGCCGCGGCCGACGCGACCCCGGGATCCGCGCGGCGCGTCGCCGTCCTGGCCGACGATCTCGTCTGGTTGAGCCGGCTCGACGTCCAGCTTCGGGCCGTCGGGGCGGAGCCGGTGCGCGTATCGACCCTCGCGGCGCTCGAGGCGGTCCTCCAGGACGTTGACGCCGTGGTCGTCGACCTCACCGCCCGGCGGTACGACGGCGTCGACGGCATCGCCCGCGCCGCGGCGGCCGGACGTCGCGTGCTCGCCGTCGGGCAGCACGACGACCACCATCTCCGGCGCCGCGCCCTCGACGCGGGGGCCGAGCGCGTCTTCGCCTACCGCAAGCTGTTCGAGGACGGCCCACAGACGCTCGCCCGCTGGCTCGGGACGGGCGCGCGGTGAGCGACGCAGCGCAGGCCGGGATCCCGCCGGAGCGGTACGCGCGGCGACTCGCCGACCTCGGCGCCATCGCGTCCGAGCGCGGGCTCGGTGCCGTGCTCGTCGGGGTCGGCCCGGACCTCGTCTACCTGACCGGCTATCGGGCGATGCCGCTCGAGCGCCTGACCATGCTCGTCGTGCCGCCGTCCGCGGCCCCCGTCCTCGTCGTGCCGCGCCTCGAGCAGGCGGCGGCGAGGGCGGGACTGCTCGCCGACGTTCGGATCGCTCCATGGGCGGAGCAGGAGGACCCGTATCGTCTGGCCCTCGACGCCGCCACGGCCCATGGCCCACTGGCCGTTTCGGACCGTCTCTGGGCGAGCCACCTGCTCGCTCTGCAAGCCCTTCGGCCCGCTGCGTCGTTCGTCCGCGCCTCGAGCGTCCTGCGTGAGTTGCGGATGCGCAAGGACGCGGAGGAGGTCGAGCTCCTCCGGGCGGCGGCGCACGCTGCGGATCGGGTCGTCGCGGCGATCGCCGCCGGCCGGCTCGTCGGTCGAACGGAGGCGGACGTCGCCCGGGAGGTGCGGGAGCGCCTCGTCGACGAGGGCCACGAGGTGGCCGAATTCGCGATCGTCGCCTCCGGTCCCAACTCCGCGTCGCCGCACCACGAGGCATCGGAGCGTGTGATTCAGGCGGGGGAGCCGATCGTCCTCGACATCGGCGGCCTGCGCGACGGCTACGGGTCCGACGTCACCCGGACGCTGTGGGTCACCGGCGGCGATCCGGCGAGCGGTCCGGACGCCGACTTCCTTCGCCTGTTCGAGGCGGTCCGCGAGGCACAGGCGGAGGCGACGTCCGCGGTCCGGCCCGGGCTGCCCGCCGAACGGGTCGACGCGGTGGCGCGCGGGATCATCGGCGCGGCCGGGTACGGCGAGTTCTTCATCCACCGAGTCGGCCACGGGATCGGCCTCGAGACGCACGAGGAGCCGTACCTCGTGACCGGCAACGCGGAGCCGCTCGTCGAAGGCGCGGCGTTCAGCGTCGAACCCGGGATCTACCTCGAGGGACGGTACGGGGCGAGGATCGAGGACATCGTCGTGTGCGGCCCGTCCGGGCCGATCGTGCTCAACGAGGCGCCCCGGGACCTGTACGTCGTCGCCGGCTGACGGCTCGTCCCGAACACGGAGACGCCGCCCGGAGCCGGGCGGCGTGCCTGGCCGGCGAGGGTGATCGGCCTACTCGCCGCCGTCGCCGGGCATCCGGCGAAACTCGATGTGCCCTTCCGTGTCGCGGTCGTCGAGGAAGTCAGCCGGGGTTCCGTCGCCGCGGATGAAGCTCTCGCCAGGGCCAATGCCATGCTCGCCGGGGCCCATTTTCCTGGCCACCGCCGGCGGGCCCGGAACCTGCGGCCGCAACGCGTGGCCCTCCGTGTCGCCGTCGTCGTCGCCGATCGGACCGAAGTCCTCGTACGACTCCCCGCCGCCGTCCGGACCGATCGTCTCGATCTTCGGCTCGTAGTCCTCACCCATGTCCCAGGTCCTCCGTCCTGCCCTCGGGGGCCGTGCCCGCCCCCTCGGGGCCTCCGATCGTTCCCGACCGTGCCGGGATGGTAGACCGTGACGACCGTCCCCGCGAGCACCCCGCGAACAGCCGGCCTGTCCTGTACGGGACACGCTACCATCGCCCGACCGGCGCGCAGGGGCCGCGCCTCGAGGGGCAGCCGATGGCCGATGCTTCCCGACTCGATCCGACAGTCGACGCGCTTCGCGGTTCGGCGCTCTTCCGGCGCCTCGCGGAGGCCGCGCTCGCGCGCGTCGCGGATCGCATGGTTCGACGCCGCTACCGGCGCGGCGAGGTCATCTTTCACGAGGGGGATCCGGGCGACGCGCTCCATCTCGTGACCGAGGGCCTGGTCAAGATCGGCCGGATCTCGCCGGACGGGGACGAGGCGATCGTCGCCGCGCTCGGCCCCGGCGAAGCGTTCGGCGAGCTCGTGCTCCTCGACGGAGCCCCCCGCTCGGCGACCGCGACGGCGCTCGAGGCGACCGTCACGCTGACCCTCGCGCGCGACGTCTTCGTGAGCCTCGTCGACGACGACCCGTCGTTCCGCTGGGCGCTGTTCGCGGGGATCGCGGCCCACCACCGCCGGCTCACCGACCAGCTCGCCGAGGCCCACTTCCTCGACCTCGCCGGTCGCCTCGCCCGCCAGCTCGCCCGGCTCGCCCGTGACGGCACGGCGGACGGCGGCGCGGTTCGCCTGGGGCGGCTCTACACCCAGTCGGAGCTGGCGGCGATGATCGGTGGAACCCGCCCGCGCGTGAACCGCCTGATCGGCGAGTTCGTCGACGCGGGGTTGATCCGGGTGGAGTCGGATGATCTCGTCATCGTCGACCTCGAGGCGCTCGAACGACGGGCCGAGTGGTGACCGACCGCGGACCCGGCGACCACGGACCCGGCGATCGCGAACCCGGCGATCGCGAACCCGGCGATCGCGAACCGACCGACGATGAGCGGGACGCCTCCCTTCGTCGCCTCGTCGAGGCACTCGCCGCGCGCGGCGCGGTCGCGCTCCGGCTGGAACCGCCGGGGCTCGACCGGCTGCTCCGCTCGATCGCCGAGGCGACCGTCGCGCTGTTCGATGCCGAGGCGGCCTCAATCGCACTCGTCGATCCTGACGGCCGGCTGCGCTTCCGCGTGGCGGCGGGGGACCAGGGTGCCGGCGTGGTGGGGCTCGTCGTGGAGCCCGGTGAGGGCATCGCCGGTTTCGTCCTCGCCACGTCCCAGCCGATCGCGATCAGCGATGTCGCCACGGACCCGCGGTTCGATCGCGAGGCTGCGGCCGCGACCGGGTACGTCCCGCGCTCGCTGCTCGCCGTACCGCTCGAGTCCGGCGATCGCGTCATCGGCGTCCTCGAGGTGCTCGACCGGCGCGGCGGGAACGCGTTCGACCTGCGCGACGTGTCGCTCGCCGGCGTCTTCGCTCGCCAGGCGGCGATTGCGATCGAGGTGAGCCGAACGGAACGGGACGTCGTCGAGCTCGTCGCAGCCGGCCTCGCCGCCGCGGCATCGGCCGCCGGGACATCGGCCGATGGGACAGTGGCCGATGTTGCGGAGGCGCCCGACTGGGAGGCCGTCGCGGCCGACGCGGCGGCGCGCCTGGCGACCGAGGTCGAGCCCGGCTTCTGGGACCTCGTCGATCGCCTCGCTCGGCTCCGCGCGGCCGATCAGGATCGGGTGCGATTGGCGATCGACGTGCTTGACGTCGCGCTCCGTCACCTCGCTCGCGACCGACGGTCCGCATCGCCGGGTCGACCGACCCGCGGTCCCTCGTGGCGCGAGCGGGCCGCATTCGAAACGGAATGACTGACGTCGGGACCGACCGCCGGCCGGCCTGGAGCGAGCCGTTCGCACCGCCGAATCGGGCCGCCCTCGGGCGATCCCGCCCGCTGCCGGTCGATCGCGCCGCCGCGTTCGGCACGGCCGACGGGCGGGGCGTGACCGTCGCGATCGTCGACTCCGGGATCGAGGCGGACCACCCGGCCGTCGGCGGACGCGTCGTCCGCCACGTACGCGTCGACGTGGTCGACGGCGAGCCGCGAGTCGTCGAGGACGACGAGCGGGTCGATGCCGTCGGCCACGGAACGGCGTGTGCCGGCATCGTCCATGCCCTCGCCCCAGCCGCGGACCTCGTGTCGGTCCGCGTCCTCGGTTCTGACAACCGGGCGCCCGGGCTCCTCTTCGCCGCCGCGATCGAGTGGGTCGTCGAGCAGGCCATCCCCGTCGCCAACCTCAGCCTGTCGTCCCGCAAGGAGGCCCTGTTCGGTGCCTTCCATCACCTCGCCGACGACGCGTACTTCGCGAACACGCTGCTCGTCTGCGCCGCGAACAACCTGCCCGGCCCAAGCTACCCGTCGCTGTTCGCGTCGGTCGTGTCGGTCGCCGCGCACGACGTGCCCGACCCGTGGACGTGGTTCTACAACCCGCGCCCGCCGGTCGAGTTCGGGGCGTGGGGCGTCGACGTGCCGGTGGCCTGGAAGGGCGGTGGGAGGATCGTGGCGACCGGCAACAGCCTCGCCGCCCCGCACATCGCGGGCCTCGCCGCCCTCCTTCGGTCGGCCCACCCGTCGGCCAGCCCGTTCGAGCTCAAGGCCCTCTTGGCCGCGACGGCGACGCCCGATTCGGAGATCTGAGCAGTCCGTCCGGGGCCCGCGGGCGGGTCCCGGGTTGCAGTGCGGTATCATCGGTCGAACGGTCGTTTCAACGGCGGCCGATCGCCCAAACGGCTGCGGAACCATGATTGTCAGCTCCAGGCGGCGCCCCGGCGCCGCTCCGTCGTCGGGACCCCCGAGCCCCCGGCGGCCCGATCGATGAGCCGGCGCTCGCACGGCGGCGGTAGGTCGCGTCACCACCACGGCGGTCGCGTGCCCCGCGACGCCCATCGGCCCGCGCCGGTCCAGGAGCGCCCGCAGATCAATCGCGCGGCCGAACCCGCGCCGGGGACGACCCCGCCCGAGCCGACACCGGTGCCGCAGCCGATTCCGGCGCAGGCAGCACAGCCGGCACCGGCGCCGTCGCCGATCCCCGCACAACCCGCCGCCCACGCGGCACCGCCCGCCCCAGAGCCACCTCCGGCTGCGCCGGACGCCCCGGCTGGCGTCCCGCCCCGCGCGTACGACACGGGCTGCACCGCACCCCAGTTGCGGCGCTTCATCAAGTCGCGGGCGTACGTCCCGATGCACGAGTTGCGCCGCCGGTTTGGGATCAACGGGGCGGAGGATGACGTGACCCCGGTCGCACTCGACGGAACCCGCGTCTACGTCGGCCTGCCGCCCCGCGAGGGACAGCTGCTCGGCGAGCTCCTGCGCGGGGGCGAGGTGGGCTTCGAGCTGTCGCTCGACCCGGTCACCCCGATCGTCGTCGGCGTCTATCCGATGCGGCCGGTGCCCAGGCCCTGACCCCGATCGGGGGAGGCGAGTGGTGCCGATTCGCACCGCGCCGTGTCCCCTGCGCGCTTGACAACCGCGGTACCCTCTGCCACCGTCCGGACAGGGACGATCGTCCCATCGAGTGGGTAGGACGTTCGTACTGCCCGGGGTCGCACGGCACCGCCAGGATCGCGGCGTGCGATCCGGGAGCGCGCACAACCACGTCACATCGGGCCGGGGGATCGGCACAGGGAGGGATTCGTGATCGGCGCTCGTACCCGCCAGCGTTTGGCACTGCTCACTTCCGCGGCGATGCTCGCCGCCGCTGCCTTGGCCGGATCCGCCGGATCGACGCTGGCTGGTCCACGGACCGTGTTCTTCGGTTCAACGGTTGATGGAGCGATCGCGATCGCGCCTGTCCAGATTGGCGAGGCCACGGCATTCCGCCTGCGCGTCCGAAACGACTCGACCCAGACGCTGACGAAGGCGACGGTCAGGCTGGGGACTGTAACGCAGGCCATCGCCGATCCGTACGACTACCCGAGCCTTCCGGACGGCGCGTCGATCACCGACGTCATCGACGTCGAGGATGTGTGTGACTGGACCTCGACGAGCCTCATCTGCAACTACGGAAACCTCCCTGGCCGGTCCGGGGCGCACGATGTCATCGTGGTCGTCGATCCCGGTGGCAACAATCCGCTCAAGGTGTGGGCCGCGGTCACGATCAACGAGGGGCTCGGGATCAACAACCCGGACACGTTCTTCGCGGACGGGGAAGGGCTCGCCTTCGCGGCGAACGAGGACAACGTCGGTCGGGTGATCCCGAAGGGCCAGCTCATCAGCCTCGCCACCGGCGTGGGCTCGAACGGCCTGAGCATCGGCGTGTCGATCAACCGAGCCTCGAACGGTGACGTGGTCGCGATCAACGAGGACCAGACGGACTTCGCCTGCCCTGCCGGC
>DASTOB010000144.1:0-2079 GCA_035720425.1 Candidatus Limnocylindrales bacterium
GCGATGGAGATCGTCTACGACGTCGACATGCTGCGCGACTACCTGCACCGGGTGGGAGCCAACGGGGACGAGATCTTCCTCGACCGCTTCCTCGAGAACGCGATCGAGGTCGACGTCGACGCCATCTGCGACGGCGAGGACGTCTGGATCGGCGGCGTCATGCAGCACGTCGAGGAGGCCGGGATCCACTCGGGCGACTCGGCCTGCGTGCTGCCGCCGCACTCGCTCGGCGCGGAGATGCTCGGGGAGATCCGCGAGGCGACGCGCCGGATCGCCCTCGCGCTCGGGACCGTCGGGCTGATCAACGTCCAGTACGGCGTGCTCGGGGACGATCTGTACGTGATCGAGGCCAACCCGCGTGCCTCCCGGACCGTACCGTTCGTCTCGAAGGCGACCGGGCTGCCGCTGGCCAAGCTGGCGTGCCGCGTGATGCTGGGGGAGCGGCTGGCCGACCTCAATCTCCCGCTCGATCCAGGCGGTGACCATGTCTCGGTCAAGGAGGCGGTGCTGCCGTTCGACCGCTTCGCCGGCGCCGACGCCCTGCTCGGCCCCGAGATGCGCTCGACCGGCGAGGTGATGGGCGTCGCCGCCGACTTCCCGGCCGCGTTCGCCAAGGCCCAGGCCGCGGCCGGCGCCCGGCTGCCGTCCGGTGGCACCGTGTTCCTCACCGTCACCGACACCGACAAGTCGGCGGTGATGGGGATCGCCGCCCAGCTCCACGACCTCGGGTTCCGGATCGTCGCCACCCGCGGGACCGCGGCGGCGGTCTCGCGCATGGGGATCCCGGTGGAGCGGATCAACAAGCTCGGCGAGGGCTCGCCGCACGTCGTCGACTGGATCGACGACGGCGACGTCGACCTCGTCATCAACACCCCGACCGGCACCGCCGCCCGGGCCGACGGCTATGAGATCCGCCGCGCCGCCGTCGCCCGCGGCATCCCGTGCATCACGACGATCGCGGGCGGCTTCGCGGCGAGCCGTGCGATCGCCGCCGCGCGCTCCGGCGACCCCGCCGTCGTCTCGCTGCAGGAGCTGCACGCCAACGGCGGACGAACCCCGGCATTGAGGGAGGCGGGATCGTGACCCGGGCGGGTGGGGTCGTCCATGCACGGTATTCGTGTCCGGACAACCCCACGCGGACCCTCGCGCCGCTCGGTCGCCGCCGTGCAAGCGTCGTTCGCCGGCACGACCACGGCCCCTACGTGGTGCTCGCCGTGGCCGACCCGGAAGGGCCGCGGCCCGACCCCGGCCAGTTCTACATGCTCACCGCGGCCGAGCGGTGGGGCGGGGGGAGGACGAGCGGCCGTTCCTGCCGCGCGCGTTCAGCGTCATGCGCGCGCGCGAGGGCGAGCTCGACTTCCTGCTCGAGGACGTCGGCCCCGGCACCAACCGCCTCGCCGAGCTCGGCCCCGGCGACGGGCTGCTGCTGCTCGGCCCGCTCGGCAAGGGCTTCGAGCCGCCGCGCCAGGGGCGCCGGCCGATCCTCGTCGGCGGCGGCGTCGGGATCGCGCCGCTCGCGATCTGGGGCGACGTGCTCGGCGCCGCGGCGCTCATGCTGCTCGGCTTCCGCGACGCCGCCCACGCCGACGGAGCCGCGCTGATCCCGCAGGCGCGGATCGCAACGGACGACGGCAGCCGCGGCTACCGCGGCCTCGTCACCGCGCTGCTCGAGGCCGAGCTCGGCTGCGACCCGCGCGCGGAGGTGTACGCCTGCGGCCCGCCTCCGATGCTCGACGCCGTCGCTGAGATCTGCCGCACCCACGGCGTCCCGGGCCAGCTCGCGATGGAGTCGGGCATGGCCTGCGGCTACGGCGCCTGCTTCGGCTGCGTCGTCCCGACGAAGCGCGGCTTCGTCCGGCTGTGCGTGGACGGGCCGGTGATCGACGCCCACGAGATCGAGCGGGTCGCATGATCGAGTTCTGCGGCATCGAGCTCGAGCACCGGATCGTCAACGGCTCGGGCACGTTCGACGCCATCGCCGCCCGCCGCGCGTTCGGCGACGCCGTCTACGAGCGCTTCCCGTTCGCCGCGTTCGTCTCCAAGACCGTCACGCTCGAGCCGCGCCAGGGCAACCCGCCG
>DASTOB010000145.1:0-9275 GCA_035720425.1 Candidatus Limnocylindrales bacterium
TCGGGCGATGAAGCTCGACGGGCGGATCGACGTCGCGGCCCCGCCCGACGCGGTGTGGGCGGCGCTCGTCGATCCGCTCAGCCTGGCCGGCTGCGTCCCGGGCGTCGAGGCCGTTCGGCAGGTCGACGAGCGGACGTTCGAGGGCGAGATCAGCGCGGCCGTCGGCCCCATGTCGGCCGACTTCGCCTTCCGCTCCGTCATCGGCCGGGCGGACTATCCGACCGACCTCGAGGTGACGACGACCGGCAGCGACTCCCTCACCGGCAGCACGCTGACCGCCGACGTCCACGCCGGGCTGGAGGCGACCGATGGCGCGACGACGAGGATCGTGTACCGGGCCGACGTCCGGATCTCCGGCCGCCTCGCGATCCTCGGCGACATGGTCCTGCGGGCGACCGCCGGCGTGATCATCGGCGAGGTCGCGCGATGCCTGCGCGCGCGCCTCGAGGCGGGCCATGGACCGGAGCCCGCGTCCGGATGAGCGCGGCCGCGGGCTACGACCTCGTCGTCGTCGGCGGCGGCTCGACCGGCTGCGTGATCGCGGCGCGGGCCTCGGAGGATCCGGCGCGGAGGGTGCTCCTCGTCGAGGCGGGACCGGACCCGCGGCCGATCCCGGACGTCATCGCGAACCCCAAGCGCCAGGGCGAGGTCATCCTCGAGTCGCCGTACGTGCGCCTCTACGACGTGGAGCGCCCGGACGGCTCGACGTTCCCGCTCATCGCCGGGCGGGTGATGGGCGGCGGATCGTCGGTCAACAACTTGTCGGTCATCCGGCCGCTCCGGCGCGACTTCGACGCGTGGGCGCGGGTCGGCGGCGAGGCCTGGTCATACGACGCGCTGCTGCCGACGCTGCGGGCGATCGAGGACGACCCGGACTTCGGCGACCCGCCGATCCACGGGCGGGGTGGCCCGCTCAAGCTCGTCCGCCGCTGGAAGCTCGACGACCCGGCCGATCCGCCGGTCGAGGCGCTCATCGCCGCCGCCGAGGAGATGGGCCTGCCGCGCTGCGACGACCTCAACGTGCCGGAGCCGTTCGGGATCTGCGCCTCGCCGTACAACGAGGTCGACGGGAAGCGGCAGTCCGTCGCGGTCGCCTACCTCGAGCCGGCGCGCGGGCGCCCGAACCTCGACATCCTCGCCGACACGACGGCGACCCGGCTCGTCCTCGATGGCTCACGCGTCACCGGAATCGAGGTCATGGGCCCGGACGGGACCCGGATCGTGGCGGCCGACCGGGTCGTCGTGTCGGCCGGCGCCTACGAGTCGCCGCACCTGCTCCTGCGGTCCGGGATCGGCCCGGCGGATGCGATCGAGGGCGCGGGGCTCCGGGTCCGCCATCGGCTCGACGGCGTCGGGCGGAACTTCCAGGACCAGGCGGTCGTGTACCTGACGTTCCAGGGCGCGGCCGACTTTCACGAGGAGTACCTGATCCCGAAGGTCCGCCTCATCGCGAAGTCGAACCCGTCGCTCGACTACGGCGACCTGCACGTGTTCCTCCACCCGGCGATCACCGTGCGCGGCCTCGCCCCGCTCCTGCCCGTGTCAGTGCGGCTCCTCGACGTGCGGTCGCGGGGGCGCGTGTCGCTCCGCTCGGCCGACCCGCTCGACCCGCCGGTGGTCGATCCGGCCATCCTCCGCGACCCGGCGGACGTGCGGGCGATGCTCGACGGGATGCGCTTCGTCGCCGACCTCGTCGGGCATCCGCGGATGGCCCCGTTCTACGGCCCGCTCGTCACCCCCGGCGAGGGCGAGTCGTGGGAGGACCACGCGATGGCGTCCCACATCACGTACAACCACGCCGTCGGGACGTGCCGGTTCGGCCCCGCGGACGACCCGCTCGCCGTCGTATCGCCGGACCTGCGTGTCCACGGGCTGGACGGCCTCTGGGTGGCCGACGCGTCCGTCCTGCCGGTCATCCCGCACAGCCCCACGAACGTCGCCGCGATCATGGTCGGCGAGATCGCCGCCCGAAACCTCACCGCCGCCGACGCGGCCGGACGGTAGCGCGACCTGGGTCTCGCATAGAGTCACGCAATGGCTCCTGGCGAGACGGTCCGCAGCGGGCGAATCGGAGGAGCGGTACTAATCGCCGCGGTCGTGGTTGGCGTCACCGCGAGCTGGGTTGTGCCGCGCCTTGATGTCCCGAGTCGGTTCTGGTCATCACCGATCGAAACCGTTGCGGTCGGCGACCGGAACCTCCGCGTCGTGCGCGTGACGCTCGCTCAAGGCCTTCGCGGCGTGCCGACGCTGGGCGGTCTCGATGCTGCCTTGTTCGTCTTTGACTCCCCTGCTCCAACGACCGCCGGCGTCGGCATGGACGAGGTTCTTGTGCCGCTCGACGTTGCCTTCTTCGACCGACATGGTCGCTTCATCGATCGGTTCTCGATGCCGACCTGCGCCGCGGATGAGTGTCCAACCTACTTCCCTACGCGCCCGTGGCAGTTCGCGATCGAGGCGCCGGCCGGAGCGCTCGAGTGGATACCGGCTGATGCCGTGCTCGTTCGCTAAGCGACCGAGGCGATCCCGCCTTGCCCCCAGGAATCCACGTCAAGGCGACACGTATCGGGTGATCGGAGCGGGTGCGTGCCGTCGAGCGGTCGATTCGGGCTCGCGGTCGGGAGCTTCGACGCTCGGCGAGGCGTGCCGGGCCGTGGTGCACGCTGGCCGGGGCCGCGAGACTCGGTAGCGCCCAACGCAGTAACGGCGGGGGTGCCCACATGACGTGGAACCTCGCCGCGCGTGACGCGGACCTCGGGCGGACCTCGGGCGAGATCAGCTCCCGAGATCGCGGTTGCGGTCCGCCACGCTCGCCGCGATGTCGCGGTTGAGGTGGGCGCCGAGCGGATGGCCCGTCGGGCGATCCTGATTGCACAGGTCGAGGGCGATCCGCGCGTAGACCCGGGCGGCGTCCACGAGGTCGGCCACCCGGAACGACTTGCGGGCCGCGTGCGCCGCCGAGCGCGGCGCGTACGAGATGGCCGGGATGCCGAGCTCGTTGAACGCGTTCGTGTCGCGCCACATCGAGGTCACCGTGTCGGCGACGATCGTCGGCGGGTCCGGGAAAACGACGGCGTGGCTGCGCCGGATGGCCTCGATGAGCGGCTCCGCGCCCTTCACCTCGAAGCCCGGCCGGTAGAGGAACAGCTCCACCGTGCCCTCGACGCCGACCCGGCCGAGGAGGGCCCGCAGCTCGTCGCGCAGGTCGAGCGGGCTGGCCCCGGGGAGGATCCGCGTGTCGACGTAGAACGCGGCGACCTGCGGGGCGCTCGTCAGACCGTACGGGTAGCCGGAGCGGATCGCGTTGATCGACGCCTTCGGGACGATCCGCCCGTACGGCCCCTCGTACGTGTGGCGGGTCTGGTAGTCGTACGCCCACTCCTCGAACGCCGCGACGACGGCCGACGCTCGGACGATCGCGTTCGGCGCGTCGGTCAACCCGGTCGGGCGTGGCAGGTACGGCGTGTAGAAGCGCGGCGTGTCGGTCGCGATCGTCACCTTGAAGTGGGCCTTGCCGGGCTCGACCCCGACGATCCCGAATCCCGTCCCTTCCGCGACGATGACGAAGTCGCCGACGACCCCGTGGGTCGCCATGAACCGCGCCCCGAGGTCCTTCGACAGGTACCCTGGGCCCTGGAACTCGTCGATCGGCTCACGGCTGATCTCGCCGGCCACGGCGGACACGACGAGGTCGCCGCGGAGCGTCGCCCCCGCGTCCCGGATCGCCTTCGCCGCGACGAGGAAGGCCGCCATCGGGCCCTTGTCGTTGACCACCCCGTCGCCGAAGATCTCGTCGCCCTCGACCCACGCCGAGTGATAGAGCGGATCCGCCGGGTCCCGGGCGGACCAGACCGCGTCCGGCCGAAGGGTCGTGTCGAGATGGGCGTTGAACACGAGGTGGTAGCCGCCACCCGACCCTTCGAGGCGCGCCGCGACGTTGAAGCGGTCCTCGACGAGGGCGTACTTCCGCGGGCCGAAGCCGTGACCGGCCAGCCAGTCGAACACGTACTGGCCGGCGGCGCCCTCGGAACCAGTTGGGCTGTCGATGTTGCCGAGGGCAAGGGCGAGGTCGACGACCTCCTGGGGGTCGATCCGGGCGACGACGTCGTCGGCGTTCACGGGCATCTCCTCACGCGGCGGCCGGCGCCCGACTCGACTCAGCCGCGTCGACCCGGGCCGGGATGAAGACCTGGCCGGCAAGGGCGGCCGAGGCGAGGATCACCGCCGCCACGACGATGGCCGCTGGCGCGCCGGCGCCGTCCATGACGGCGGCAAGCAGGATCGGCCCGATCATCGAGCCGAGATCGGACGAGAAGCGATACGTCGACAGTGAGCGCGTCCGCTCGGCGACCGGGACGATCTCCGACAGGAGCGCGGTCTGGCTGCTCGTGAAGAAGTCGCCGAAGCCGATCAGCGCGGACACGGCGAGGAACGTCACGAGGTCGCCGGTCAGCAGGAAGGCGAGGTCGCCGATGGCGAGCGCGGTCAGGCCGGAGACGATGACCCGGCGGCGGCCGATCCGGTCACCGAGCATGCCACCGGGCGTGGCGACGATGAGCCCGGTGACCGACATGAGCGCGATCGCGGTCGCAATCGAGATCCCGCCGAGGCCGAGCGCGGTGGCGGCGTAGAGCGGCAGGATCGTGTTCCGGATCCCGTGGCGATGGATCATGTTCGCGACGATTCCCGCGTTGGCCGCGATCATCGCCCGCGTCCGCGTTCGGCCGTGGAGCACCCGCGACTCGTCGTTCCGTCCGGGTCGCGCGGCCGCCGCGTGCCCGAAGTCGATCCGCGGCAGGAGGGCGAACAGGATGGCTCCCGCCACGACCGCGAGGACCGCCGTGACGAGGAAGGTCGGGCGCCACCCGGCGGCTGCTCCGATGAACCCGCCGAGGAGCGGGTAGAGCGCGATGCCGGTGTTGTTGGCGAGGTGGAACAGGCTCATCACCCGTCCGCGGTTGGCGCTCGAGGCGGTGGCGGCCAGGGCGGAGATGCCGACCATGGCGAGGATCCCGACCGCCGCCCCGCTGCCGATGCGCGACGCGATGAGCATCTCGACGCCGCTCGCCAGCCAGCCCACGAGGGAGCTCCCGACGAGCAGCACGATGGCGATGACCGCGAGGCGCCGGTGGCCGACCCGATCGGCGAGGAAGCCGGCCGGCAGATCGACCGCCAGCCGGGCCAGCCCGTACGAGCCGACGATGATCCCGGCGGTCGAGATCGAGACGCCGAGATCGTCGCGGACGAGGGGCAGGAGGGGCGTCAGGATGTTCGTCGCGGCGATGAACGCGAACGTGGCAAGGGCGATGAGCACCGCCTGCCCCGGAACCGCGCGGCCGGCGCCGCCAGCGCCGCTCCCGACCGCCGGTTCGGCCATCAGGTCGCCGGCTCGAGACGGTCGCGCTCCCCCTCGAACGTCGCGACGAGGTCGGCCACGGCGATGCCGGACGGGTCGAGGGCGAGCTCGCGCCGGTCGCAGATCGCCCGCAGGACGAGCTTGCGAACCTGGCGCGCGTCGACCCGCGACTCCGCGCAGCGGGCCGCCAGAGTCCGCAGCTCCGACCCGTCGACGTGCCGGTCGGTCAGCTCGCGCAGCGTGTCGACGA
Organism: Candidatus Limnocylindrales bacterium; assembly: GCA_035720425.1. GTDB lineage: Bacteria > Chloroflexota > Limnocylindria > Limnocylindrales > CSP1-4 > DASTOB01. Next base: position 5,604 of record DASTOB010000145.1, read on the forward strand.
GGATCGCGTGGACCGCCTCGGCGTCCGGGAAGCCGATCTCCTCGACGAGGTCCGCCCGCGACAGGAACGCGACGTCGACGCCCGCGCGATGGTTCGTCGTCGCAACGAACGTGACGCCGGGGCACGATCGCGCGACGTGGTCGACGCCCGCGAGGACGGCCTCGGTCGCGCGATGGACGTCGACCGGATTTGTCTCGAGCGACGCGCCGGTCCGGCTGACCGCCATCGCCTCGACCTCGTCGAGCAGGACGACCGTCGGGAGCCCGCGCGCGGCGAGGTCCGGGATCGTCCGTTCGAACAGCCGCGCGACGCTGCGCTGGCTCTCGCCGAGGAGCTGGCTCGGGAACGCGTGCGGGTTGATGTCGACGAACAGGACGCGCGCCTCGAGCTCACGGGCGGCGCGGTCGGCGAGGCCGCCGGCAAGCGTCGTCTTGCCCGTGCCGGGCGGTCCGGACAGCACGACCAGGCCGTGGACCGGCAGCCCGACGGCGCCAATCCGGCCGCGATGACGGAGCGAGAAGACGAGAAAGTTGAGCAGCCGCTCCTTGAGCGTCTCGTCGACGATGATCCGCTCCCAGCGGTCCGCCCAGGCAGGGTCCGGCAGCTCCGTGATCCCGACGATCCCCTCGATCCCGGGCGGGATCGGCACCTCCGGCAACGCCCTACGCCTCCGGTCGGCCGTCGAGATGGTCCGGCCAGACGATCCCGGTCAGGTCCGGCGCGTCGAGCACCGGCGGTTCCTCGAACAGGCTGAGTGGGTCGAGGAGCACGCGCATCATGTCGTACAGCGCGTCGAAGTTGTGGACGCGGATGAGCCGGGCGGTTCGGTCGCTGCTGCCGTTGAAGTGCTGGTGCCACTCCCAGTGGTCGACGACGATGAGATCGCCCGTCTCCCAGTCGTGGCGGACGTCGTCGATCACGCTGTAGCCGCTGCCGGACACGACGTACAGCCACGCCTCGCCGCCGTGGCGGTGTCGGGACTGGTAGAGGCCCGGCGCGAGCTCGTGCATGACGGCCGACAACCCGGCCGTGTGATAGCCGATCGACTTGTCGACGAGGAACAGGCTCCGCGCGCCGCGCTTCGTGACGAGGCCGCGCACGTCGTCGAAGCGGGTCACGAGGCGAGCGCCTTCGGCGCCCTCCCAGTGGCGGGACAGCCGCTGGGTGCGGCGGGCGTAGGGATCCGAGCCCTGCAGCGACGCCGCCTGGCGGGGTCGCGGCGGCAGCTCGTCGATCGGCGTGTCGCCACCCTCCTCGAGGATCGCGACGCCGAACTGCTCGAGCATCGGCTCGACGCTCCACGTGTGGAAGACGGCCGGCGTGTCGCGATCGGTCCCGTGGCGGTGCCACGACCAGGCCGGCAGGTGGAGGGTGTCCCACGGCCGCCAGTCGATCCGCTGACCGTCGATCTCGGTCCAGCCGGCACCGGACTCGACGAACATGATCGCGTCCCACGAGTGGCGGTGGACGGTGCTCGTCGTGTGGGCCGGGATCTCGTGGACGCTTGCGTCGAGGTTCATCGTCGGCCGGTCGCCGTCGCGTCCGGCGAACACGCCGCGGCGCATCCGGCGCGCGGGATCGTCGTGCATGACGACGTCGGACCGCTTGATGATCGTCTTGCGGTAGCCCCGCCACTCCTCGATGAGCGACGCCCGGCGCTTCTTCTGGACCTCGTAATGGGTGACCTGCGTCTGGGTCGTCGTCTTCAACGGGCCCTCCGTGCGTGGGTCGGCGGATCGGCCCGCCGTCGGTGAGTCAGCGCCGGTCGAGGCCGAACAGGTCCCACGCGTTCTGGCCGAGGATCCGCCGCTTGGCGGCTTCGGACAGGAACGGCAGATCCCAGATCGTGCTCGGCAGGTTGAAGTCCCAGTGCGGGTAGTCGGACGAGAAGAGGAGCTGCGTCTCGGCGTTCATCGCCCTGAACGTCGACTCCATGAGCGCGTGGTCGTTGTTCTCGATCGGCTGGGACGTGTAGTACATGTCGCGCATGTAGTCGCTCGGGAGCTTCTTGAGCAGCGGCGCCTCCGACGAGCGCATGAGGTACTCGTTGTCGAGGCGCTGCATGAGGAACGGGATCCAGGCCAGGCCGCTCTCGATCCACAGGAGCTTGAGCCGTGGGAACCGTTCCGGGATGCCGTTGACGACCATGTTCGTGATGTGGACGAGGTTGTAGAAGATGAACCCGAGGGCGTGCACGGAGAGGAACTTGTTCATGCCCTCGAACATCCGCTCCTGCTGGTGGTAGATCGCGTGGAAGCAGAGCGGCAGTCCGCGCTCCTGAATCGCCCCGTACAGGCGCATGTACTCGTTGGCGTGGACCGGTCGATAGCGGGCCGACGTGACCATGAAGCCGACCACGCCCGGGTCGTCGCCGAACCGCTCGACGAAACGGAGGCACGCCTCGGGCTGGTTCATCGGCAGGTAGACCATCGTTCGCACGTGCGGAGAGTGGGGCAGGATCTCCTCGGTCAGCCAGCGCGTGTAGGCCCACGCCATGGCCGTCTCGATGTCCGGGTCCGGGTGCATGCCGAGGGCGAGCAGGGCGGTCGGGAAGACGACCTGGTAGTCGATCCCGATCGAGCTCATCTCGCGGCGTGAGAACTCGACCTCCGGCGGGACATCCGCCTTGAGGTCTTCGAGGTGCTCGTTGCGGTAGCGGACGAGCCGGCCGGCCAGGCTCTGGTGCTGCGGACCCCGGAAGCCCGGGTACATGAGCTTGCCGGCCTCGCCGTTGAAGACCTCGTGGCGGAGGACCTCGTCCTCGATGTACTTCGCGATGTCCTGGAAGTACGTCATCTCGTTGAGCTGATGGGCGTCCGCGTCGACGATGAGGACGTCCTTGAAGCCGCGCTCCTCGGCCTGGCGCCGGGCGTTCTCGAGGTGGAGGGTCGTGTGGTAGCCGGCCCGCTCGCCGGTGTTGAACAGGCGCGGCTCGACGCCGTCGCGGCTCACGGGCGCTGCGGGCGGAGCGGCCGGGGGCGTCGGCTTCGTCGTGGCCATCGGCTCAGATGTTGCTCCAGCCGTTCCAGAGCGCCAGCTCGAACAGCTCGAGGTTGACCGCTTCGGTCAAGGCCACCGCGGTCACGGCGACGTCGGTGGCGGTGACGGCGTTCTTCGGGAAGGCGGGGATCCGCTCGCCGAGGTCCCGCTTGGCCGAGAAGAGGCGCACGGCAGCCAGCAGCAGGTCCTGCACGGCGGCGTCCGGGACGTCGGCGACGCCGCCGGTCTTGAGCAGGCGATCCGTTTCCGCAAGGATGCGCGCGGCGTCCTCGGTGAGCCGGCCGGCGTCCTCGGTGGGGTGGCCGGCGTCCTCGGTCGGTCGGCCGACTCCGGCCTCAGGCGACGACATAGATGTCCTCCCCACGCTGGACCGCCTCATAGCGGCGGAGCTTCAGGCGGCGATTGGCGGCGCATTCGCCGGTTTCGATGTCGTATTCCCAGCCGTGCCACGGGCAGACCAAGTGGATCTCCTGGGTCGAGAACCGCTCGTGGAGCAGCCGCTGCTCGTCGTCGAGCACCGCCTCGACCTTCCCGATCAGGATGCCTTCGCCGACCGGGCCGCCCATGTGGCGGCAGACGTTCTCGAAGGCGTAGAAGCGGCCGTCCCGTTCGAACACGAAGACGTCCCGCTCGTCGATCCGAACCATGACCCGCCGCCCATCGGCGAGGTCC